>NZ_JAMYMO010000026.1:0-84366 GCF_040318575.1 Mesorhizobium sp. M1088 | reverse complement strand
CGGCGCTGCATAGCTGAAGGGCTCGTCGGCGGCGAAGGCTTTGCGGTCGATGCCAGCATGATCGTCGCCGACGCCCATCGTCAGCGCGGGATCGAAACGGCCGAGGACCTCAATCCCAAAGCCAAGCGGGCCGTGGCTGAGTATCTCGCCACTCTGGATGACGCCGCCTTCGGGGCCGCCACGCCGGTGGAGCCCAAGTTCGTCTCCCCTGTTGATCCCGCCGCGCGCTGGACTGCCGCTTGGGGTGGCCCAGCCGTCTATGCCTATTGCACGAACTATTTGATCGACGTGGAGCACGCCATCATCGTGGACGTGGAGCCCTCGACCGCGGTGCGCCAAGCCGAGGTGACGGCCGCCAAGACTATGATCGAGCGGGCGCACGACGAGCTCGGCCTCTGGCCGGAGCGGCTGATTGCCGACACCGGCTACGGCTCGGCCGAAATGCTGAACTGGTTGGTGCATGAGCGTGGGATCGAGCCGCATATCCCGGTCTTCGACAAGTCTAGGCGCAAGGATGGCACCTTCTCGCGCGACGACTTCACCTACGACCATAAGGCCGATACATACATCTGTCCTGGCGGGAAGACGCTCAGGCAGCGCCAGAAGACCTATCGGATGCCACACCCTCTCGTCGACGAGAATGGCATGATGCGCTATCGCGCCAGCAAGCTGGATTGCGACGCCTGTGCCCTGAAGCCCAGCTGTTGCCCGAAGGAGCCGGCGCGCAAGGTGCTGCGCTCGATCTATGAGGGCGCGCGCGACATGGCCCGCGACATCGCAAAGACAGACGCCTACCAGACCTCACGCTATCAGCGGAAGAAGGTGGAGATGCTGTTCGCGCACCTCAAGCGCATCCTGAAGCTCGATCGATTGCGATTGCGCGGCCCCTGTGGTGCCCGCGATGAGTTCCACCTTGCAGCCATCGCCCAGAACCTCAGGAAATTGGCCAAGATTTGCACCCTCGGAACAAACGTCCGAGCCACTTAAGGCGAGGAGGTCGCGTCGACCTTAATCAAGACGCTTCGGTGCGAGTGGATCCACGGCTTCATCGCCGACTTCTTCAACACTATCTATGCCTTGCTGCTATTGGTAGTATCCTTTCTGAAAGATTAGCACTGTCTCGACAGGCGCCATGGAATCTTCTTTTGCCAACGGGGCATAAATACTGACCCCAAGGCCAAAAGCGATTGCCCCATCAATTTCTTCTTCGATTTCTTGGCCCAATGAAATAAGTGCACGTTTTGCGGTTTCAAATCCTGTTCCTAGAAATCGAACCCCATTCAGAGAAGGAGCGGCAGGACTCGTGAATTCGACCGCGTTCAATTTTCCTGATTTACTATAGTAACAAAATACCCCAATATTTTCGAAATAGTCGCAAGGAAACGTATCCCTGATAGATCGTTTGAATGTTCGAAAATTTGTCCCAAGACGCCGTCTAATCTGATTCGGGGACATTCCAAACTCTATTTCCCCGGCGCCAGTGAAAGGTATGATCTTGAACTCAGTCATCAAAAACCGTGCCCTACGGCTTCGTGCTCTTGACGAGCCGCCGGCTAATGGGTGTCACCGTAATTCGTAATGCGACCGTAGTGCGTAATTCCGGATCATGTCGTAATTCGGAGAGGAGATATGGAAAAGAGTGCGCTGTAATTCCTTACACAGCAATCAGTACGAACTGGTTTGGAAGTAAGGCTAATTGAGCGATGGTCTTCCCATTTTCGCTACTGAATTCAATCTCGTATGCCTCCTCGGGATAAGAATGCTCTTCAACAACGACTCCTAAAGCTCCGGCCTGAAGGGATTCTCCCAGCATATCACAAATCAATCTCACAACGTCGTTGATCTTTGGTTTCATAGCGGGACTCTACTTCACGAATAGTGTCATCAGCGACGGGACGTTTGAACCGGGGGCTGAAAATCCACCCGGTGCGAACCTCAACGGTGCCGGCCGGACCTGTAACAGTTACGTCCACCGTATATCGAGCTCCGTATTTATCAACAACCCGTCTGGCCGGAGGCATCGCGCACGCTGGTCGTGGTGTGGGTCAGCGTGCCCAGCGTGACGTCCCGGCGGGCGAGCTTGCCAAAGCCGTCATACTTGTTGCCTTGCGTTGCCCCAGGGTTGGTGGAGGTGAGCTGGCCGATGTTGTAGAAGCCGGACGCCGCTATGCGGGCAAGGCGGGCCATGTGGTCAATCTACGTGCAATGATAGCCGGGCGAACGCGATAAAAGTGCACCGAAATTGCGAAATTCTCTCCAGTTCCTGCCGCACAATAGCGGCCACTAAGTAATGACCCGCGTCATAATTAGGATCTGTGAATGGCAACTAACGACCTTGTGCACTGGCCCGATAATCCAACAACTCTTGCATTTCTACAATCTCTTCCCCGTATTGTCCCGTGACCTTAATGGTGTTGGTGTCAAGATCAACCAGACTCTTCAGGAACAAAATGGTGGGCCGCGCGTGCTCAATTGGAACTAAACCTAAAAGCCTTATCGCATAGACCGAATTCGCATCCCCGCCTCCTTTTTGGGCCAAAGACATTTTCAATTCTTCCTGCAATTTTTCAATATCGTCGTAAATCCCAACATAAGAGTCCGTAAGCGATCGAGTTACTTGATCAAAATCTTTCGTTCTCCCGTCCAATTGCAATGGAGTCGCAAGATTCTTATCAATCAATCTCGTCCATATAAAAAGGTAAAGTGCACCAGTATCCTCATTAAATTCTTCATACTTCGTATTCCAGTCCATGAACTCCTTCGCAATTTGCGAGGTTACGCGTGATATACATTTCTCCTCAACTGCTCGCCAAGTGAACGGCCAATTATCGGCAAAGATTCCATTTGAACAGTTCAGTATCTCAGGAGTTGATGGCACAGTACAGGCCGATCCTCCGAAAACAAAAATTGCAACAAATCCGGCAAGTTTCAATGCTATTTTAAAATGCATGATGGCAACTCCTCACGAACCAATTGGGAAATCATTTACCTGTAAACTCGCACTACCCAGCTTATTCGGGCCGATTACATTCATAAGCGAGTTATAGTCTTTATTGTTATCCACCAAACAACCCAGTGACATCCCTCCTTCACCAGTCGTGGGGCTCCTCCCCGGATGAATAGTCCGCCCGATGCAAATTAGCCGCTGACGCCGCCAAAAAAGTCCGCGCGGCATTGACGAGAGGCCGGCTAGTGGGAGTCACCGTAATTCGTAATTCACATCGTTACCGTCATTCCTTGATCAATGGGGTTTCAGCTGCTCGATCAGAATCAATTCGACGGCTTGATATCCGTGTAAACCGTCCTGCTCCAAATCGCCCGCCGAAGCTACGCTAGTTTGGCTCTCTAGCTTCGATGGGTCAGACTCTGAGTATTTTCGAATAAGAATTCGGTTGGAAAGGCTTTCTTTGTGAACGAAGGTTGGCATAGGCCATTTGTCTTCTGCCCAGCTCTTCATTTGGCCAATAATTGGCCAAGTTCCATTTATTAAACCGAGATCGCCACACCGTAGGCACCTGACTGCATTATCTGGACTAAGGTCATTTAATTCATCCGCCTTTGGCAATTCCAGACGCATTGGTCCAAATAGATATGCTAGAATAATCTTTCCCATTGGGGCCATATGAGCTACCAAGCCAAGCCCGTAGCCACCTGATCTCAACGGAATGGCAAATAGGGTGCCTTCCTTGTAGGGTAGTTGTCTCACTTTAAGGTTCCCTTTACTACAGATGCCGGCGTGATGCGGAAGGCGCGAGTGGTGATTAGTTACGGCTTTGTTGGAGCGCCAAGCTCTCGTGTGTTTGGGGGCTATCCGTTGCTGCCAGTCGTTTTGCTTAGCTTAAGCGCGACGATGCGGAGAATACGCGGCAGGACAAAGCCGAACGGGCGAGGCAGAAAACATACATTAATACCGTAATTTCCAAACCTAAGTTCGCTAAATCTCCTTCGCGCGCAAAGGGACGATCAGGTCCGGGTTGCGCGATCGGCGATCGGCCCAATGGCCCCATATTTTTTCTACTTTCATAGGCTGGCCACAAACAGTCGTCTCCACCACGTCGCCAACCACCGGAGCCTCCTCGTGGGGCGAGCCACCGGTCTCGCCCCGTCCTTCGGACCCCACAGTGGGAGAACGGAAGGCCCGTGCCCCTTGCCGCTCAGCCCTGTTCGTGCAGCCGTTTTGCAATCGCCCGGTGCAGGTCTGGAGCAGCAGTGACCAGCGCCTTGGCCGCCTCGGACTGCGGGTGGTCGAGTACTTCGCTCGTCCTGCCGCGCTCGACGATCTTGCCGTCATGCATGACCATCACCTCGTCAGTGATGGCGCGGGCGACGGTCAGATCATGGGTGATGAACAGATAGGCGATGCCGAGCTTCTGGTTGAGCTCGGCGAACAGATCGAGGATCTGGGCGCGGATCGAGACGTCGAGCGCCGAGACCGGTTCGTCGGCGACGACCAGCTTCGGCCGCGTGATGATGGCGCGGGCGATCGACAGGCGCTGGCGCTGGCCGCCCGAAAACTCGTGCGGATATTTGTCCATGTCGCCTGGTGAGAGGCCGACCTCGTGCAGCGCATGCGCCACCATCTCGCGCCGCGCGGCGGGCGACGGCTTCTTCTCCAGCACATGCAGCGGCTCGGCCACCAGTCTCTCGACCTTCTGGCGTGGGTCGAACGAGCCGTACGGGTCCTGGAACACGACCTGCATGTCGCGCCGTGCCGGCTTCAGCTCCGCCTCGCTCTTGCCGGTGAGGGTATTGCCGCGGAAGCGGATCGTACCGGCCGTCGGCTTGTCCAGTGCCAGAACCATGCGGGCAAGCGTCGACTTGCCACAGCCGGAACGCCCGACGAGCGCCACCGACTGGCCGGGCGCCATCGAGAAGGAGACATCGTCGACGGCTCGAATGGGAGCCCCTCGCTTGAGCAGCGATGTGCGCCGTGCCGGATAGTCGCGCGTCACGCTGTCTACCTCAACCAGAGGTTTTCCTTGGCCGACGCTGTGCCTAGCCCGCGCGGGCACATGCATCGAGGCCTGCGCCAACTGGCGCGTATAGGGATGGAGCTGTCCGGACAGAATGCGCGCCGTGTCGCCAGCCTCCATCACCTCGCCATGGCGCAGGATGGTGATGCGATCCGCCATCTCGGTCACCACGGCGAGGTCGTGCGAGATGAGCAGAAGACCCATGCGGTTTTCCGCTACGAGGTCGCGCAGCAGGTCGAGGATCTGCGCCTGCAGCACCACGTCGAGCGCGGTCGTCGGCTCGTCGGCAATCAGCAGCTTGGGTTTCAGCGCACAGGCGATGGCGATGACGACGCGCTGGCGCTGGCCGCCGGACAGCTCATGCGGATAACGCGACAGCGGGAACTGCGCTGCCGGCAAGCCGACCCGGTCGAGCATTTTTCGCGCCCGTTGCTCGGCGTCAGCGCGGCTCGCCCTGGTGTGCCAGCGAATACCCTCGGCGACCTGCTCGCCGATGGTCTTGACCGGGTTGAGCGCCGTCATCGGCTCCTGGAACACCATGCCGATGTCGTCGCCGCGCAGCGCGCACATCTGGTCCTCGCTCGCCGCCAGGATGTCGATGCCGTCGAAGGTAACGCGTCCCGTGGCGCGTGCCGCCCAGGGCAAGAGCTGCATCACGGTGAGCGCAGTCATCGACTTGCCGGAGCCGGATTCGCCGACCAGCCCCATCACTTCGCCGGGCGCCACGGACAGCTCGATGTCCCTGAGGATGGGCGTGCCGCCGATGGCCAGCGACAGCTTCTCGATTTCGAGCAGGCTCATCGCTGCCGCCGCGACTTCGGATCGAGAATGTCGGCAATGCCGTCGCCAAGCAGGTTCAGGCCAAGCACGGTGACGACGATCGCCATCCCGGGAAAGATCGCCATCCACGGCGCCACCACCATGCGGGTCTGGGCGTCGAACAGCATGCGGCCCCAGCTCGGCATCGGCGGCTGCGTACCCAGCCCGACATAGGAAAGCCCGGCTTCGGCCAGTATGCCCAGCGCGAACTGGATGGTGCCTTGCACCAGCAGCAGCGTGGCGATGTTGGGCAGCACATGTTCGATGCTGATCAGCGTCCTGCTTTTGCCGGCGGCGCGGGCGGCGAGGATGAATTCGCGCGGCCAGATCGCCAGGGCGCCGGCGCGGGCGACGCGCGCGAACACCGGGATGTTGAAGATGCCGATGGCAATGATGGCGTTGAACGCGCCGGGCCCGAAGATGGCGGTGATCATGATTGCCGAAAGCAGCGCCGGAAAGGCGAAGACCAGGTCGTTCAGCCGCATCAGCACGTCGTCGGCGATGCCGCCACGCGCCGCGGCAAAGGCGCCGAGCGGCACGCCGACGCCCATGCCGATGCCGACCGCCACCAGCGCCACGGCAATCGAGTTGCGGGCGCCAACCATGATCATCGACAGGATGTCGCGACCGAAATGGTCGGTGCCGAACCAGTGCGCCAGCGACGGCGCCTGGGTCTTGTCGGAAATGACCAGCCTGGTGACGTCGTAAGGCGTCCACTCGAAGGAGAGGATCGCGACCGCAGCCACCAGTGCGGTGACGACGAAGCCGGCGAGGAACGAACGGTTTCGAAACGCCTTGGCCAGGATGCCGGCAAGGTTCTCGTCGGGGATGTCGATGTGCAGCGTCATTGCCTGCCTCTCAGGCGCGGATCGACCACCGCATAGGAGAGATCGACAACGAAATTGACGATGATGACGGCGGCAACCAGCAGCATGACGACGCTCTCGACCACGATCAGGTCACGCTGGTTGATTGCCTGGAACACCAGCCGGCCGAGGCCGGGCAAATAGAAGACGTTCTCGATGATGATGGTGCCGGCAAGCAGGAAGGCGAATTGCAGGCCTAGAATGGTGACCACCGGGATCAAGGCGTTGCGCAGCGCATGCCGCCACAAGACAAGACGATAGGGCAGGCCCTTGGCGCGGGCGGTGCGGATGTAATCCTCATTCAGCACTTCAATCAGCGCCGAGCGGGTGACCCGGGCGAGGATCGCCGCCTGCGGCAGAGCGAGGGCGACCGCCGGCAGGAGCAGCGACTTCAGCGCCGGCCAGACGCCGGCGCCCCAGCCGGGAAAACCGCCGCCCGGCACCAGCCGCAGCCAGACGGCGAACAGATAGATCAGCATCAGCGCAAACCAGAAATTGGGCACGGCGACGCCAAGCTGGGCGGCGCCCATCGCAACCGTGTCGCCGGCCCGGCCGCGCCGGCTGGCGGAAAACAGCCCGACCGGGATGGCAATGACTGTGGACAGCGCCAGCGCCATCAGCGCCAGCGGCAGCGAGACGACGAGACGCTCACGGACCAGATCGATGACCGGCACCGAATAGGTATAGGAACGGCCGAAATCGAGGCTCAACAAGCCGCCGGCCCAATGCAGATAGCGCAGCACGACGGGAGCGTTGAGACCCATCTGGTTGCGCAGCAATTCGATCTGGTCGGCGCTGGCGTTCAGGCCAAGCATCAGCCGCGCCGGGTCGCCGGGAATGATCTCCAGCACGGCAAAGACCACCATCGAGGCCAGAACCAGCGTGATGACGGCGATGGCGAGGCGCTTGAGGAGGTAGGCGGTCATGGACGTTGAGGAACCGCTGTGTTGCCGGACGCAAAAACCGGGCGAAGCTTGCGTTCCCGCCCACCCCCCTCTGTCCTGCCGGACATCTCCCCCTCAAGGGGGGAGATTGAGCCCTCATCGCCGCTTTCGCTAATCACTAGCGTTGCAAGGACAGTGCCAGCGTGGAAACTGCCAATCCCCCCCCTTGAGGGGGAGATGCCCGGCAGGGCAGAGGGGGGTGGGACGGAGTGCAACTTTCGCCCTTCTGTCAGCGACCCGCTCAATCCGTCCACTTCACCTTGGTCAGGTCGTTGGCCTGGATCGGGGCGTTTTCCCACAGGCCCTGCAGTTTGGCGTCCCAGACGCCGACCTTCGGCAATTCGTAGAGGAAGCCGACCACGGCGTCGTCTGCCAGGACCTTCTGCGCCTCGCCGAGCAGCGTCATGCGCTTGGCCTCGTCGGACGTAAGGTTCAGCTCGTCGATGATCTTGTCGAAGGCCGGATTGTCGTAGTTGAAGTAATAGTCCTTGCGCGAATAGATATCGATGTCATTGGGCTCGGTGTGGGAAACGATGGTCAGGTCGTAATCCTTCTTGGTGAAGACCTGGTCCAGCCATTGCGCCCATTCGACCGGGATGATCTCGAGATCGATGCCGATTTCGCGAAGCTCCGAGGCGATGATCTCGCCACCAAGCCGCGCATAGGAGGGCGGCGGCAGCTTCAGCGTCGCCTTGAAGCCATTCTCCAGGCCGGCTTCCTTCAGCAACTCCTTGGCCTTCTCCACATTGTGCGGATAGAGGCCGGTGAGGTCGACATAGGCCTTGCTGGCGGGCGACATGTGCGAGCCGATCGGCACGCCGAGGCCGGCCGAGGCGCCGTCGATGATCGCCTTGCGATCGAGCGCAAAGGAAATCGCCTGCCTGACCTGCAGCTTGTCGAAGGGCGGCTTCTTGTTGTTGATCGACAGGATGGTTTCACCCTCGGTCGAGCCGATCACCACCTTGAAGCGCGGATCGTCCTTGACCTGGGCGACGCTGTCGGGGTCGAAGAACGGAAAGGCCTGAACGTCGCCGGAAAGCAGCGCCGGAACGGCGGCGGCGGCATCCGGAATGATGCGGAACTCGGCCTTGTCGAGAAATACCGGGGCGCCCCAGTAATTATCCGACTTGACCAGCGTGATCGATGAGCCCTTGGCCCAGTTCTGGAACTTGAACGGGCCGGTGCCGATCGGTTTTTCCTTGTTGGTGTCGGCTGTCTCAGGCGCCACGATCACCGCGTCGCCCCAGCCCATATTGTAGAGGAACGAGCCTTGCGGGTTCTTCAGCGTGACCTTCACCGTCGCGGGATCGACGACCTCGACCTTGTCGATGGCGGCAAACAGGGCCTTTTGCGCGTTGACGGAATTGTCGGCGCGGGCACGGTCGAGCGAGAATTTCACGTCGTCGGCGTTGAAGTCGCTGCCGTCATGGAATTTCACGCCTGTATGCAGCTTGAAAGTGTAGACCTTGCCGTCGTCGGAAATGCTCCAGCTTTCGGCGAGATCGGGCAGCACCTCGCCGTTCGGGCCGATGCGGGTCAGGCCCTCGAAGACATTGGCATAGAGTACCTCGTCGATTGCCGCGGCGGCACCCGCGGTCGGGTCGAGATGCGGGGGTTCGAGCGTAATGCCGATGACCAGGTCGGTGCGCGCGGCCATCGCTGAGGTCCCGGCGGCCAACGCCAGCGCCGCGGCGGCCAGAATGGTTTTCCACAATTTCATCGTGCAACTCCCCATGTCTAAAACACGTGCTCAAACCCGGGCGGATAGAAGCGTGAATTCGCCGCCGAGTAAATTGCGTTTCGTACCGTGTGCCGACGCCGGGAGGAATGTTTTTCCGCCCATGGCCGGATCATGGCGGGCCGGCGCCCCTCAGCAGCACGCCGAGGCCAATCGCCATCACCTTTGCCGAGTCCAGCATGTCGGCAATGCCGACCCATTCATCGGGCCGATGGGCGAGATCGAGGATGCCCGGGCCATAGGCGATGCAGTCATAGATGTGGCCGATACGGGCGATGTGCTTCTGGTCGTAGGTGCCGGGGGAAATCACGTAATCCGGTTCGCGGTCGAATATCTCCATGATGCCTTGCGCGACCGCCTTAACCACCGGCGCGTCGCGCTCGGTCATCAGCGGCAGCACCTCCATCAGATCGCGGATTTCGTAGTCGAACTTTTTGCGCTCGCGCTTCAGCCGTTCGAGGATATCGGTCACCTCGCTCTTGACCGCAGCGAGATCCTCTTCGAGCAGGAAGCGGCGGTCGATGGTCAGCCGACAGGAATCGGGCACGTTGGGCGAGGGCAGGCCGGGCCGGAAATCCTCCGTCTGGCCGCCATGGATCGAGTTGATGTTCATGGTCGAGCGTTTTGCGCCTTCGGGCACGACCGGCATGCGCGTCATCTTGCGGTCGAGCGCCGGAAACAATTCGTCTTCGAAGGCCCGCAGCACGGCGCCCATATGGCGCACCGCATTGTCGCCGAGGAACGGCATCGAGCCGTGCGCGATCTCGCCCTTGGTCTCGATCTCGGCCCACCAGACGCCGCGATGGCCAAGGCAGATGCGGTCCTTGTTGAGCGGCTCGGGAATGATGACGTGGTCGACCTTCGGCCTCGAGAAATAGCCGAGCTTGGCCAGATGCGCGACGCCGCCAAAGCCGCCGGACTCCTCGTCGACCGTCCCCGAAATCTCGATGGCGCCGCGAAAATCGGGAAACACCTCCATGAAGGCTTCAGCGGCGATGATCGAGGCGGCAAGCCCGCCTTTCATGTCGCAAGCGCCGCGGCCATAGACCTTGCCATCCCTGACGATGCCGGCGAACGGATCGAGGCTCCAGCCGTCGCCGGGCTCGACGACGTCGATATGCGAATTGAAGTGCACGCAAGCACCCGGCGCCCGGCCATCGAAGCGGGCGACGACGTTGACGCGCGGGTAACGGTCAGTGTCGCCAGGCGTGCCTTCGGCACGGATGAATTCGATCTCAAAACCACGCTTCTTCAGCCGCGCGCCGATATATTCGGCACATGGCCGATAGGCTTCGCCGGGCGGATTGATGGTTGGAAAGCGGATCAGATCCGCAGTCAGTGCAACCAGATCATCGGCTCGGTCATCGATAGCCTTGAGGAGCCGTTCGTTCGGTTCATTCATTCGGCGAATTGAGCAGCGGATGAGGGGGTTTTGCAAGCTCGATGGCGAATTGCGAGGCGATTGCGTGTCGTTACGGCAACTATTGCGGGAAATCGTTCAAATTCGCTGCTTTGGATTGGTGAAATCGTCAGGGAGTAGGTGTTAGCTCGCTGGCTTGCCATCAAAACGCTGGAGAACAGCGTGACGGCAGGCAGGCAAGGGGCATCAAAGGGGTTTGATTGCATGAAAAACACTGTTCTCATGGCAGCGGCATTGGTAGCGATGCTGTTCGGTTCGTCGTTCGAGAGCCGTGCGGCCAGCCTGGTCGCGAACATCGATATTTCCTCACAGACGATGACGGTAAGATACGGGCTTTCGTATTATCGGTGGAGCGTTTCCACCGCCCGCAAAGGCTACATCACGCCGCGCGGCAGCTATCGTCCACAGCGGACGGCCCGGATGTGGTATTCGCGCAAATACGACATGTCGCCGATGCCCTATTCGGTGTTCTTCCGCGGCGGCTATGCTATCCACGGCACCGGCGCGATCCGGCAATTGGGGCGCCCGGCATCGCATGGCTGTGTGCGCCTCCACCCTAGCAACGCCGCCGCGTTCTATTCGATGGTGCGCAAAGCCGGCTTCGGTAATACGCGGATCCTCGTGACGAATTAGGGCCTGCTCCTCGGCCCGCAATAAAAAACCCGCCGGAGCGGCGGGTTCGTCGGGGCCAAATAGCACCATAGCGAAATTAGTAGCATAGCTGCCGGCACAAAGCAAGAACAAAATAGGGCCGGTGCCCAAAAAGATCGTTCCGCTCAGGCGGCTTTGTCGCGCACTGTCGCCGGCCGACGCTTTTTGCGGCCGCTGATCTCCCAGCGCTTGTGGAACCACATCCACTGGCCGGGGTCTTCGCGCACCCAGCGCTCGACCACGTCGTTGAGAAGCTGGGTGGTGGCGCGGACGTCGACACTGCCGCCGGCGGTGCGCGGCAAGGTGAGCTTGTCCTCGATCTCGAGCCGGAAACGATTGTTCGGCAGGCGCACGCAGCGCGCCGGGTAGACATCGCAATCGTAGTGCCGCGCCAGGGTGCCGAGGACCCGGTTGCTCTCGCAGGGGCGGCCGAAGAATGTCGTCTCGAGCCCGCCGGTGAATTTCTGGTCGACCAGCACGCCGATATTGCCGCCTTTCTCCAGGATGGCCGCAAGTGCGAACGAGGCACCGGTCGAAGACGGCAGCAGCGATCCCATGCTCGAGCGGCGGGTCGAGAGGATGTACTCGGCGAGGTAAGGGTTGTTGGGCGGGCGAAACAGCGCCGTGATGTTCATGCCGAAGGTCGCCGCAGCCACCGGCAGCAGCTCGAAATTGCCGAGATGCCCGGTGAAGACGATATGCGGCTTGTCCTCGCCCGCGATGCGCACGAAATGCTCCACGCCCTTGACCTCGACACGGCCCGGCTTCGTCGCAGCGGGATCGTAGTCGAACAAAGCATCGAGAAAGATGTATTCGGCGGCCAGGCGGGCCATGTTGCCCCACATATCGGAAGCGATCGCTTCGATCTCGGCATCGCTTTTTTCCGGATAGGCCTTGCGCAGATTGTCGACCGCAACCTGATGGCGCGCTACCCAGGGGCCGATGCGGCGGGCGGCGCGGTCGGCGAAATTGAGCGCCCTGTCGGGCGGCAGCAGGCGCAGCGCGGAGATGATGATCATCGCGACGCGCGCGACCAGCCAGTAGTTGAACTGGCGAAGCCGCCTGCCATAGCGGAATCCCACGTCCCTGCGGATCTTCCTGAAGGCGTTGCCGATCATTTCAGCCGACGCGCAGGATGATCTTGCCGAAGACGTCGCGGCCTTCCATGCGCTTCAGCGCCGCATCGATGCCGTCGAAGCCGACCTCGGTGTCGATCACCGGCGCGACCAGGCCCGCGGCCATCTTCTGCATGGCGTCGGCCATATTTTCCATGCGGCAGCCGAACGAGCCGAGCAGCTTCAGCTGCTGCTGGAACAACTGCATCAAATTGATCTGTGTCGACACGCCGGAGGTCGAGCCGCAGGTGACCAGCCGGCCGCCGCGCTTCAGGCACAGCATCGAGGCGGCAAAGGTGTCGGCGCCGACATGCTCGAACACCACGTCGACGCCCTTCTTCTTGGTCAGCTTGCGCACGATGCCTTCGAAGCGGTCGTCGCGATAATTGATTACGTGGTCGGCGCCGAGCGCCTTGGCCTTGTCGATCTTGTCGTTCGAGCCGACGGTGGTGATGACCATGCAGCCCATCTTCTTGGCCAGTTGAATAGCGGCGGAGCCGATGCCGGAGCCGCCGGCATGGACCAGTATCGTCTCGCCGGGTTGCAGCCGGGCATTGTCGAACAGCATGTGCTCGACCGTGCCGAAGGTGACAGGCGCCACCGCCGCGCCGATTTCGCTCACGCCTGGCGGGGCGGGGACCAGAAGGCGCGCCGGCAGGTTGATCTTTTCCTGCGCAAAGCCGTCGAGATGGAAGCCGTGAACGCCCGAGACATGCTCGCAGAGATTGTCACGGCCTTCGCGGCAGGCGCGGCAAAGACCGCAGGTGCGGGCGCCATAGATCGACACCAATTGTCCGGGCAGGAGGCTGGAAACGCCGGGGCCGACCGCCTCGACCTCGCCGGAAGCCTCGGCGCCGACGACCAGCGGCAGCTTGCGCTTGGCAAAAGCCATGCCGCGCCAGCCCCAGACGTCGATGTGGTTCAGCGCCACGGCCTTGATGCGCAGCGTCACCTCGCCGAGCGCAGGTTGCGGCGGGGGCGGCAGGTCCACCGTTTCAAGGCGGCGGTCCTCGATAAGTTGCAATGCGCGCATGGTGCCTGTCGGTTCAGTCTGGCTGAAAAAGGTCGCTTAGACCGGTTCCCGCGCCATGACAAGGCAGGTGTTCTGGCCGCCAAAGCCGAAGGAGTTCGACAGGACGGTGCCGACCTCGGCATTGCGCTTGGTGTTCGGCACCACGTCGAGCACGATCGCCGGGTCGGGATTGTCGTAGTTGATGGTCGGCGGAATGACGCTTTCGCGCATCGTCATCAGCGAAAATGCAGCCTCGACGGCACCGGCAGCCGATAGGGTATGGCCGATCATCGACTTGTTCGACGAGACCGGCATTGACGAGATCCGCTCGCCGAACACCGTCGACAGCGACAAATGCTCCATCTTGTCGTTTTCGGGCGTCGAGGTGCCATGGGCGTTGACATAATCGATCCCGTCCTCGCTCAGGCCGGCATCGGCAAGAGCGGCGCGCACCGCCGCGATCGCCGGCGAACCGTCCGGCTTGGAGCGGGTGCGATGGAAGTCGTCGGCCTTTTCGCCGCAGCCGAGCAATATGCCGAGAACGGTGGCGCCGCGGGCAAGTGCGGCCTCCAGCGATTCCAGCACAAGGGCGCCCGAGCCTTCGGCCAGCACGAAGCCGTCGCGATCCTTGGAGAAGGGTTTTGAGGCCTTTTCGGGGATGTCGTTATGGGTGGAGAGCGCGGACAGAAGCGAGAAGCGGATCAGCGCCTCGGCGGTCGCCGAGCCGTCGGCGCCGATCGACAGCGCCCTGTCGCATTCGCCGCGGCGGATCGCCTCGACGCCGAGCTGGATCGCGGTGGCGCCCGAAGCGCAGGCTGTCGACAGCGTGATCGGCAGGCCGCGTGTGCCGAAACGGTCGGCAAGCCGGTCGGCAATCGAGCCGAACTGGGTGGTCTCGAAGATGTCGAGTTCCATGAGGCCGCGCGCTACCCGCAGCAGCCTCTCTGCACCGGTGTCGTGCCTGTCTGAATTATTGGGCGTGTCGGAATTGTAGAGCGAAAAGCGCTCGCTCCAGTCGAGCTCGACCGGCGGCGAAGCGAGGAAGAGCGGTCCGCCGAAATCGCCGGCATCGAGGCCGGCCTCCGACATCGCTTCCTGGGCGGCGGTTTCGGCAAGCTCATAGGTGAGGAGACTGGCGCCCTTGGAGCTCGACGGCAGGAAATCGACCATGCCGGAGATGCGGGTGTTGAGATGATCGACCGGGAAGCGGGTGATCGGATGGATGCCGGACTTGCCTGAGGTAAGTGCCGCCCAATTGTCGGCTTTGCCCACACCGAGCGACGTCACCACGCCGATGCCGGTGACGGCGACGATGGGCCTGCCCATGTGGTCGTTCAGATTGGCCATTTGTTGTCCAAAAACCTGTTTCTCTTGGAGCGTCGGATCGCCCGAAAACCGCGCCACACTTTTCGATCCGATGCTCTAGGCGGCTTTGATCAGCGCCATGCCCTCGAATTGGTGATAGCCGATCGCCGTTGCAAGGACGGTCTTCGGGACGCCGGCAAACGGCTTTTCGACTGTGGCGTCGAAGACAGGGTAGGCGGCCTTGCGGTCGACAGCCAGCGCCGCCAGCGCCACGGCAAAGGGGAATTGCGCTTCCTTCATGTGGCCGGTCAGCGTCGAAAAGCCGCGTGCGGCGATCGCCGGATTGGCGTCGAGCGCCGATTTCTCGGCGGCGGTCGCGGCATGGGCGCCCGAAGCGCCGGAGATCGCGAGCAGCTCGCCATTCGGCAATGCGGCTTGCTTCAACAGCGTGGCGATCTCGCCGTTGAGTTCGTCCCGCCGGCGCCTGGCGCGGCCGGACAGGACCGGGCCGAGTTCCGCATAGATCTTCCGGCCACGGCTTTCCGCATGCTCGCGCTGCTCCAGGACGAGAAACGCGCCGCCGGATCCGGTCACCACGCCGCCGCCTTCGGCGCCTTGCCTCTGCCAGACCGGCCGCCACGGACCGCGATGCAGGTAGCCGGCCAGTTCATAGCCGAGCAGCATGTCGGAATGTTCGGTCTGGAAAGCGCCGCCGACCAGTATATGCGTCGACTGGCCGGAGCGGATGCGCGCGGCCGCGGTCTCGACGGCGGCGACTCCGGCACCTTCCTCGCCCATGAACGTGCGCGACGACCCCGTCACCTTGTGGACGATCGAGATGTTGCCGGCGAGCAGGTTGGAAAGCTGTGCCAGAAACAGCGTCGGGCGCAATTCCGTCGTCAGCTTCTCGTTGAGCAGCACGTCACGGTCATTGCGGCTTTCCGATGCCGCGAGAATGGCCGCATCGACCGCCTCGTCGCGCTCGCCGCCGCCGGCGGCCACCACCATGTCCATGGTCGCGCAGAGTTCGTCATTGCCCTTGATGCCGGCATCGTCGAGCGCAAGGCCGGCCGCATAGGTGCCGAGCCTCTGCCAGGTCTCCATCTGCCGCTGGTCGCCACGCTTGGCGATCTGCAGGTTCCAGTCGATCTCGGGCAGCGGATGGACCGTATAGGGCGAGAAGCGCGAGGCCTCCAGAACCGGCTCAAGCCGTGGCTGGACGAGCTTTTGCCAATGCGCATCCGGACCCTCGCCCAGTGACGAGACAAGGCCGATGCCTGATATGACGACGTCGTGGGGGTTCATGGGAGGCTGTTGTGGGTCGGGCGCGTCAGGCGCTGTGTTCACGTGGCGTTCTTGGCGGCGACGAGCGCGTCGATCTTGGCGCACAGGTTCTTCATGACGAAATAGTCGTCGGTCGAAGCCTTGCCGTCATTGACTTCCTGCGTCCACTTTTCCAACGGCACCTTGATGCCGAATTCCTTGTCGATGGCAAAGACGATGTCGAGGAAGTCGAGGCTGTCGATGCCGAGATCGTCGATGGTGTGGCTTTCGGGCGTGATCGTCTCGATGTCGATCTCGCTGGTGTCGGCGATGATCTTGGCGACTTTGTCGAACGTGGTGGACAAGGGCTTTTCCTTCGATTGCGGGCGGAATCTGTCCGCATGTGTTTTGGGCTGTCTAATCGGTTTTTCCGGGCAGGAAAAGGCCTGATACGCCGCGCGCAGATGGGATTGCTGCCCAGGCAGAGCAATAGGGGTCGCTGGCAACCCCTGGCGATATGCCGAAACCGTCCCATCTCTGATCATTGGGTGTACCAATGTACCATGGTACAAAGATCTATGACCATAGAACGCGTGCAGACCGGGGTGCGCCTGGAAAAACGATTGGTGAAGGTGCTCAAGGCCCTGGCTGAGCATCGCGACATGAGCCTGGGTGACCTCATCGAGGGCATCGTGCTGCATGCTTTCGAAGGCCGGACGCCGTTCTCCGCGGCGACCCTGGAAACAATCGGCCAATTGAAGCGCATCTACGAAATGAAGCTTGCCGCAGCGGACAGCCACGGTCTGGCGGAAACCGGCGGGGAGGGCGGATGACGAGCCATCTTGAGCGCAGCCACAGCATTGTGCTTTCGGGGCCGATCGACCGCGTCTTTCCGCTGTTTACGCCGATCGGAGAGACCCTTGGGTGGACGGCTGGCGCATCGCATCCGCTATGTTCGCGTTACGCGGATTCGCGTTTCGGATTTGTCGAGGTGGCCTGCCGACCGACCACTAACGGAGGCACGTCGATTACCTATGCGTTCACGGCCTTGGAGCCCGGCAGGAGCATCCTATCTGTCCGAACTTACAGAGGACGCGTTCGAGGACATGATCGAGGGATGGAAGCTCCGTGTCGACGCTCGGCTGGTAGCGGTGAAAATCTGACGCCAAGTAACTTAAACGAATTGCCAGTAAGGGTGGAATGTTACCTTCGTCTCGTAGATGGGAACGAGCAAGTAGCGGACAAAGCGGTCGCTCAGTGAGGTTTCCTGCGTTCTGTGCCTTGATGATGGGACAATTCTTCGCCGCTGATCGGAGCAACACCCGTGGCCATGCATTCCTTCCACATCCACATCCCGGATGAACAGATCGAGTACCTACAGCGTCGTATCCAATCGACAAGATGGCCGTCGTCGATCTTCGCATACGGATGGGACGACGGTACTGACGTTGATTTCCTCAGAAAGCTTTCACGTTACTGGGAATACGATTTCAGGTGGCGCGATCACGAAAAACGTCTGAACCTGTTGCCTCAGTTTAGGGTCACGATTGGCGGGTGCGACATCCATTTCGTTCACCAGAAAGGAAAGGGGTCAGCACCCTTGCCGTTGATCCTCACTCATGGCTGGCCCGGCTCCTTCGCCGAGTTCGAGCACGTCATTCCGCTGCTCACGGATCCTGCCAAATACGGCGCGGATGCCGAGGACGCCTTCGATGTCGTCGCACCGTCGCTTCCGGGTTTCGGCTTCTCGTCCCCGCCGCATCAGGCCGGCGTTAGCTCAAAGCGTGTCGCGAAGCTGTGGCGGGGGCTGATGCAGGAACTGGGATATGATCGCTTCGCCGCACAAGGTGGCGACATCGGCGCAGGCGTCTCGACCTGGCTCGCTCGGCTTTACCCGGACGACCTTATCGGATTGCACCTGAATTACATTCCAGGCAGTTTCCGCCCGACCCTCGGTCGCGACGACCCACCTGTCACGCTGGAGGAGAAGGCATTCCTCGACAGTGCGGCGAATTTCGCTGCAACGGAGGGAGCCTACGCTTTTCTGCAGGGGACCAAGCCCCAGACGCTAGCCTTTGCACTGACAGATTCCCCAATCGGGCTAGCCGCATGGATTGCCGAGAAGTTCCGCAGTTGGAGCGACTGCGAAGGCGAACTCGAACGCGCCATCCCTCTAGACACGCTGCTTACCGACATCTCGCTCTACTGGTTCGGTAACACGATCGAGGCCTCGCTCCGGATTTACAAAGAGAACCGGCTCTGCCCCCTGATCTTCGGGCCAAGGGAGCGAATAACACCGCCCCTCGGCGTTGCAGTCTTCCCCCGAGAGCTTCCTATGCCACCTCGCTCCTGGGTCGAGCGAGTCTTCCGTGTCGAGCGCTGGACCGACATGCCGAAAGGAGGACATTTCGCGGCGATTGAGCAACCCGAACTCCTGGTCGAGGACATCCGGGCGTTTTTTCGGCCGCTGAGGCTCCGGCCGGCCAAGTAGAGGACGAAAACCTCGCCCGTTGTCACGGCTCGGAAGTCCTGATGAGACGGTACCATCGCATTCGCTTTCGTTGAAAGCGCCCGTTGGTCCTGACTAAGGGTCAATGGGTCAATGTCGACCTTCGACTCGATCAAGACCTCATCGCGGGTCGGAACCGGTATTCCGCTTAAGATACCAAACGCTAGATTTCACTACTAGCGAACGCTTCAACCGGCGCCGGCGCAGTCAGAAAGTGACGCGGCCGAGTACTCGCAGGCCGTCGCCTTGCGGCTCGACGACCACGGCTTCGCCTTCACGCGGCGAGATGCCGGTCAATTCCTTGATGTTTTCGAGATGCGTGACCATGACCAGATTGTCGGAGCCGGAATAGCCGCGGATCTCGGCCAGGATCGCAGCGATCTGGGCGGCCTTCTCCTTTTCGTCGGTCTTCAGCAGGTCAAGCGGTGCGAACGGCTCCGGTTCGCTTTCGAAAGCAATGCGGGCGGTCTCGAGGCAGCGGCAATAGCGGCTGGACAGCACGCGCTCGACCGGTGCGGCGCGGGCGCCAAACAGCGCGCCGATCTTGCGCGCCTGTTGCTTGCCGCGCTCCGAGAGATTGACCTGGGTGGCGCATTTGCCGAGGTCGAAATTGGCCGCATCGGTGGTGCCTGTGACCATGGCATGGCGAAGCAGGACCACATGCCCGCCGTCGCGCAGCAGCGCCCAGCCGGCTTCCGTCGCATGGGCTGTGGCGGAAACGGCAAGCAACAGCAGCGCCAGCACAAATCGAAGCATCAGACATCCTTTTCGGGTGACCGGCAGGCAGGTCCCCGGTGACCGGCATATAGGGACGGCAAAGCCGGCTGAAAGACAAGCCGAGTGCAACCTGCGGCCGAAACGCCTATTTCTTCGCTATCTGCTTCTTCACCAGATCGATCTTGCGGTCGGTCAGCGGGATCGGGAGTGTGTAGCCGGCTTCGGTAAAGCCCTGCTTGGCGTTTTCGAAGAATTCGATCGCCTTTTGGTATTCGGCATTGCCGCCGCCATAGCTGCCGCGGTTCCAGTGGACGTCGCCGAGATTGTTCTGCTCGAAGGCCCATTGCATCGGCTGGCTTTCGCGGGTGAAGACCTTGAGCGTTGCCTCGAAGGCGGCTTCGGCTTCGTCCAGATATTTGCCGGTGCGTTCGAGATTGCCGAGATTGATCAGGCTCATGCCGATGCCGTTCTGCGCGTTTGCCCAGTCGACGGGCGAGGTCTCGAAGGTCAGCACCTCCAGCGCTGCCCGGCGCGCGGCGATCGATGCGGCCAGTTTGCCGGGATCGGCCTCGCTCATGCTCAGCCATTGCAGCGCCGAGCCGAGGCCGGCCTGCGCCAGTGCCCATTGCCGCGGCGTCGTCTCGCGCTTGTATTCGCGCAGTGCATCGCGATAGGCCTCGATCGCCGCCTCGTAATGCACCGGCTTGTCGGTCACGCCGCCGAGCAGTTGCAGCGTGTTGCCGAGATTGTAGTGGGTCATCGCCCAGTCGAGCGGAAACTCCTTTTTGGTATAGACGCGCCGTGCCGCCCGGTATGCAGCAGCCGACTGCTCAAGCCTGGCAGGATCGCGCGTGCGCTGGCCGAGCGTCTGGTAGATCGAGCCGAGATTGTTCTCCGCCGAAGCCCAATCCGTCGGAAAACGTTGGCGTGTAAATATGGTCAGCGCGTCGCCATAGGCGGCAGCCGCCTCTTCGAGCAGGCCGGTGCCGAGATCGAAACGGGCAGCACTGCTCAGCGCGTTACCCAGATTGAGACGGCTGCTCGCCCACGAGAGCGGGAAGGTATCGCGTGTGCGGATTTCGAGCGCGGCGCGGAAGGCGTCGGCTGCCTCGTCGATTTTTGCCTTGTCGTTGCGTTGCGTGCCCAGAGACACCAGCGTATTGCCGAGGTTGTTCTGGACCATCGCCCACTGAACGGGCGCCTTTTCGCGCGTGTATTCTTCAAGCGCCAGCCGGTAGGCGGCCTCGGCCTCGGTCAGGCGCTCGCCGTCCGGTTCGCGCTCCGAAAGCGCGTAAAGCGCAAGGCCAAGGTTGCTTTGCGAGGCGGCCCAATCCAGCGGGACTTTGTCGCGCGGCCGCTTCTCCAGCGTGGCGCGCATCGCCACCACCGCCTCGTTCAGGCGTTTCGGGTCGCTCTGGCGTTCGCCGATCTTCAACAGCACATTGGCCAGGTTATTCTGGGCGGCCGCCCAGTTGAGATCATCCTTCTCGCGCTCGAACACGGCAAGCGAATCGCGAAAGATGTTCGCTGCCTCTTCCAGCCGGTCGATTTGGCGCTCGCGCTCGCCGATCGTCTGCAGCACCACCGCCATGTTGTTGCGGGTGATCGCCCAGTCGCGGTTCTGCTCGCCGTTGGGGATGAAGTTCAGGATGACGCGGTAGGCCTCGATGGCGTGCTGCAGCGCTTGCCTGTCGCCGGTGGCGTTGCCATGCGCGTTAAGCGCTTCCGCCTCCTGGTTCTTGTAGTTCCAGCGCAGCCTGTCGTCCCATTTCTCGACCAGCGAGAAGGCCTTGCCGTAATCGTTGGCGGCCGACAGATAGTCGAAGACCAGCGCCGAAGCGTCGGCGCGCCTGGCATAGATCGCCGCGTCGGCAAGACGCTTCTGCCTGACCAGATCCTCTGCCCGATCGACCACGCCGCTGGCCTGCTCGACCCGGCCCACCGCCTGGTCGAGGAAGTTGCGCGCGGTGACGATGGCGCCCTGGCCGATCGCCTTGTCGGCCGAGGCGACGAGGCGGCTGATCTCGGGGTCGTCGGTGCGCAGGGCGTTGCGTTCGGTGATCAACTTCTTCAGGCGCTCGGCCTGGGCGTCGAGCAGCTTTTGCAGGTCGGTGGGGTCCTCCGGCATGTTTTCGGTGCCGAGCGCCTTCAGCACGCCATAAAGCGCGTCGAGCGGCACGCCGTCCTGCAGCGAGGCCAGTTCGACCTGTACCCGCTTGGGGTCAGGCAACTCGGCGATCGTCAGCAGCAATTGCCGCCGCTCGCCGGTGATCAGGCCGTCGTCGCCGGTCGGCTCCTGCGGTGCAACGCCGAAATAGAGCAGCCGGCGCAGGCTTTCATTGACCCATGGCCGCTGCTTTGCCTTGGTGTCGAGATAGACCTCCTCTGTCACCATGCGCATGACCGAGCCGAACTCGGTGCCCTTCATCGCCGCGAGATGGCGCAGAAGTGCCGCTGCGTAGGGGCTGTTTTCGCCGACGATGCCATCGAGTGCCGGCCGCCCCGGCTCGGCGGCAAAGCCGATCACCGTTCCCAGATTTTCCGTCGCGGTCGCGTTTGCCAGTGCCCTGGCACCGCGCACCGGCTCCAGGCCACCGGCGCCAATCGGCGAGGCCGAGGCCGTGGGCGCCCGGCGCAGCACCGCATCCGCCGGAAACGGGTTGGTGCGGCAGGCATCGAGCAGCATGATCGTTACCGGCACGGTCGTCTTCAATTCGTCCATGACGGTGGAGATCGGCACCAGGGCCTGATCGGCGTCCTTCAATGAAGAAACATCGGCGTCGACCGGCACCAGATAGTTTTCGCCGCCGGCCTCGATGCCGTGGCCGGAATAGTAGATCAAGGCGATGTCGGCGTCCTCTGCATCCTCGGCGAAACGCTCGAGGTCGCGCTTCAGCTTTGCCGTGTCGCGGTCGGTGACGCTGCGCGCCTCGAAGCCGAGATCGGTCAGCATCTTGGCGATGTCGCGGGCGTCGTTGGCGGGGTTGGGGAGCGCCGCTATGTGCTGGTATTTCGACTGGCCGACAATCAGCGCCACGCCCTTGAGGCTCGCCGGCTCCGCGGCATGAGCCGAGGTCACCACGAGGCAAAGCATGGCGCCGACGAAAGCCGTCAGCCACGCCTGCTTGAAGAAGTGCTGATTTCCGACAGCGCCCATTCGCCGCGTTTCCCCCCAACAACCCTGTATAGCGCTGGCATCCAACCATGAGCAAATTCGGGTAAGATCCGAGCGGCCGGATTGTTGGCCGGTACATTCGCGAGGGAAGGGCGATTGCGCCGCCGCCGAGCCTCGCCTATCACGGGAAAAATGTCTCCGCTTACCGAAACCGTCCTCTTCGTTTTCAGTCTTGTCGGGCTCGGCTATCTTGCCGGGTTCACCGGCTATTTGAAGCCGGCGAGCGGCGAGGGCGTATCCGAATTCGCCATCAACGTGGCAATGCCGCTTTTACTGTTCCAGACCATGGTAAAGGCTGATTTCCACGGCGTGGCGCCGTGGTCGCTGTGGGGCGCCTATTTCGCGGCAGTGGCGCTTACCTGGGCTGCCGGCCATCTGGTCATTACGCGCATCTTCGGGCGGGACGCCCGCGCTGGCGTCGTCGGCGGCGTGTCGTCGTCCTACTCCAACGTTGTCCTCCTCGGCGCGCCCTTCATCATCGGCGTGTTCGGGCCGGCCGGGTTCGAAGTGCTGTCACTGCTCGTTTCCATTCACCTGCCGGTGATGATGATGGCCTCGATCATCCTTTTCGAGATGTTCGGCCGCGGCGGCAGCGAGCCTGTGCATCCGCTCCGCGTCGTCAGGAGCTTTCTCAGGCGGGTATTCATCAATCCGCTGATCATCGGCATACTGGCCGGGCTGGCGTGGCGCTTCACCGGTGCGCCGCTGCCGGTGCTTGCGACGCGGCTGAGCGACGCGCTGGCCGGCACGGCCGCCCCGGTGGCGCTGTTCGCCATGGGTCTCAGCCTGCGCCGTTTCGGCATTTCTGGCAATGTAAGGCCGGCGATGGCGCTGTCGGCGCTGAAACTGTTCCTGATGCCGGCGCTGGTTCTCGGCCTGGTCTGGCTGATCGGCCTGCCGCCATTGACGGCCAAGGTGGCGGTCATGGTTGCGGCGTTGCCGTCCGGCATCAATTCCTATCTCATCGCGGTGCAGTTCAACACCGGCCAGGCGCTGGCGTCGAACCAGATGACCATCGCCACCGCCTGTGCGGTCGTGACCACTGCGTTTTGGCTGACAGTGGTCGTCCATATTTTTGGATAAGAACCCGGTTTTTGGATAAGAACCCGGCTGCATCGCCTCTCGCTTTGGCTGGCCCAAACCCTATATGCCATCTTGTGATTGCTTGCGGGGCTTGCCCTGGGCTAAGAGCAGTGGCTCTAGCGATGCTATCGCGCACGTCCATTCACGAAATCAGCGACCGGCCCGCCAGGTGCCGAACGGAGGCGAGATCATGCTTCAGAAGACCAGCCATTTCATGCGGCAGGCCAATCTCATCAATGGCGAATGGGTGCAGGCCGATTCAGGCCAGACGGTCGACGTCAACAATCCTGCCACCGGCCTCAAGATAGGCACGGTGCCGAAGTCGGGCAAGGCCGAGACCCGCCGCGCCATCGAAGCCGCCGATGCGGCCTTCCAGACATGGCGCAAGACCACCGCGCTCGAACGCTCGAAGCTGTTGCGCAAGCTGCACGACGCGATGATGGATAATCAGGACGTGTTGGCCGAACTGCTGACCATCGAACAGGGCAAGTCGCTGTTCGAATCGAAGGGCGAGATCGGCTCGGCCGCGTCCTACATATTGTGGTTCGCCGAAGAAGGCCGCCGCACCTATGGCGACGTCGTGCCGTCGCCCTGGGCGGACCGCCGTATCCTGGTGACCAAGGAACCGGTCGGCGTCATCGCCGCCATCACACCGTGGAATTTCCCATCCTCGATGCTGGCCCGCAAGCTTGGCCCGGCGCTTGCCGCCGGCTGTACCGCCGTGGTCAAGCCGGCGTCGCAGACGCCTTATTCCGGCCTTGCCTGGGGCGCGCTTGCCGAGGAAGTCGGCTTCCCTAAAGGCGTAATCAATATCCTGACCGGCGCCGCCGGTGAGATCGGCGACGAGATCTGCGCCAACCCGCTGGTCAAGAAGATCACCTTCACCGGCTCGACGGAGGTCGGCAAGATCCTGATCCAGAAGTCGTCGGTGACGGTCAAGAAAGTGTCGATGGAGCTCGGCGGCAACGCGCCGTTCATCGTCTTCGATGACGCCGATCTCGAGCGGGCCGTCGCCGGCGCCATCACCGCCAAGTACCGCAATTCCGGCCAGACCTGCGTCTGCACCAACCGCTTCCTGGTGCAGGCCGGCATCTACGACCGGTTTGTCGAAAAGCTGGCTGCTGCGAGCAACGGGCTGAAGGTCGGTTCCGGCCTCGAGGAAGGCGTCCAGCAGGGACCGCTGATCGACGAAAAGGCGGTGGAGAAGGTCGAGGAGCTGATTGCCGACGCTACCGCCAAGGGCGGCAAGGTCGTCGCCGGCGGCAAGCGCCACGCGCTCGGCGGCTCGTTCTTCCAGCCGACGGTGATCGCCAATGCGACGCCGAAGATGCGCTTCATGAAGGAAGAAATCTTCGGCCCGGTGGCGCCGGTATTCAAGTTCGAGACCGAGGAAGAGGCCGTGGCACTCGCCAACGACACCGAGTTCGGGCTGGCCTGCTACTTCTACACCGGCGATCTCGGCCGCGCCTTCCGGGTCATGGAAGGGCTCAAATACGGCATGGTCGGCGTCAATGAAGGGCTCATCACCACCCCTGAGGCGCCGTTCGGCGGCGTCAAGGAATCGGGCCTCGGTAAGGAAGGCGGCCATCAGGGCATCGAGGACTATCTCGACACCAAATATGTCTGCATCGGCGGACTTGGTCTCTAGAAGCCTGATGCGGTAATACCGAAGAAGACCCTGAGCCGCTTCGAAAGGCCAGGCTGGCATCGATCAATGAACTTGCGAGCATGGCAATGAAGGACGGCGAGGTTTTCGGCACGACGCAGGCGGGCGAGGCCGTCCGCCGCTTCACCATCCGTGGCGGCGGCCTCACCGCCAACATCATCGGGCTGGGTGCGATCATCCAGGATCTGCGTCTGGCCGGGCACGACGCGCCGCTGGTGCTCGGCTATGATCGTTTCGAGCACTATGAGACGGATACCGCCTTCTTCGGCACCGTCGTCGGGCGCTATGCCAACCGTATCCGCGACGGCCGCTTCACGCTTGCCGGCAAACGCTATCAGACTGAGCGCAATTTCCTCGAAAAGCACACGCTGCATGGCGGTTCGCAAGGTTTTTCGCGCCGGGCCTGGGCGGTTTCGCTGCATGGCAGGGATTTTGTCACGCTGACCCTGCACGACCCGGACGGCACGATGGGCTTTCCCGGCGCGCTCGACGTGACCTGCACCTACCGGCTCAAGATCCCGGGCACGCTCAGCGTCGAACTGACCGCCACCTGCGAGGAGCCGACGCTCTGCAACCTCACCCAGCATTCCTATTTCAACCTGGATGACGGCGGCGCCGGCGACATTCTCGATCACCGGCTGATGCTGAATGCCGGCGCCTATCTGCCGGTCGACGCGGATCTCATTCCGACAGGCACGGTAAAGCCGGTCGACGGCACGCCCTTCGACTTTCGCCAGGCGCGGCCGCTGCGCATGGAGACCGAGGGCGAACAGCTCCCCTATGACCAGAATTTCTGCCTCGCCTCGACGCGCGGGCCGCTGAAGCAGGCGTCGTGGGCGCAAGGCGCGAATTCCGGCGTCGAGATGGAGCTCTGGACCACCGAGCCAGGTGTCCAGCTCTATACCGGCCAGTATCTGGCACCGTCCTCGCCTGGACTGGGCGGGCGTCAATACAAGGCCTTTTCGGGCTTTTGCCTGGAGCCGCAAATCTGGCCGGATGCGCCGAACCGGCCGTATTTCCCGCAAGCCACGCTGTGGCCCGGGCAGATCTACCATCACGTGACCGAATACCGGTTCAGGCTGCCTTAGGGCGGGACCCCCCGGAAACCGGCATGGTTTTGCTGCGCTGACCTCCGGTTCGGAAAGGGTCATGCAAAATTCAAAGTGTTATAGCGTCCTTTGCGCGTCCAATGACGCGCGGCGCACTGGAGTCAAAACGCAATCACTCTGAACGACCGACTTCGAACTCTCTTGGACCTTTGACGCCGAGAGCCCTGACGACGCAAGTTGACCCTTATCCGACATTCGGGCTCTCATGCAGCAAAGTACACAGACCTGAAAAGCTGTCTTTCAGGGGCGGCGGCAATGGCATCAACCTGCGACCTGCTGTAAGCTTGGAAAGCGGGTAACAATCCGCGAAGGATTGGGGGATGGAACGTCATCTCGCAGCCGTCCTGATTGCCGATGTCGTCGGCTATGGCCGCTTGAGCCAGATCGACGACGAGGGTACGCGTGCGCTTTTCCGAACCGACCTGAACGAAGTATTCAAGCCAAGGATCGCTGCGCACCATGGTCGACTGGTGAAAACCATGGGAGATGGGATGTTGGTCGAGTTCCACAGTGTGGTCGACGCCCTACGCTGCGCGGTCGAAATCCAGCAACAGAAGGCGGAGGTGAACGTTTTCACGAAGCCAGAACGGCGGCTTGATTTCCGCATCGGCATCAATCTGGGCGATGTTATCGTTGAGGGTGACGACATCCACGGTGACGCGGTGAACATCGCCGATCGGCTGCAAGGGCTGGCGGAACCTGGAGGAATCGCGATTTCCGCCACCGCCTGCGACCATGTGAGGGGAAAGGTGCCGATCGGCTTTGCCTCACTCGGCGTGCAGAAAATGAAAAGTATCGCCGAACCGGTTCGCGTGTACCGTGTCTTGATCGACCCCGCTACTGCGGGCAAGATCGTCGGTGCCAAACCACGCCTTTCTTCCGGCGACGACAGTAAGCCGCCGGTAATTGCGGTTTTGCCGTTCGAAAACCTGAGCGCCGACGACGGCTGGACGCGGCTGGCAGACGGCCTGTCGGCCGACATGATCGGCGACCTAGCGCGCTATCCCGACCTTGCGGTCATTTCGCGCCAGACCATGCAGTCCTATCGGGGACGGGCGAGCGACACACGCTCGGTTGGACGGGAACTGAACGCCGATTACCTGCTGGAAGGCACCCTCCAGGCGATCGGACAGCGTGTCCGCGTCGCGGTGCAGCTGGTCGACACCCGGACCGGAGCCAACCTTTGGTCGGCGCGGTTCGACGAGTCGACCGATGATTTTTTTCTCATGCAGGACAGCATCACACAGAACGTTATCAACGCCCTGGCAGGCACTTTCGGCAAGCTCGCCAATCTCGGGCGTGAGGTGGCTCGGCGGAAGCCTCCCTCGAGCCTGGGTGCTTACGACTGCTATCTACTCGGGGTGGAACTGCACGACAGATTCACGACCGATGCGAGGGCAGAAGCCATACGCATGCTGTCCCGCGCCGTGGAACTCGACCCCGGCTTCGCGCGGGCCTGGATGACGTTGGGATTGGCACATGCGGTCGATGCCTTCAATGCCTTCACGCCAGATTCAGCCGCTTCGGTCGAGCGCTGGCGAGAATGCGTGGAAAAGGCTCTGGCGCTCGACCCTACCGATCCGATGACGCGCCTTTACATGGGCGCTCTCCGCGCCATTGACGGCGATATCAGCGGGGCCGCAGAGGAATACGACCGGGCGCTGGCCCTGGCACCCAATGACGCCGATGTGCTGTCGATGCTCGCCTCAAGCCGAGCTCTCGTGTGTGGAAATCCGGAAGAAGGCTGTGCTCTCGCCGAACGGGCGCTTCGCCTCAATCCGCAGGCTCCGAGTTGGTACTACGCGCAGCTCGCCCGGGCGCGGTTCGTCGCCGGTCGCTATGCCGACAGTCTGTCGTCGCTGTGCCAAAGTCCGCCGGATATTCCCGTCACTCTGATGTTCCGTGCCCTGTGCCACGCGCTGCTCGAAGAGTCGGCGCAGGCGCAGTCGATCGCCAGGCGGATTGCCGTCGAGTTTCCAAGGTTCACCGTCGAGAACTTCATCCGAACCTATCCCGTCACCAATCCTCTGGCCCTCGCTGCGATTAAGGAAGGGGCTCGTCGCGCAGGCATAGCGTAGAGCCGAAAACGGTGCCTAGCTGAGGAGGGGGACGCGCTTCCTGGATATGCCACTTGGTAAGCCGGGCCTCGCTTCCGGCACAGGCTGAAGGTCTGCTTCGTAGCGCTAACTGGGCGCTGGCGTGACCCCTGCTAAGCTTCCGCTCATGGCGCTCTGTGCTCATTCCCGCCGACTAATTCAAACGGCAAGTTCCGCCCATCTGGGCCATTAGCGGCAGCCAGTCTGATTGAGTTTTGACCCTAATCCTCAAACGCCGCCCTCAACATTTCGAACGTCGCAAACACGCCCAATGCAGCGCCCTCGGGATTGTTGGTCGGTGGCAGAGCTTCAGCTATCCGGCGCACCAAGGTCGTCTCAGAACCGGCTGGAGCGTTCTTTCGGCTGAGGCGACTTCAAGCCGTGACAGGAGCATTCCGGATCAGCGGGAAGTCGCGCGGCGGTCTCCAGCGCGACCCGCGAGGCTGTCATGGAGAGACTGGGCAGCACGTCCTCCTGCAGCAATTTCTGGCGATTGCGATCCATGTAGTCGTTGAAGCCCGCCGTCACGAACGCGCAAGGCACGAAACACGCGCCGATCTCGCGCGACAAGGTCGCCTCAGGGGCGATGGAATGGTTGAGTACATCCGCCCCCATGCCCCGATACGCTAAGGCTTCGGCAGGCGTTGTCAGCCGCGGCCCATAACAATGGGCAGCCACCAACTGCTGTTCGATGCCATAAACGCGGCATTCGGCTGGCCAATGACGGCGGGCCGTTTCGACCAGAACCGCCGCACATCTTGGACACACGATTTGCTTGCCCGAACAGTCAAAGCTCTGGCGGTCAGGAAGCAGTGAAAACGGGGTCTGCGTCAGTTCGATGATATCGGCAGTCACCACCATGTCGCCCGGCTGGATCGCCTTGTTGACGGCGCCTACGGTCGAGCAGGCGAGAACTTGCCGTACACCCGCCCGCATCAATACCCAGAACGCGCGGCGATGGCAGGAATGGTCGATACGGTCGCGGGGATTGCCGTGCGAATACATGCACAGCGCGCGTTTTGCTCTCCCTTCGGCTGTGATCGACGCATCGAACTCGAGCAGCTTCCAGTTGTCGGTGCGACCGAAAGGTGTTTCAAAACTCATGTCGCGCCGCAAGGTGCGCACACCATCGAATTCGATATCTTCCGGGAAGGCAAGCCCCCAGTTTGCCGATCCGGTGATGATGGCCAACCCTACCTGAGGGATGTCCGTCGAATGATCCGTCAGATCGTCGGCCGCGTGGTGATTGGTGGGCATGTTTCCAGTCTCGGTCAGGATTTTTGGCGAAGGGTCACAATCAGGACCACGGCCACGACGATGACGGTCCACAATGTCGAGATCGCCGCAATGGTCGGATCGATCTGATCGCGCAGCGACAGGAACATAAGCTTCGGCATCGTGCTGTTGCGACCGCTTGCGATGAAGATCGAAATCACAGACTCGTCGAGCGAAGTCAGGAACGCCATCAATGTCGCTGACAGCAAGCTGATCCGAAGTTGCGGAACGATGATTCCGCCAATGGACCTGGCCCAGTTTGCACCGAGGCTGCGCGCCGCCTGAACCTGGTTCCAGTCAAAGCGGGCGAGAGCGGGTAGCAACACAATGCAGGCGACCGGAACGGCCAGCACCACATGCCCGACCAGCACACCGAATAGCGTTCCGATCAGATGTTGTGCGGCCAACACAAAGAAGAGACCGATCGCAAGCAGGATACCGGGGGTGATCGAGGGGGTCAGCAGGACGCTCTGGATGGCCGCAGCGGTTTTTCCGCCCAGCCGATTCATTGAAATGCAGGCGAGCAGCGCGAAAGGCACCGCGATCAACGCCGTCAACGTCCCAAGGACCAAACTCGTTCTCAGCGCGGCCATCCACGTTGCCGAGCCGAAGAAGTTCTCGTACCAGCGCAACGAGTAGGCGTGCGGCGGAAACTCGACGAGATTCGACGCCGAAAAGGAAAGCGGCACCACCACGAGCGTCGGCAGCATCAGAAATGCCATGACAAGAGCGGCAAAGCTCCAGAGCAAAATGCGGGCGAGCCTGTTTTGCGGATAGGCTTCAAGCATGGGAGGCTTCCACGGTGTTCTGGGCCACCAGACGGCGTGCCGCCAGCAACATCACACCGATCAGCGCCATAAGAACGAGGAGCAGAATGCCCAGGACGCTTGCCGACCCCCAGTCCTGAAAGGTCGATAGTGTACGCTCGATCCGGGTAGAGAGCGGATTTACCTTGCCGCCGCCAAGCACCGCCGGCGTGATGAAAAAACCTATGGCGTAGATGAGGACGATGATCGAACCCGAGAAGATGCCGCCCGCCGAAAGCGGCATAATGACTGTGCGGATGACCTGCCTGAGAGTGGCTCCCATGCTCGCAGCCGCGCGAATGAGATTTGGGTCGATATCGCGCATCGCAGCATAAACAGGCAGCAGAAAAAGTGGCAGCATGTAGTGCACCATGCCGATGAGCGTTCCCGTGAAGTTGTAGACCAGCGGCAATGGCTCCGCCGTCAGGCCTGAACCGGTCAAAGCCGCGTTGATCAGGCCGTCGCGCCGCAAGAGCACGAGCCAACCATAGGTACGCACCAGAATAGAGGTCCACAGCGGCAGCATGACGAACGCCATGAGCACGTTGGCCAACCTTGGTCTGACGCTGGCCAGCGCCAGCGCCAGAGGAGTGCCGAGGAGAATGCAGCCCGCCAGCGTACCCAAGGACAGTTCGAGGGTCGTGACGAGCGCCGACCACGTCAGTCCGCTCGAAAGGACCTTCTGGTAGTTGCCGACGGTGTACTCACCTGCGGTGGTCAGGAAGGATTGCCGGATGATCCAAAGGATGGGCAGTATCGCCGCCAGTCCAACGATGAACAGCGCCGGGAGCGAAAGTGAAAGAAAAAACCGCCGCTCGCGCCGCGCATCCGCCGCGAGCGCCGGGTCCCGGAGGACGATCACGCCATCGCTCCCGGTATCGCGTGAACCTTCGCTGCCGGTGCATATGCGGTCATCCGCTGACCGGCGGCAAGCTCGGCGCAGCCGCCGGCCAGCGCTGCCGGAATGCAGACAAGAACCTCTTGCCCGCCGTCAAGCGCCAGCGTCAAAAGCCAGTTCTCGCCGCGGAACGCTTTGGCGCGCAGTATTCCTTCGAGAGCCACTCCGTCTCCCCCGACGAGCTTCGCATCAAGATGGAAGCTTTCGGCGCGGATCATCAGGGTTTCGCGTGATGCTTCGGCGCCGTCGATTCTGCGCGCTGAGCCCGGGGCCACAATGTTGGCCTCGCCCATGAACTCCGCGACGAAGCGGGTCGATGGACGATCATAAATCCGCTGCGGCGTATCTATCTGCTGGATGCGGCCAGAATTCATCACCGCAATCCTGTCAGACATAATCAGCGCTTCGCGCTGGTCGTGGGTTACATAGATCGTGGTGATCCGTAGATGATCATGCAGACGTCGGATCTCATACTGCATGGTCTCGCGCAGGTTCTTGTCGAGCGCCGACAGCGGCTCGTCCATCAACATCACGCGCGGTTCGAAGACGATAGCCCGCGCCAATGCCACCCGTTGACGTTGGCCGCCGGATAGTGCGGCAATATTGCGCTCCGCCAGACCATCCAGCTTCACGCGGGCCAAGGTATCAAGCGCCCGCTGACGCGCCTCCGCTCTCGGTACCTTGCGCAGCACCAGCGGATACGCGACGTTCGCCAGGACATTCATGTGGGGAAACAAGGCGTAATTCTGGAATACTATGCCGATGTCTCGTTTGTTGGGCGGCAGGCGGGTGATGTCTCGATCGCCCAAGAAAAGTTTACCGGAATCCGGCCGGACAAAACCAGCCAGAGCCATGAGTAACGTGGTCTTGCCCGATCCCGATGGCCCTAGCAGCGTGAGGAATTCGCCAGCCTGAATGTCGAGCGAAACATCATCCAGTGCGACGTAGGACCCATAAGCCTTGTGCACGCTTTCGACGGTGATCGCGAGCGACTTCATCATGTGCTCCAGCCTTAAAGCGCGTCGCGTTCGACTGGCTTCACGCGACGCGCTTTAGGTTTCTTGTTTTCATGCATGTCGTTGTCGCGCTGCACATTTTTGCGCGACATGCGTCAGAGCTGAGAGTCAGCGAGCCATCATTTCATCGAAGGCTCTTTGGGCAGCCTCGCCATTCTTGACCCACCATTCTGAATTGGAAAACACCGAAGTGCCAGCATTTTCAGGCGCGGTCGCAAGGGTCTTCAGACGGTCCTCGGGAATAAGGCCACCCTCATATGCCGCAGGATTGACTGGGCCGTAGGCAATGAAATCGGTCAGCTTGGCAACCCGCGCGGGCTGCGTCATCGCTGCGATGAGCTTCATCGCGGCTTCCTTGTTCGGCGCTCCCTTCGGCACCCCAAGACAGTCCGTGCCGATGACCGAACCCTTGAACGTGTAGTCAGCCGCGCCGCCATCTGCTTTCACGGTTTGGGCGCGTCCGTTCCAGGTAATGACCAAATCCGCCTCACCGTCTTTCAGCAACTGCGCGGACTGGGCGCCCGAGGTCCACCACACGGCGACATCTGGTTTGATCGCTTCAAGCCGCTTGATGGCGCGCTCTAGCCCTTCCGGGGTGCTGAGCACGGAATAGACGTCCGCCGGTGCCACGCCATCGGAGAGCAGCGCGATCTCGATCGAGTCTTGCGCATTGGCGCGCAACGCGCGACGGCCAGAAAATTTGGCAACATCCCAGAATTCCGCCCACGTCTTCGGCGGGTTCTCGCCATAGGTCTTGGTGTTCCACGACATGACGGTGCCATAGGAGTCAAACGGATAGCAGTAGTCGGACTTTGCACCCTCCGGCACGGATTTCGGATCGATGATCTTGTAGTCGAGTGGCTCCAGCAGCGATTGTGCGGCCGCCTGGGCACCTTCCGGTGAGCCCAGGTGAATGACGTCGGTCGTGACCGCACCCGAGGTGACCTGCATCTTCAAGGCGGCCAGGCCGTCGCTTAGGGTCTCCTCGCGGACGTCATAGCCAAGCTCTTTTGCAGCCGGGCCCCACATGGCCTCCTTCATGGCGTTACCATAATCGCCACCTGCGGTCGTGATGGTGACCGTCTGCGCATGAACGGGCAGGGCAGCCGAGATTGCGAATGCTGTTAAGGAAATGCGTAGCCAGGACATAGGTTCTCCTCCCCAACTTTATCAAACATCGCTCAAAAGAGCCATTATTTTGTAATCGTAACGTTACGATTGCATCTCAATGCACTGGAGTCAAGCTGCTTCCTGCGGGAGTTTCGATTGACCGGGATGTCGAATTCGGTAACGTTATGGCGGTCAGCAAATCAGCCGGCGCTTTCGCAAATGAAGTCGGGCGAACAATGGCCAATCTAAAGCAGATCGCCGCGGAACTTTCCCTCTCGGTGACCACGGTTTCCCGCGCTCTGAAGGATGGGCCGGAGGTGCAGCCCTCGACCATAGCCCGCGTCAAGGAGGCGGCCAAGCGGGTCGGCTATCTACCAAATCATCATGGTCGCGCGCTCAAAACCGGTCGAACGCAGACGCTGACGGCAGTACTCCCGATGGAAACACGAGACCATCTGTCCGATCTATTAAAGCTTCCTTTAATCGAAGGCATGACGCTGGCGGCGCGGCAAGCCGGTTATAGTCTGTCCATCTATTCCACCACTCCCGACGACGATCCCGTTGAGAGTGTGCAGCGGCAGCTTCAGGCGCACAGCGCAGACGGCCTGGTCATCACGCGCCTGGTGTCGGCTGATCCGCGCGTCAAGCTGCTGCTGGATAAACGCATGCCGTTCGTCGCGTTTGGAAGAACCGACCTGGATATCGCGTATCCTTACGTCGATGTCGACAATGAACAGATTGCCTATGAGGCGACCCGGCGGCTCATGGATAAGGGCTGTCGACGCATTGCGCTGCAACTTCTCGTTCCGGAGGACCAGGCGAGTGCCGTGCGTCTTTCCGGGTATGGAAGGGCAATGGCCGAGGCTGGTATTCCGATCGACCAATCGTTGATCGGTCATGGCATGTTCACCATGGAATCGAGCGCAGGCTGGTTCGATCGCTTGCTGGCGTCATCAGATCCGCCAACGGGCTTGGCGTGCGCCAACGAACTGGGCCTTCTGGGAGCGTTGCACGCTCTCGGCAAGCGGGGTCTCACACCAGGCCGCGACGTTCACATTGTCACCCGTGACAGCACGCGGCTGGCACGCTTCCTGCCGGCAAAGATCGGAGTTCATTCCGTGGATATGGCGGGTGTTGGACGCAAACTTATCGAAGTCCTGGAGAGCCGGATCATCAATCCGCTTGGGCCGGTGGAGACAGTCTTGGTGCAAGGCAGATTCGAGCCGGCCGAATAGTCCGGGCTGCCCTCAGGAGGCCACCTCGTCTTGAACCGGCCGGATCAGCGCCTTTGCGGCAGCTGCTCCCGCCGCTAGGATACGATCCGATAATTCCGTTCCTTCCACGGCGCGGGCGAGTTGAAGCGCGCCGATGAGCGTTGCAAACATGCCCAACGCAGCGCCCTCGGGATCGTTCGTCTGCGGCAGAGCTTCAGCTATCTGGCGCACCAGGGATTGAGCGCGCTCGGCATAGAGGGCTCGCGTTTCAGGCGGCTGCCGCGCGATTTCCGGCAACAACGCGGCCGAAGCGCAACCCTTTCCAGGATTGTCCCGGTGCTCGGCCGATAGATACGTCTCTATGGCCATTTCCGGACCGCCGGCGGCCAATGCTTCCTGCACTTCATGCGACTGCGCGTCCAAGGCCGCCGCCACGCTTTCACGGACGAGCTCCGCCTTCGACTGGAAGTGCGGATAGAAGGCGCCGTTCGTCAGCCCGGCGTCGCTCATGATGGTTGCCAGCCCGGACGCCGCGATGCCGTCAGATCGAAAACGTTCGGCGGCGACCTCCATGATCCGGCTGCGTGACGCGTCTTTTCGGCCCTTTTCGTAGCGCATGGTCTTTCTTTCCTGTCCTGCTATTGCATTATGCTCATAATCTGATATTACGATCATAATTCAACTCGTGGAAATAAGCTAGACCTCTCGAACCTGGAACATCAAAAATGAATGGGAATTCTGAAAAGACCGCAATCGTGACCGGAGCCTCCTCCGGCATCGGCCGCGCCAGCGCCGAGGCCTTGGCGCGGGCGGGTTTCACTGTCTTCGGGACAAGTCGCCGCAAGACCAGTAATGGTCCGGGCGGAGTGACCATGCTGGCATGCGACGTGACCGATGATGCGGCCGTCAATGCGCTCGTTGCCACCGTGCTCGCGCAGACCGGCCGGATCGACCTCCTGGTCAACAATGCCGGTGTCGGTCTGCTAGGAGGCGCCGAGGAATCCTCGGTCGCCCAGGTACAAGCCCTGTTCGACGTCAATCTGTTCGGCGTCATGCGAATGACCAATGCGGTGTTGCCGTCGATGCGGCGGCGCGGCGAAGGGCGCATCATCAATATCGGCTCGATTCTGGGACTGGTACCCGCGCCATACTCAGCTCATTACTCGGCGGTCAAGCACGCGCTCGAAGGCTATTCGGAATCGCTCGACCACGAGGTGCGCGCCTTCAACGTCCGCGTTTCCGTCATCGAGCCGGCATTCGTCCGCACCGTCTTCGACCAGAACGGCATCGAGCCGGATTCGCTGTTGAAGGAATACGATCGGGCTCGAGCCGGGTTGAAGGCGCTGCTGGGCGATGTGATGCCCAAGGCCGATCGGCCGGAAGTGGTGGCGGATGTGGTTGTCAAGGCAGCGACCGATGCCCGTCCGCGACGGCGCTATACCGCTGGCAAGGCAGCGCGCCAGGTCAGCCTGCTGCGCCGCTTTGCCCCCGCGGGGATTTTCGACAAGAGCCTGCGCAAGCAGTTCCGACTGCCGGTCTGAACAACGGCGAGCCAGAGGATTTCACGCACATGCGACTAGCAACCACAACACATTTGGCCAGGCCCTACGAAACGGAGACGCCAAGCATGACACATAGATCCAATCGGTTGCCGCGTTCACCGGCGTTGTTCCAGGACGTGCCAACGCTCTCGATCGACGTCGGCGGCACAGCCTTTGCTTACAGGGAACTCGGGCCCAGGGCGGGCGTGCCGGTGATCCTGCTCAACCATCTGGCTGCTCAGCTGGACAATTTTGATCCGCGCATCGTCGATGGCCTCGCTGCGACCCGGCGGGTAATTGCCTTCGACAATCGCGGAATCGGTGCTTCGGGTGGCAAAACTCCGTCGACCATTTCCGGCATGGCGCGGGATGCGGTCGCCTTTGTCCGGGCGCTGGGGTTCGAAGAAGTCGATCTCTTCGGCTTTTCACTCGGCGGCTTCGTGGCGCAAGAGATTGTGCTGACCGAGCCCAAGCTTGTGCGCAAACTCATCCTGGCTGGCACGGGGCCGGCCGGTGGGCAAGGCATCGACAAGGTGACGCCGCTGACGATCGTGGACATGATCAAGGGCGCGCTGACTTTTCGGGATCCGAAGTACTATCTCTTCTTCACAAGAACGCCGAATGGGCGCCGCGCCGCAAACGCATTTCTGCAACGGTTGAAAGAGCGCCGGAATAACCGGGACAAGGCGATATCGCTGAGCGCGTTCGGCGCGCAACTCAAGGCGATCAAGGCCTACGGACTCCAGGCGCCACAAGACCTGAGCACCATCCGCATTCCCACTTTGGTTGCGAATGGCGACCAGGACAGGATGGTGCCGAGCAGCAATACCTACGATCTCGCCGGGCGTATCCCGGGGGCGCATCTGGTCATCTATCCGGATGCCGGGCATGGCGGGGTATTTCAGAACCACGCCGCTTTTGTCCCGAAGGCGCTGTCCTTCCTCGAGGCTGAGGCCTTGCCGCAGGGCGGCCATGCAGCTGAAAACGTTCGGCTTGTTTCGTCCCGAACAGCAACAGACATTCTTGGAAAGTAACTGCCATGAAGGCATTCGTTGTCGATAAGTATAATAAAAAGGGCGCCCTGCGGCTGGCCGAAATGCCGGAGCCGGAGCTCCAGGACAGCGATGTCTTGGTCGAGGTCCATGCCGCAGGGGTGAACCTGCTCGATTCCAAGGTCAAAACCGGAGAATTCAAGCTCATCCTGCCCTACCGCCGGCCCTTCATCCTGGGCCACGACGTGGCTGGGAAGGTTATCCGCGTGGGATCGAAAGTCAGCAAGTTCAAGGTCGGCGACGAGATCTATGCGCGGCCGCGCGATGGCCGGATTGGGACATTCGCCGAATTCATTGCCGTGAATGAGGCCGACGTAGCCTTGAAGCCCGAGAATCTCAGTATGGAAGAGGCGGCGTCGATTCCCCTGGTCGGTCTCACCGCCTGGCAGACGCTCATCGAACGGGCAAACCTGAAGAAGGGACAGAAGGTCTTCATTCAGGCTGGTTCCGGCGGCGTCGGGACATTTGCTATTCAGTTGGCCAAGCACCTCGGCGGGACCGTTGCGACAACCGCGAGCGCGGCGAGTGCCGATCTGGTCAAAAGTCTCGGCGCCGATGTCGTCGTCGACTACAGGAAAGACGACTTCGAGAAAGTTCTGTCGGGCTACGATGTCGTTTTGAACAGCCAGGATGCCAAGACACTGGAAAAATCCCTGAGGGTGCTGAAACCGGGTGGCAAGCTCATCTCCATCTCCGGTCCACCGGATGCCGAATTTGCCAGGGAAAAGGGACTGAACTTGATGCTGAGGCTGGTGCTGCGCTTCCTGAGTCGCGGAATTCGGGCCAAAGCCAAGCGCCGCGGCGTGCAGTTTTCGTTCCTGTTCATGTGGGCGCAGGGCGATCAGCTGAGCAAAATCACCGCTCTCATCGAAACCGGCGCGATCCGCCCGGTTGTGGATCGGGTCTTTCCATTCGAAGCGACCAATGACGCCCTGGCCTATGTCGAAACAGGACGCGCCAAGGGCAAGGTCGTCATCAAGGTCAGATAGCGGGTGCCTCGAACGCACCCTTGAGCGTCTCGAACGGCGCCAGGGCGCCGCGCACCTGCACGACGGCGGCGGCGACGCGATGAGCGCGCAGCACGGCTTCTGCCGGGGCATGGCCGGCAAGGCGGGCGGCGAGGTAGGCGCCGTTGAAGGAGTCGCCGGCGCCGGTGGTGTCGACCGGGGTGGCGACGTGCACCGCCGGAACCGATTGCAAGGTTCCGTTTTGCGCGATCAGCGCCGGTTCCTCACCGTTCTTGACGACGACTTCGCCGGCCAGCTTTCGCAGCCGTTCGGCTGTTTTCTGCGGTGTCGTATCACCAAACAGCATCTGCTCGTCGGGAAAGGTCGGGAGCGCGATGTCGGCGACGGCGAGTGCCTCGAGGATCGCGGCCTGCGCGTCCTCGCGCCGGCGCCACAGCCGCGGCCGGTAATTGGGATCGAAGGCAATCAGCGAGCCGGCCACGCGCGCCGTGGCCACGGCCGTCAGCAGTACCTTGCGTGGAGCCTCGTCGAGAATTGCCAAAGTTATACCGGAAAAATAGACAAGCGCCTGGTTTTCAAGGCTTTTCTGCAAAGCGGCTGGGTCCGAAGCCAACTGCCTTGCGGCCGCATCGGTCCGCCAATAGGTGAAAGAACGTTCGGCGCCGGTCAGCGTGATCGCATAGAGGCCGGGGCGGGCGCCCGCTATCACCGGGCTGGCGCCGATGCCGATGCCGTTCTCGGCCAGGAACTTGATCTGGTCGCGTGAGAACGGGTCGTCGCCGAAGGCCGACACATAGGTCGCCGGCCGCTCGCCGCTCAAGGCATGCAGCGCCCATAACGTGTTGAACGTGTCGCCGGCAAAGCCCATGCGCCAGTTCGGCCCGGCCTGGCCCGAAAGCTCGAGCATGCACTCGCCGATCGAGGCGATGCCGTTTCCTGCCATGAAGCACTCCTCCATCCTGCAATTGCGGTGCTGTAGCTTTTTGCAGCCGGCAGCGCCATGCTTGGCGACGGCGGATTCTTGCACTGGGCTCGATTTCCCACAGGGGCGTGGGACGCGATCTGCCCAGCGAAACGTTATCCGCAGAACAGGAATGGGTTTGGCATCGTTATGGCGTTATCTTCTTGGAGGCCTCGGCCTGGCTGCCTTGCTCGCCGGCGTGCTGGCAATCGTCTATCTGACGGCGCCGCATGCACCCCAACCAAGTTCGGACGTCGGCCGTTCCAAGACGACGGCGAACAAGCTGTTCGTGGCGACTTTCGAGCCCGAGAAAGGCGTCATCCGGCAGGGCGAACTGGAATCCTGGCTGCTCACGCTCAAAACCGTCGAGGGTGCGCCGGTGGAAGGTGCTGCGATAACGATTTCCGGCGGCATGCCGCAGCACAAGCACGGTCTGCCGACCAGCCCGCAGGCGACCGATTACCTCGGCGCGGGGCGCTATCGCATCGACGGCGTCAAATTCACGATGAGCGGGTGGTGGCAATTGCATTTTGCCATTTCCGCTGCGGCCGGTTCGGACACTGTCGTCTTCAATGTGGTGCTGTGAGCCACTGATGAGCCGGTTTCCCAGTCTTCTCGCGTTGGTGGTGGTGGCCCTGCTTGCCGGCTGCGGCAGACCGGAGTTTTCCGATGCCGAAAAGCAGACCATCGCCTCGCTGGCACTATCCAAGCTGCCGCCGCTGAAGCCCGACACCACCAATCGCTTCGCCGATGTGCCGGCCGCCGCGGCACTCGGCTCGACGCTGTTCTTCGACACCGGGATGAGCGGCGACGGCACGGTATCGTGCTCGACCTGCCACAAGATCGACCGCCAATTCCAGGACGACTTGCCGCAAGCGATCGCCGTCGGCCGCACCAACCGTCGTACCATGCCGTTGGCCGGCGTCGCGCATGATCCCTGGTTCTTCTGGGACGGGCGGCGCGACAGCCTGTGGGCGCAAGCGCTGACACCGCTCGAAAATCCGCTGGAGCAGGCCGGCAACCGCGCCGCCTTCGCGCATTACATCAAGGCCCGCTTCGGCGAGCGCTACGAGCGCATCTTCGGGCCGCTGCCGGACCTTTCGGGCGTGCCGGCCAATGCCGGCCCGCTCGGCACCGATGCCGAGAAGGCGGCCTGGAACGCCATGCCCGCCAGTCAAGCCGAGGAGGTCAACCGCGTCTTTGCCAACATCGGCAAGGCGATCGCCGCCTTCGAGCGCTCGATCGCGCCGCCGCAGACACGCTTCGACCGCTTCGCCATCGACCTGGCTGCGGGCGCCGAGCCGAAAGGCGACGCCGCCTTTTCGCCGGAGGAAATCCTCGGCCTGAAGCTGTTCATCGGCAAGGCCAATTGCGTGACCTGCCATAACGGCCCGCGTTTTACCGACGGCAGCTTCCACAACACCGGCGTGCCGCCGGTCGCGGGCCTGCCACCGGATCGCGGCCGCGTCGAGGCGGTGGCGCAGGTCGAGGCCGATCCGTTCAACTGTTTCGGCGCCTTTCGCGACGGCGATGCCAGCGCCTGCCGCGAGTTGCGCTTCATGGTCAAGACCGGGCCGGAACTCGTCCGCGCCTACAAGACGCCGTCGCTGCGGGGTGCCGCCACCCGGCCGCCCTACATGCACGCCGGGCAGTTTTCCTCCCTCGACGAGGTGGTGGCGCATTATTCGAAGGCACCGGCAAGCGTCGAGGGCACATCCGAGATCCACCCGCTGCAGCTTTCGGACCGCGAACGCGCGGCGCTGGTGGCGTTTTTGAAGACACTGGCGGAGTGAGGGCGGGACAACAACAGCGCTCTCCTACCGATCCTTCACCGTCTCCATCGCGACAAACGTCGAGGTCTGGGCAACGTGCGGCAGGGCGGAGATGCGCTCGCCAAGCACACGGCGGTAGGCGGCGATGTCGGTAGTGCGGACCTTCAGCAGATAGTCGAAGCTCGATGCCATCATGTGGCACTGCTCGATCTCCGGCACCGCCTGCACGGCGCGGTTGAAGGCGTCGAGCGCGGCCGAGCGGGTGTCGGACAGTTTCACCTGGACGAAGGCGACATGGCCTTCGCCCATGCGCTCACGGTCGATGATTGCCTGGTAGCCCCTGATGAAGCCGTCCTTCTCCAGCCGTTTGACTCGTGCCTGCACCGGCGTCTTCGACAGACCGACTTTCGCCGCCAGTTCTGACATGGAAAGCCGGCCATTGCTGCCCAGAGCCGACAGGATGTTCCTGTCGATGCGGTCCAATTGGTCTTCCGTCACTGAATTCCTGGTCGAATTGGAGGTGATCAGTCCTAATGATAGATCGATCGATCTGTTCTGTCGACTTCTTTGGACCGACTGCAATCCCTACTTATGTTAGCTTGCGCCGTTCGGTCCGGTGACCGTCGGCCCGCTCCCTTATGCTCGCTCTACAGGACCGCCATGCCAGCGCTCGACACCATCCGCCAGCAGATCCGTGCCAATTATTTGCCCGACGAAGACCAGGCGGTAAAGCGGCTGGCCGAGGCGGCCGGGCTGTCCGCGCAAGACCGCAAGGCGATTTCGGCGCGTGCCGCCGATCTAGTGCGGGCGGTGCGCGGCTCGTCCGATCCGCGGCTGATGGAGGTCTTCCTGTCCGCCTATGGCCTGTCGACCAAGGAGGGCGTGGCGCTGATGTGCCTGGCCGAGGCGCTGCTGCGGGTGCCAGACACCGAGACGATGGACGACCTTATCGCCGACAAGATCGCGCCGCACGACTGGTCGGCGCATGCGGGCGGCTCGAGCTCGATCTTCATCAATGCGTCGACCTGGGCGCTGATGCTGACCGGCCGCGTGCTCGACGAGGGCGAGGGCGGCATCGAAGGCACGCTGCGCGCCATGGTGCGCCGGCTTGGCGAGCCGGTCATCCGCAAGGCCGTCGCCGCCGCCATGCGCGAAATGGGCGAGCAGTTCGTGCTCGGCCGCACCATTGCCGAGGCGGTCAGGCGCGGCCGACCGATGACGCAGAAGGGCTATTTCTATTCTTTCGACATGCTGGGCGAGGCGGCCCGCACCGAGGCCGACGCGCTGCGCTACCTCAAGGCATATGCCGATGCCATCTCTTCGCTCGATGCCGGCGCCAACGGCCCCGACATCCGCCAGAACCACGGCATCTCGGTAAAACTGTCTGCGCTGCATCCGCGTTATGAAGTGACGCAGAAGGAAAAGATGCTGCCCGTCATGGCCGAGCGGCTGTTGTCGCTGGCGCTGGCGGCGCGCCATTCACGCATGGGCCTCAACATCGACGCCGAGGAAGCCGACCGCCTCGATTTGTCGCTCGACGTCATCGAGCGGGTGCTGGCCGAACCGGAGCTTGCCGGCTGGAACGGTTTTGGCGTCGTCGTGCAGGCCTATGGCCCGCGCGCGGCCTTCGTCATCGACTGGCTCTACGAGCTGGCGAGGAAATACGACCGCAGCATCATGGTGCGGCTGGTCAAGGGTGCCTATTGGGACACCGAGATCAAGCGGGCGCAGACGCTCGGGCTCGACGGCTATCCGGTTTTTACCCGCAAGGCCAACACCGACGTCTCCTACCTGGCCTGCGCCAAGAAGCTGTTGGCGATGACCGACCGCATCTACCCGCAATTTGCCACCCACAACGCCCACACCGTCGCCGCGATTCTGTCGATGACGACGGAGCGCGATACGTTCGAATTCCAGCGGCTGCATGGCATGGGCGAGGCGCTGCATGAGACGGTGCGGCGGGCCGAAGGCACTCGCTGCCGCATCTATGCGCCGGTCGGTGCTCATTCCGACCTGCTCGCCTATCTGGTCCGCCGGCTGCTCGAAAACGGCGCCAATTCCTCCTTTGTCCACCAGCTCACCGACGAGGAAGTCGAGCCCGAGGACATTGCCCGCGACCCGCTCGAAACGGTGGAGAAACAAGGTCCCGCCGCCAATCCAGCGATCGTGCCGCCGTCGGCAATCTTCGGTCCAGGCCGGCGCAATTCCAAGGGCTTCGATATCACCGACACGCTGACGCTGGCTGCGATCGACAAGGCGAGGGCCGAGTTCGCCGGGCCGGAGCGCTGGCACGCCAAGCCGGTCAGCCGCGCGGCCGGCTACGGCAAGCAGCGTCCGGTCGTCAATCCGGCAAAACCTTCGGAAGTGGTCGGCACGGTCAGCGAGGCCGGCGCCAAGCAGGTCGAGACCGCCGTGCGCATCGCCGTCGAGGCACAACCGGCATGGGCAAGACGGCCGGTCGCCGAGCGCGCTGCCATCCTCAACCGGGCGGCCGATCTCTACGAAGCAAACGCCGTCGAGTTCTTTGCACTCGCCGCCCGCGAGGCCGGCAAATCGCTCGCCGACGGCGTCGCCGAAGTGCGCGAGGCGGTCGATTTCCTGCGCTACTATGCGGCTGAGGCCGCCAATGCCGAGGCGGGCACCGAGGCGCGCGGCGCCATCGCCTGCATCTCGCCGTGGAATTTTCCGCTCGCCATCTTCACCGGGCAGATCGCGGCGGCACTCGTCACCGGTAATTCGGTGATCGCCAAGCCGGCCGAACAGACGCCGCTGATCGCCTTCCGCGCTGTCCAGTTGCTGCGCGAGGCCGGCGTGCCGGAAGACGTCATCCAGCTTCTGCCCGGCGACGGCCCCTCGGTCGGCGGCCCGCTAACCGCTGACCCGCGCATTGCCGGCGTCTGCTTCACCGGCTCGACCGAGGTCGCCAAGCTGATCGAAAAGCAGCTCGCCGACACCGCCGCGCCCGACGCCATGCTGATCGCCGAGACCGGCGGCCTGAACGCCATGATTGTCGATTCCACTGCGCTGCCCGAACAGGCGGTGCGCGACATCCTGGCCTCCGCCTTCCAGAGTGCCGGCCAGCGCTGCTCGGCATTGCGCATTCTCTACGTGCAGAAGGACGTCGAGAAGAAGATGCTTGAGATGCTGAAAGGCGCGATGGAAGCGCTCAGCCTCGGCGACCCGTGGCGGATATCGACCGATGTCGGTCCGGTCATCGATGACGAGGCGCAAGCGTCGATCCGTGACTATTGCACCAAAATGGGCCTGCAGGGCCGGCTGATCGCCAAGCTCGAAGCGCCGAAGGACGGCCGCTTCGTTGCGCCGCACGTCTTTCGGGTCAAGGGCATCGAGGAGTTGGAGCGCGAGGTGTTCGGGCCGGTGCTGCATGTCGCCACCTTCGATGCCGACGAGATTGATGCGGTGATCGCGGCGATCAACCGCAAGGGCTATGGCCTGACCTTCGGCCTGCACACCCGCATCGAAGGCCGCGCCCAGCATTTCGTCGATGGCATCCATGCCGGCAACATCTACGTCAACCGCAACCAGATCGGCGCCGTCGTCGGCGCGCAGCCGTTCGGCGGCGAGAGCCTTTCCGGCACCGGGCCGAAGGCCGGCGGCCCACATTATCTTCGACGCTTCCGCAAGGGACCGGAGGCCGGCACCCATCTTGCCGAAGGCCGCAAGGTGACTGCGACCGAGCTCGCCGACAATCTGCCGGACCCGGCGCTTGGCGGCTGGTCGACGCGTCCGGATCGTGTCGCCATCCTGAGGAAACATCTGCGCGGCAAGGGTGCCGCCGCCATCGGCACCGCCGCCGCCATCGATTTCGGCCAGGTCGACCTGCCCGGGCCGACCGGCGAGGCCAACACGCTGTCGCTGTCGCCGCGCGGGCGCGTGCTGTGCCTCGGTCCCGACGCGGATACGCTGCTTGCGCAGACGATCCAGGCGCTGGCCGCCGGCAATGCCGTGCTCGCCGTCGCACCCGGCGCGCCGGCAGCGCTGTCGGCGCTGACCGGCAAGGGCCTGCCGCTGGCGGCCATCGACGGCCGGCCGGACCCGGTCGAAGCGCGCTCGCTGCGGGTCGATGTCGTGGCCTTTTCCGGCACGCCCGAGGCCGCGCGCATCGTGCGCAAGGTCATCGCCGAGCGCGCCGGCCCGATCGTGCCGCTGATCAGCGAAGTCTATTATCCGGCCGCCTACGCCCACGAGCGCGCCGTCTGCGTCGACACCACGGCGGCGGGCGGCAATGCCAGCCTGCTGGCCGCTGCGTAGGTTTCGCCAGGGTTCGCGCATCGCGGGGCAGGGGTGGCGCCGACTTTGGTATCCGCATGAGGACGATCGTTACCTGATACCGAGCGGCACTTCGAACTGCCAAGCCGAGCGACCGGCTCCTTCCGGAATAGGAGGAAACGGAGAAGCCCGGCGGACTGCGTCGAGTGCGGCTTTGTCCAGCGCGGCAACACCCGAACTGCCCGTCAGCCTGGCTGACCGGACGCTGCCGTTCGAGCTGACGGTAAAGGCAACGGTTGCTGTGCCGGTGGCGCGCGTGCGTGTCGAATTGAAGGCCCGCACCAGTTTTGACCTGATCTTGCCGGGATAGTTCGTGACGGCTGCATTGCCGATGCCTGATTTGCCGCCTCTGCTGGCGGTCAGGATCTTGCCGTCCTTCCTGCCGTCGGCCATGCCGCGCGCGACATCCGTTTCGTCACGGCCGCCGGAGCCGGCTTTTTTCTTCTTGGTGTCGGCTTTGGCCGCAGCCTTGCCCGCCTTCTTGCGCAGGGGCGGCTTTTCGGTTTCAGTCGGTTCGGCTTTTTTGACCGGCTTGTTCTTTGCGGTTGCCTTCTTCGGCTGCTTGGGCTCCGGCCTGTCCGGCTTCGGTTCGTCCGCCGCGCCGACTGTCTCGGTCGTCTGAACCGTTTCGGCCGGCCCCGGGTCGGCTGGTGCCGGCGCACTCGTCTCGGCAGGTTCGGCCGTTTCGACCGCGCTGACTGGCGGCGGCACGGCATTGTCGTCGGCAGGCACCAGCCTGTCGGTTGCAAGAACGTCGGGCGATGGGTCCTGGCGCGCCGGCTGCGCAGGTGCTGGCTCGGTGCGATCGGCAGGCACAGCGATTTCCGTGGCGGCCTCGTTGACCGGCTCAACCACTTCTTTGTCCGATGTCTCCGCCGCATCGGTGACCGGCTGGAGCGTCTCCTCTGCCGCGGCCGCCTGCGCCTCGACCGTTTCGACCGGCTTGGCGTCCAGCATGGTCACCATCGTCACGTTGGCCACTTCCGGATCGTCTCCGACATCGCCGGCCGCCTGCTGCGGGTCGGCGCCGAGCAGCATTTCGCCTTGCTGGTCGGCACCTTCGATGCTTGGCCGGTCGTCCGGCAGCGTGAGAAAGGCCAGCGCCACGGCTACGTGGAATGCGCAAGAGCAGGCGATCGCCACCGTCCAGTTGCGGCGGCGCCGCGTCTGTCGTGCCTGCCGCAATGGCTCCGCAGGCACCGTCGGCAAGTCGCCGTCGGCATCGGCGATGTAACTGTCTTCCGGCCTGTCGCGCAGCGAAACACGCAGCGCCTCGCGCGGGATGGCGAAATCCGGATCGTCCGGCTCCGGCGGCAGGAAACCGGCTAGTGGCCACGCCACGGTGTTTCGTGCGAATGCGGGTTCCGGTCCCAAAATTCAGACCCCGAAGGCGATGCCGGTCCTGGTCTGCGTCTTCAGCCCGCGCATGCAGGCATTCGGCTCGGCGCCGGCGCATTCCGTGGCGCTGTTGATCAACACGCGGCTGACCTTGCCGCAATCCGTGCCGGCAAGATCGAAACGCGTCACCTTGGTCTTGCCTGCCGGCAGCTCCTTGAAGTCGAGCACGGTCAGCCGGTCGACGACGCCGGCGTCGTTGAACAATGCGATCTCGAATGCCGCTTTGGAAAGGTCGGCGCCGAGTTTGTTGGTGACCACGAAGGTCAGGCGGCAGCCCTTGTCGGAAGGCTGAGCGCCGTTGAGCTCGAGGATCAGCGCCGGTGCTTGCTGTTGTGTCCACGCCGGAGCCGCAACAAGCGACATTGCCAGCACCGCGGCGAACAGACGAAGGGATGCTGTGATGCCTGTCATTGTTGTCAGCCTCCAAACCTCATCGTCGCCGCCAGCTTCAGCGTGACGCCTGGCTCGTAGACAACACTCGTCGTCGATGCGTTCAGCGGGTTGGCGTATTTGACGTCGAACAGATTGTCGGCGCGGAAATCGACCTTGAAATTGTCGGTCGCCTGGTAGCTGGCGAAGGCATTGACCAGCGTGTAGTCCCTGGCCACCGGGTTGCCCTGCGGCTCGCCGTTGTATTGCACCTCGCCGCCGACGGTCAGCCTGTCCTCGAGGAATCGAAAGCCGAGTTGCCCGGTGACCTGGGAGGAAGGGATGGTGACAAGGTCCGCCCGTTCGCCTTCATAGGAAATCGTATGGCCGTCGGTGAACGACGCCGAAAGCCCGGCAAAGCCCCAGGCGGCATCATAGACGCCCTCCATCTCGAAGCCGTGAATCTTGGCCTTGGCGAAATTCTGATACTGGAAGCAGATCGGGATGCCCGGACCGAACGGGCAGCCGCTGGTCGGGTCGAACGGCGAGAGCGTCACGCCGTCGATGTAATCGTCGACATTGTTGTTGAAATAGGCCGCCTTCAGCCGCAGCGCGTCGTCGGCCTCAATGACGCCGTTGGTGCTGTAATTGACGCCGAATTCCACGGTCTTGCCGGTTTCAGGCTTGAGATCGGGATTAGGGAGGAACGGGAAGCTGACGCCGGCCGGATGATTGCCGCTGATCAGGGTCTCCGACAGCGACGGAGAACGGTAGCCTTCCGCATAGGTGCCGTAGAATTGCAGGCCGGAAAGGCTGGCGGTTTCGAAGGGCGAAATGCCCACTGTGATGCGTGGCGACAGCCGGTCGCCAGAGGTTTCGCCGACATCACTGTCGAGCTTGTAGCTGTCGTAACGCAGCCCGGCGATGACCTCGAGCCAGTCCCAGGTGAGCTTGTCCTGAACGTAAGCGCCGGAGACGTTCCTGTTGCCCGAGGGCGTATAGAAGCTGTCGCCGCCCGCCGTGCCGCCTGTCTCGACATCGTCGCCAACCCAGTCGCCGCCATAGGTCAGCTCATGCGCAATGCCGACGGTCTCGAATCTCGACGTGTTCCAAATGTCGATGCCGGAGGTGCCGATGTCGAACGTCGATTTCGAACCCGCCGGCAAAACCACGGGCAGACCGGTGACCGGATCAAACCGGTTTTGCGCGACAAGGGTCGTCAGATCGAGCTTGGTCTTGTTGTAGGATGCGTTGATGTGGAGGTCGAGCCAGCTCTTGTCTTGGTCGGTGATGTTGTAGCGGGCCGTGAAGGTATTCGCCTTCAGGTCGGCGTCGTTCACCGGCGCGCTGCCGCTGGTCTCGGTCCATCCGTCGTTCGAGCCGATCCAGCCCAGCTTCAGCTCGCTGTTTTCGCTGGGGCGGATGGTCGTCTTGAGGAGGCCGCTCAAGACGTCGAAGCCGGTGCCCGCTACAGTGTCGCCGCCGCCATGCTCGTAGTCGTCATAGTCGCGGTAGACGATATTGCCAAGCACGTCCCAGTTCTCGTTGATCCGATAGGCGCCGGTGGCGCTGGTGGTCCAGCCTTCGCCGTTGGTTTCGTAGCGCCCGGTCGCGGATGCCGCCCAGGTCTCGTCGGGCTTGAGGAAATCCTGCGCATCCTTGGTGTCGAAAAATACGACGCCGCCGATCGCCCCGGAGCCATAGGTGTTGGCGACCGGACCGCGGATCACATCGACGGATTTGATCAATTCGGGATCGATGTAGAAGGTCGATTGCGTGCCATGATCCGAGCGCTGGAAATTCTGGCGGGCGCCGTCGACGATGACGGAGACGCGGCCGAAGTCCTGCAGGCCGCGGATGTTCATGCTGGAACTGACACGCCTTGCGTCGGCCTGGACGGCGACACCTGGCACACCGAACAGCATTTCGTTGGGCGTCGTCGCCATGCGGCGCTCGAGCTGTTCCTCGTCGACATGGCTGGCTGAAGCAAGCGACTCGATCGCCGTCTCGCCGGTACGGCTGAGGATCAGGATCTTGTCGAGCAGTGTGGTACCCGCCGGGGCCGGCTTTACCTTTTCGGGCTGTTGAGACGGGTCAGCCTGCTGCTGGTCGGCTGCCGGTTGGGCGGCCTGCTGGGCGCCGGCCGGTGTGGCGAGCAGCGGGATCGCCGCCGCGCCGGCCAGCAACGCGGCCATTTTGCTTGTCATAGAACTATGTGTCAGGCCGCTGCCCGCCAGCCGTCCCCAATTCGCCAACCCCATGCTGCAGCTCCAAGAATCCATGTTCGATGCTGGCTGGCTTGGGGCTCGCTGGCATTTTTCATCGTGTCCGGCGTCTTAAATGTTGACTCATTTACTCCGGTATTGCACTGCTAGATAACATGATCATTCGAGTCAAGAATTGAATCGGCATTTCACGCAGGCGCCGCGCCAGATGCCCGGCACAGGAAAGGGATCGAACCAATGAACACGCACAATCCCAGCGACTTTCGCTATCGCGTCCGCCGTTCCGACGAAAATTCCGTCCGTTTCGACCGGGTCCAATCGGCCGTGAGAACGCTGTCCAGCAACACGCTGTTCCAGGGCGAGCACGAGATCGGCATCGAGCATCATGGTGCGCTGTACCGGCTGAAGATCACCCGGCAGGGCAAGCTCATACTCAACAAGTAGGTGGCAGAAATGGACCAGCGCGTAAAACCCGCCCCGCACGAGATCCGGCGGGCACGGGCAGACAATCCGAAAATGCGCGAGCGCGACCTCGCCGCCCAGCTCGGGATTTCGGAGGCCGAACTGGTCGCCGCGCATTGCGGCGACGGGGTCGTGCGGGTCGAGCCGCGCGTCAATGACCTCTTGACTGGCCTCGAAGCTGTCGGTGAGGTGATGGCGCTGACCCGCAACGAAAGCGCGGTGCACGAGAAGATCGGCGTCTACGACAAGGTCGTCACCGGCAATCACAATGCCATGGTGCTCGGTGAGAATATCGACCTGCGCATTTTCCCAAAAGTCTGGGCACACGGCTTTGCCGTGGGAAAGCGCGACGGCGCCGGCATCCGCCGCAGCCTGCAGTTCTTCGACACCGCAGGCGAGGCGGTACACAAGGTGCATCTCAGGCCAGCCTCCAATCTTTACGCCTATCAGAAACTGGTGGCCGGGCTGGAATCGCCGAACCAGGAGCCGACGGTGGCGATTTCAGCGGGCACCACCGACGAGACCGAGACTGCGGACAACCCGGCGAGCATCGACGATCTGCGCGACCGCTGGAGCCAGCTGACCGACGTGCACCAGTTCTTCGGCATGCTGAAGACACTGAAGATCAGCCGCCGACAGGCGGTGCGCATGGTCGGCCAGGACTACGCCTGGCTGGTCGACAAGAATGCAGTGAACGCCATGTTCAACCACGCCGCTGCCGGCGCCATTCCGATCATGTGCTTTGTCGGCAATCGCGGCTGCATCCAGATCCATTCCGGCCCCGTCGCCTCGATCAAGCCGATGGGACCATGGCTCAACGTGCTCGACGAGACCTTCCATCTGCACCTGCGGACCGACCACATCGATGAGGTCTGGGCCGTGCGCAAGCCGACCGGGGACGGCCATGTCACGTCGCTCGAAGTCTATGGCGCCGACGGCAAGATGATCATCCAGTTCTTCGGTAAGCGGCATGAAGGCGAAAGCGAGCGCGAAGACTGGCGCTTTCTGGCCGAAAACCTGCCGCGTATCCCAAGCCCGACCGCAGCCTGAGGAAAACGACGATGGTTCTTGTCTCCAGGCTGGCATCGGTCTCCAGGTCGGCGCTTGGTCCTGCGGCCGCCGTTTTCCTGGGGTTCGCCACGCTGATGACGGCTCAAGCCGCCGAGGGCATCGCGACTTTCGCCGATCGCTCGAGGATCGTGGCCATCGGCGGCTCGATCACCGAGATCGTCTACGCGCTCGGTGAACAGGATCGCCTTGTCGCACGCGATTCGACCAGCCGATATCCGCAAGCGGCGGTGGAACTGCCGGATGTCGGCTACATGCGCCAGCTGTCGCCGGAGGGTGTGCTGTCGGTCAATCCGTCGGGCATACTGGCGTTGCACGGCAGCGGACCGAAGGAAGCCGTCGACGTGCTGAAGAAATCAAGCATCCCGTTCATCGAGGTGCCCGAGCGCTATGATAATCAAGGCATTCTCGAAAAGATCCACATCGTCGGCAAGGCGCTCGGCACCGAGGCCAAGGCCGATGCGCTGGCGGCCCAGATAGACGCCAAGCTGAAGGTAGCCGAAAAGCAGACCGCCTCGATCAAGGATCGCGAGCGCATCCTGTTCGTGCTGTCGATGCAGGGCGGCAAGCTGCTTGCCGCCGGCAGCGACACCGCCGCCGACGGCATCATCAAGCTTTCGGGCGGCATCAACGCCATCGACGGCTTTGCCGGCTACAAGCAATTGTCGGACGAGGCAGTCATCACCGCCAGGCCCGACGTGATCCTGATGATGAACAATGCCGGACCGGCCACCGCGGATGACGAATTGTTTTCGAACCCTGCCGTGGCTTCGACGCCGGCGGGTGCCGCCCGCAGGCTGATCCGCATGGACGGCGGCTACCTGCTCGGCTTCGGCCCGCGCACGGCCGACGCCATCCACGACCTCGCCGTCTCGCTCTATGGCGGCCAGGTCACGGATTGAGCGCGATGGCCGATCATTCGATCGCCGGTGCGGCGGGCATCATGGCGACGGCAGCCGAGGGTGATCGTTCGCGGCGCGCCCGCCTCGTCATCGTGCTGCTCTGCGTCGGGCTGGCTATCGCCGTGCTGTTGTCGCTGACCTCCGGCGCATCCGATGCCTCGGCCATCGGCGTCATGCATGATTGGCTGTTCGGCGCGTTGCCCGGCGACGCGGCATTGAGCGCCCGCGACCGCCTGATCATCCATGACATCCGTCTGCCGCGCGTTGTTCTGGGCGTGCTGATCGGCGCATCGCTTGCAGTCTCCGGTGCCGTCATGCAGGGGTTGTTCCGCAATCCGCTGGCCGACCCCGGCCTGATCGGCGTTTCGGCCGGATCGAGCCTCGGTGCGGTCGCCGTCATCGTGCTTGGCTCGACCATGCTGGCGCCGCTGACTTCGGCGCTCGGCACGATGGCTTTGCCGCTGGCTGCGTTCTGCGGCGGGCTGGCTACGACATTGCTGCTCTATCGGGTCGCGACACGGCAAGGCCAGACCTCCGTCGCCACCATGCTGCTCGCCGGCATCGCGCTGGCCGCGCTTGCCATGGCGCTGACTGGCATCCTGATCTTCATGGCCGACGACCGGCAATTGCGCGACCTGACCTTCTGGCAGCTCGGCTCGCTGGGCGGCGCAACCTGGCAGAAGATCGGCTCGGTCGGGCCGGTCATCGTGCTGGCGCTGGCGGCAATGCCGTTCCTGGCGCGCGGCCTCAACGCGCTGGCGCTCGGCGAGGCCACGGCCGGCCATCTCGGCATTCCGGTGCAGCGGCTGAAATACTCCGCGATTGTCGGCGTCTCGGCAGCGGTCGGCGCGTCGGTCGCCGTCAGCGGCGGCATCGGCTTCGTCGGCATCGTCGTGCCGCATTTGCTGCGCCTGCTGATCGGCCCCGACAACCGCTATTTGCTGCCGGCATCGGCACTGCTTGGTGCCGCGCTGCTGCTGTTGGCCGACGCCGTCGCCCGCACCATCGTTGCCCCGGCCGAATTGCCGATCGGCATCGTCACCGCGGTCGCCGGTGCGCCGTTCTTCCTGTGGATCCTGCTGCGCAAGCGCGGCGTCATCGACTTGTGAGGGTTTGCCTATGATCGAAGCGCGCGATGTCTCGGTGGCGATTGGCGGCAAGCGCATTGTCGCCAATGTCGATTTCGAGGCGCGGCCCGGCGAAATCGCGGCCATCGTCGGCCCCAACGGTTCGGGCAAGACGACCTTCCTCAGAGCACTGTCCGGCGATCTTGGCTATTCGGGAGAGGTCACCGTCAACGGCCGCAATCTATCCGCGATGAAGCCTCTCGAAGCGGCGACGCTGCGCGCCGTGCTGCCGCAGGCGACGACGCTGTCCTTCCCGTTCACAGTGCGTGAGATCGTCAGGCTGGGCCTGGTCGGCGGGCGCTCCGGCGCGCTGTCCGGCGAGGACCAGCGCCTGCCCGAACGGGCGCTGGCTCGCGTCGACCTCGACGGTTTCGCCGGCCGCTTCTACCAGGAGCTGTCCGGCGGCGAACAGCAGCGCGTGCAGCTTGCTCGCGTACTCTGCCAGGTCTGGGCGCCGGTGCTCGACGGCAAGCCGCGCTATTTGTTCCTCGACGAGCCGGTGTCCAGCCTCGACATCAAACACCAGCTGATCATCATGGACATCGCCCGCGATTTCGCCAGACGCGGCGGCGGCGTGGTCGCCATCCTGCACGACCTCAATTTGACGGCGATGTATGCCGACCGGATTTTCGTCATGCATCGCGGCAGGCTCGCCGCTACAGGTTCGCCGCAGCAGGTGCTCAGCGACGAGCTGATCGAAAAGGTCTTCGATTGCCGGCTGAAGGTCGGCGTGTTGCCGGCGGCAAACATGCCGTTCGTATTGCCGCAGTCTATCTGTTGATATTCAGGTGATGCCGGCCTGCAAATGGCGGTTTCCTGCGCTTCCGGCCTTCGCCGGCCGAAGCATTCATGAGAGGTGCGGCAGTTAAGGCTATGGCCGGCGCAGGCCGGTACTCACGTACCCAAACGTACGCTCCGTTCCGGTTCTCGGAAACCACCATTTTGGTCGCTTCGCGCCCGTCTTCGACTCCGGCTCGGCCTGACCTGAATCTCAACAGACCTCACCAACTGAGATGCGACCAAAAATCAGGCGGCCGGCGCCCTTTGCACCAGCATGTCTATGCCGAGCAGGTGCCGCACATTCGGGCGCGCCGCCACCAGATCGGCGATCGTGTAGCGCGACAGCACGGCGAAGAAGGCGTTGAGCGCTTCGCGCAATGCCGAATTCAGCGCGCAGCTGTCGACCAGCGGACATTCGGCGGCGTCGTTCTCGAAGCACTCGGCCATGGCAAAGCTTTCCTCCGTTACCCGCACGACATCGAACAGGCTGATTGATTCGGCCGCGCGGCCGAGCCTGACGCCGCCATTCCTGCCGCGCACCGTTTCGATCAGGCCGTTTTCGACCAGCGGCTGCAGGATCTTGAACAGGAAAAGTTCCGATACCGAATAGGCGGCGGCGATCTCGGGGATGCGGCTCAACCGCTCGGTGTTGGCGGCGCAATACATCAGAATGCGCATGGCGTAATTGGTCTGACGGGTAAGCCGCATTGTGTCCTCACATAACAGTGGTTGGCGTCAATATGGCCTATAGTTTGGAACAATTCCAGACTGGCGCTGCATAATAGATGAATTCTGGCGTCAAGTTTGCGTGCACGATTGCGCGCACCGGAACCAGCGGCGCGCTTTCTGGGGCAGGCGACACTAGATAAGTTCGCATACACGATCAGGAGCGGCCCATCATGTCACGACCAGCCCCGGCATTTGCATCCGTCGCGTCCGTCCGGTTCGACGCCGATGCCGACGCCAAGCTTTCGGCGCTCAGGCGCACCAAGTTCGTCGCCGCCGCAGCACTTGCGTTTTGCGTGCTGGTCTTTGCGGTGGCGAAATCGCTCGAGAGCCGGCATGCGTGGTTGGGCTTCGTCGCCGCTTTCGCCGAGGCGGCGACGATCGGCGGGCTGGCGGACTGGTATGCGGTGGTGGCGCTGTTTCGGCGGCCACTTGGCCTGCCGATCCCGCATACGGCCATCATCCCGGAAAACCAGAATCGCATCGCCGACAATCTCGGCCGCTTCATCGAGGTGAATTTCCTGGCGCCGGAACCGGTGCGCGAAAAGCTCGCCGAGGTCGACTTTTCGGCGCTGGTCGCGGACTGGCTGGCCGACCCGAACCGCGCCGCCGATTTATCGCGCTTCGTCGGCCGGCTGGTGCCGCAGGCGCTGGCGGCGGTCGAGCAATCCGGACTGCGCGGCTTCGTCACCAGCCGCATGCTGGAGCAGATCGAAAAGGTGCCGCTGGCGCCGCTCGCCGCCGAGCTGCTGTCGGCGCTGACCGACGATCGCCGCCACCAGAAATTATTCGACGAGTTCACCAAGGTGGTCGGCCGCTTCCTGAGCGACGAGCAGGCGCTGGCGACGATGCGCGAGAAGATCCGTGAGGAACTGCCGTCGCTGTTCAACCTGTTTCGCGCCGACGCCTATCTGTTGAAGAAGATCGTTGCGTCGGCCGGCTCGCTGCTCGATGAGGTGCGGGCCGATCCGCACCATCCGATGCGAGCCGAATTCGACCTTTTCGTCGAAACCTTCGTCGAGCGGCTGAGGACATCCAAACAATATGCCAGGCGCGCCGAAAAGCTGAAGCGCGATTTCCTTGCCCGGCCGGAGCTCAGCGCGCTGGCCGGCGATATGTGGGACAGCCTGCGGCTGTTCATCGAACAGGACGCCAAGGCGCCGAATTCGATGATCCGCGACCATCTCGCCACCATGTTCGTCGAGGTCGGCCGCCATCTTGCCGACGACGCGCAGATCAGGGCCGACATGAACCAGGGGTTCATCGTGGCGCTGGCCTCCTTCGTCGAAAGCCAGAAGAGCGGCGTGTCGAAGTTCATCGCCGACCAGGTCAAGCGCTGGGACCTCGCGCAACTGACAAGGCTTATCGAAATGAACATCGGCAAGGACCTGCAATATATCCGCTTCAACGGCATGATCATCGGTGGCCTTGCCGGCCTCGTGCTCTACACTGCCGAACGGCTGTTTCTTGTCGGCTGACTAGTCCGAATGGACCGCTGAGCTTCGCTGCACTATCTTCCGTGCAGTGGCGGCGTTCGCGGCAACAGGGGAGAGAACCAGCATGGCAAAACGACCGGAGTCCGAGTCCTTCATCGACATGTTCGGCAAATTCGGCCGCGACCTGAAGCTGCCGAATGTCGATGTCGAGGCGATCCTCGCCCACCACGCCAGGAACCTGGAAGCGCTGGAGAAGTCGGCACGGGCGAGCGCCGCCGGAGCGTCGGCGCTGTTGTCAAGGCAACGCGAGATGCTGCAGGACACGCTGCGCGAAATCACCCACATGGCACAAAGCTACAGAGCACCCGGCAATCCGCAGGAAATGATGCAGAAGCAGGCGGCGTTCGCCAGGAAATCCTTCGAGACCGCGCTGAAGAATGCCGGCGAGATGGCCGAACTGGCAAGGGCGTCCGGCACCGAATCAATTGAAATCCTGCGCAGCCGCATCAATGAGGCGATGGAGGAGATCCGCGCCGGCGACGACAAGAGGTAAGCTGTTCCCCGGCAGCACGCTTGCCGGCAGCGAAGACCGGCGTTCGCGGCCGAAGATTATGGGCTGGAATCGCACTGGCGAATTGACAGGGGCGGCCCGTCGTGGTCCGGAACAGGCAAGCGATCGGGAAAGCAGGAATGACGCAGATACGGCCGAGGACGCCGCCGACCTTCGAGCAACTCAGGGCGATGGCCGGGCAGGAGTTGGGCGTTTCGGACTGGACGCTGGTCGATCAGCACCGCATCGACCAGTTTGCCGAATGCACGGGCGATCATCAATGGATCCATGTCGATCCCGAGCGGGCGAAGCGGCAAAGCCCGTTCCGCACCACGATCGCGCATGGCTATCTGACTCTGTCGATCATCGGCGCGCTGGCGCTCGAGATGGGGATCGTACCTGAAAACACGCAGGCCGCGTTCAACTACGGTTTCGACAAAGTGCGCTTCGTGGCGCCGGTCAGGGTCGGCTCGCGAATCAGGCTGCGCACCACGCTGTTGTCGATGGAAGACAAAGGTCCGGGGCAATATCTGATGAAGGCCGCCAATACGGTCGAGATCGAAGGCGAGCAGAGGCCGGCGCTGACCGCCGAGACGCTCGTCATGCTTTATGCACGCCGCAAGCGGGCAGGGGCCTGAGAGTTCAGCCTCAGTTTTGCGGCAGCGCAATCAACGCGACATCGCCTGTTCAAGCGCCCTGAAAACCCGGTCGTCTCCCGATTGGGCGACGTTGAAGCGCATGTAACGGCTGGCCGAACGAGACAGGCTGAACGCATTGCCGGGCGCAAGCACGACATTGGCCGACAGAGCATGGCGGGCGACGTCCGCGGCATCTATCCCCTCCGGCAGCCTGCACCATAGAAACATGCCGGCGGGCTGATCTATCCATGGCACGATGCCGATCGCCCTGAGGCGGGTGCCGGTTTCTTCCATGGCGCGCGAGAGCCGCGCGCGCAGCAGATCGACGTGCTTGCGATAGAGGCCGTCCTTCAGCAGCGTCAGTACCAGTTCGGATGCAAGCCGACCGCTGCCAAACGACGTGGCGATCTTGAGATCGGTCAATCCTTCCATCCAGTCGCGAGGAGCGGCGATGAAGCCGCAGCGCACCGATGCCGACAGCGTCTTGGAAAAGCTTCCGATATGAATGACCCGGCTGAGGCCGTCGAAGGCAGCCAGCCTGGGCGCCGGTGTGTGTTCGAAATCGGCGAAGATATCGTCCTCGATGATCGTCAGCCCCGACTGGTCGGCGAGCTTCAGCAGCCGATGGGCAACGACCGGGGACAATATCGCGCCGGTCGGATTGTGGAGCGCCGAATTGGTGATGTAGAGGCGCGGCCGGTGCTCGTTCAGCGCTTGCGCGAACCGTTCGATGTCCGGACCCGAGCGCGTGTAGGGGACGCTGATCACCTTGGCCCGATGGGCGCGCAACAGGGCATGGAAGTTGAAGTAGCAGGGATCGTCGACCAACACCGTGTCACCCGGTTCGAGCAGGAACCGGCACAGCAGGTCGATCGCCTGAGTGCCCGATTCCGCCAGCATGATCTGGTCCGGGGAGGCTTCGATACCGTGCTCGGCCATGCGCCGCGCCAGCAGATGGCGTAGCGCCGGCAAGCCGAGCGGCGTGCCGTAATCGGTCAGCGCTGCGTCGTCGGCGCGGGCCATCGTCCGCAGCGCGCGACGCAATCCGGCCTCGGGCATCCATGACGCCGGCAACCAGCCGCAACCCGGTTTCAGGACGCCGTCGCCGGCTTCCAGCGATTGGCGCGAGACCCAGAGCGGGTCGACAGCACGGTCAAGCCTGGGGCCGATCTCGGCCAGCGACAACGGAGCCAGCGGTCCGGCGGCATAGAAGCCCGAGCCCGGCCGCGAGCGGATCATGCCTTCCGCCGCAAGACGCTCATAGGCTTCGACCACGGTGGATTTGGAAACCTGCATGGCCTTGGCGAACGCCCGGATCGAAGGCAGCCGCATTCCCGGTGTGAGGCTGCGCGCGGCGATCCTGTGCCTGATCGTCGCCATGACGCTTTCGACAAGCGTCCGGCCGCCCTCATCTGTTGTCGTCTGCTCATCCATCCGTACTGCTCGCCCTACCATAACGGTTTTGTCAAACTGTACCTGATTGTCTCTGGCGGAGCCATACGCCCGGCCCGATAGAGGGCGAAATCAGCGGGGCATCAATGAACAAGGCGGCGAGTCGTTGGGCGGCGAGTAGTTGGGCGGCGAGTGGCTGGGTTAACGGGTTCATAGGCGTGCTGATCTTCAGCGGTTCGCTTCCGGCGACGCGCGTGGCGGTGATGGATTTCGATCCGGTGTTCGTAACGGTCGCCCGTGCGGCTTCGGCGGGCATCCTCGGCCTGGCGCTGCTGCTCATTTTTCGTCAGAAGCGTCCGGAGCGGCGAGATCTGTTCCCGCTGGCGATCGTGGCGCTTGGCGTCGTGGTCGGCTTTCCCCTGCTGACGGCGCTGGCGCTCAAGCACATCACGTCGGCTCACTCCATCATCTTCGTCGGCCTGTTGCCGTTGGCGACCGCGATCTTCGGTGTGGTTCGAGGCGGTGATCGCCCGAAGCCGGCGTTCTGGCTGTTCTCGTGCCTCGGCAGCGCCCTTGTCGCCGGTTTCGCAGTCACCCAAGACCTGTCGGTCTCGCCGCTCGGCGACATCTTGATGCTGGCCGCCATCATCGTGTGTGGATTGGGCTATGCCGAAGGAGCGGCGCTGTCGCGCAAACTCGGCGGTTGGCAGGTGATTTCGTGGGCGCTGGTGCTGTCGCTGCCCCTCATGCTGGCGCTGACGTTCATCACTTTGCCGCCGTCGCTCGAAAGTGCCGGCAGGGGCGCCTGGATCGGTTTGGCCTATGTTTCGCTGTTCAGCATGCTGATCGGTTTCGTGTTCTGGTATCGCGGCCTGGCGCAAGGCGGCATCGCCGCCGTCGGGCAGTTGCAACTGCTGCAGCCCTTCTTCGGCCTCGGGCTGGCGGCAGCGCTGCTGCATGAGCAGGTCAGTCCCGCCATGATCGCCGTCACCGCCGCCGTCGTACTTTGCGTCGTCGGTGCCAAGAGATATGCGAGATAGGTGCGCCAGCTGCCGGAGTTGCATGCGAACGGGGTGGAAACCCTCAAGGATGCTTGGCAACGATATCAGTTCGCCCGGCCGTGGCGCGGGCTGAAAATACCGCAAGGATCAGCGCCATCAGCACCAGGCCCGTCGCCAGCTGGAAAGTGACCTGCATCCCTCGTGCCGCTGCCGCAGGTGCCAACACTGCCAAGCCAGTGCCTTCCCCAGCCGATGCGAAGGCGAACACCGCGCCCATCACCGACGCACCGGTGATCAGGCCGAGATTGCGCGACAGATTGAGCAGGCCGGAGACGACGCCACGCTGGTCGGATGCGACGCCCGTCATCACGGCCGAATTGTTGGAGGTCTGAAACAGGCTGTAGCCGGTGCAGACGATGATGATTGGTACGACATAGCCGGCAATACCGAATTCCGCCCGCGACAGAGCAAAGGTGCCAATAGCGAGATCGAACAGGCCGACGATCATCGTCCGGTTCGCCCCGAAACGATCGACCAGGCGTCCGGCCGGCAGCGCCGCCAATGCGGTAACCAGAGGGCCGGTCGACAGAACCAGCCCGACCATGGCTGCGTCCAGCCCAAGCGCGCGCGACAGATAGAATGGTGCGACCACCAGCGTCGCCATCATCACCGTCGCGACGATCAGGTTCATGGCGAGGCTTGCGTTCAACGCGTGGTCGCGGAACCTCGCAGGCTGGATCAAAGGGTTCTGGACCCTTGTCTGCGCAATGACAAACAGCAGGCCAGCCACGGTGGCGGCAATCAGCAAGCCGACATTGAGAGAACCAAAACTGCCACGCCCAAGGGTCATGGCAAGCGCATAGGCGGCTAGCGTCAGCGCGAGCAAAGCCGTGCCGATCCCGTCGAAACCGCGCCGACCTGGCGTCTTTTTTCCGGCCGGCAGGAAGCGCCAGGCAAGCGCAAAGGCCAGCACCCCCAACGGCAGATTGATGAGGAAGATCGCGCGCCAGCCGAGGCCGGCAATCAACAGTCCGCCAAGCGAGGGGCCAAGCGTGGTGCCGATCGCCGACATGGCGCCGAGCAGGCCCATGGCGCTGCCGGTTTTATCCCGGGGAACCGCGTCGGCAACAAAGGCCAGCGTCAGAGCCATCATGACGGCCCCGCCGAGCCCCTGTGCCGCCCGTGCGGCGATCAGCAGCCAGAGCGTCGGCGCGAGCCCGCAAAGCACCGATGCGAAGGTGAACAGGGCAATGCCGCCGAGCAATAGCGGTCGGCGGCCGAATATGTCGGCGAGCCGCCCGACGCTGACGATCAAGGTGGTGATGGCGAGCAGATAGGCCAGGACGACCCATTGCACGAGCTGGAACGATGCGTCGAACGCCTGCATCAGCGATGGCAGCCCGACGCTGGCGATGCTGGTGGCGAGCGACGACAGCAGCGTTGAAAGCGACAGGCTTGCCAATGCCCATCGGATCGAGCGTGCGCTCACCGGGGCAACTTCGTCCCAGGTCTTTTCAGCGGTCGATGCCAAGGTGAACTCCTTTGCCGGCAGCCCCCAATCGGAGCTGTCGGACGCTATTCCCTCGCCTGATGTGGCGGAAGGCGCAGTATTTGCATCTTATTCGTGCATGAAACGCCACATCGCGGCCGAGCTGTGCTACGGTCCTTCCATGTCGTCACCCGATCTCAATCTGCTTGTCGCCCTCGATGTGCTGCTGAGCGAAGGCAGTGTGGCGCGCGCGGCCGGGCGGCTGCGCCTCAGTCCCTCGGCGATGAGCCGGACGTTGGCGCGGTTGCGCCAGGCGACAGGCGACCCATTGTTGGTCCGGGCCGGCCGTGGCCTGGTTGCGACGCCGCGCGCGCTCGAGTTGCAGCAACAGGTAGGCCGCGTCGTTCAGGAAGCGGAAGCGCTGCTGCGCCCGGCCAAGCTCCTCGACCTCTCTGCTCTCGACAAGGTCTTCACGCTGCGCGCCAACGAAAGTTTCGTCGAGGAGTTCGCACCGCGTCTTCTGACCCGTGTCGAAGCGGATGCGCCTGGCGTGCGGCTGCGTTTTGCGCCGAAATCCGACAAGAACGACATGTCGTTGCGTGGCGCGGCGGTTGACCTCGAAATCGGGGTTGCCAGTGAAACGAACCCTGAAATGCGCATTCAGGCGCTGTTTCGCGACCGCTTCATCGGTGCGGTGCGAACGGGTCACAGCCTGGGCGAGGGCCCAATGACGCCGGAACGCTATGCGGCCGGCCGCCACATCAGCGTTTCGCGGCGTGGCCGCGAAAAGGGCCCGATCGACGAGGCCTTGAAACTGCTCGGTCTCCAGCGGACGATCGTGTGCATGGTTTCCAGCTTCTCGGCCACGCTCGCCATGGCGCGCGCCTCCGATCTGATCGCCAGCGTCCCCGAACGGCACACGCTGGGCGCGCGCACGGGCATGTACAGCTTCCCGTTGCCGGTCGATATCGAGGAGGTCACCATTTCGATGCTGTGGCATCCGCGGCTCGATGCCGATCCGGCACAACGCTGGCTGCGAGCCTGCGTGCGGGAGGTCTGCGCGTCGTTTCGCTGATCCAGGCTCAGGGCGTGATCTAGAATCTGGTCACCACGCCGATGCCTATGCCTTCGAAGCCGCCCATCGCCATCAATGCGGCCGGCGCCTCTTCGAGGCTGATCTTCTTGCCGACCAGCAGTTCGGGTTTCAGCTTGCCGGTACGGATCATCTCCATCATCGCCTGGTAGCGAAACGCCTGCATGCCGTGGCTGCCGCGGATTTCGAGCTCGAATGCGATCACCTTGTCCATCGGTATCTGCGGCCTGGCATGGTCGCCGAGCATCAGGCCGACCTGCACGTGGCGGCCGCGACGGCGCAGGTTCGCGATCGAGTTGAAAGAGGTTGTGGGGTGGCCGAGCGCGTCCATCGACATATGCGCGCCGCCATTGGTGATCTGCTTGACCGCCTTGACCACGTTCGGCGTCTTTGCCGCGTTGATCGTCGCCACCGCGCCGATCTTTTTGGCAAAGTCCAGCTTCTCGTCCGTGAGGTCGATGGCGACGACATTGGCGCCCATGGCGCTGGCGATCATGATCGCCGACAGGCCGACGCCGCCGCAGCCATGCACGGCAACCCATTCGCCGGGCGTCACCCGGCCCTGATCGACGATGGCGCGGAACGAGGTGACGAAGCGGCAGCCGAGGCTAGCGGCGGTGGCGAATTCCATCTCGTCGGGCAAGCGTACGAGATTGGTGTCGGCATGATCGATGGCGACATATTCGGCGAACGAACCCCAGGCGCTGAAGCCGGGCTGGAACTGATGTTCGCAGACCTGGTGGTTGCCCGACGTGCATTCGAAGCAGCGGCCGCAGCCGACGGCAAACGGCACAGTGACGCGCTCGCCGCCCTTCCAGCGGGTCACCTGGTTGCCCACCGCGGCCACGACGCCGGCAAGCTCGTGGCCAGGCACATGCGGCAGGCGGATACCGTCGTCGTGCCCCATCCAGCCATGCCAGTCGCTGCGGCAGAGGCCGGTGGCCTCAACCTTGATGACGACGCCTTCCGGCGCCGGCGTCGGATCCGGCACGGTCTGGATCGTCGGCGCCTCGCCGAATTTTTCGAAGACGACGGCTTTCATCGGCTGTTCCTCATGACTTCTGCGATTTGCGGTCTATTCGGCATCGATCTGGTTCTCAGGCGCGGCCTTCTGGAACGCCGGCAGCGCCGTGCAGGCGGCATTGATGCGCGAGATTGTCGGGTAGGGCGTCATGTCGACGCCGAAGCGGGCATTGCTGGTGACCTGTGCGACCAGGCAGATGTCGGCCAGCCCCGGCGTGTCGCCATGGCAGAATGTCTTGGTCTCGGGCGAGGAAGCCAGAATCTTTTCAAGCGGCTGGAAGCCTTCGTTGACCCAGTGCCGGAACCAGTTGACGACATCCTGGTCGCCGGCGCCGAACAGTGTGCGCAGCGAGGTCAGCACGCGCAGATTGTTCACCGGATGGATGTCGCAGGCGATCATCTGCGCCAGCATCCTGACGCGGGCGCGGCCAGGCGCATCCGTGGGCAGCAGCGGTGGCTCAGGCGTGGTCTCGTCGAGATATTCGATGATCGCCAGCGATTGCGTCAGTAGCCTGCCGTCGTCCAGGACCAGTGCCGGCACCAGCCCTTGCGGATTGACCGCGAGGTAGGCGGGTTCGAGATGCTCGCCGTGGCGCAAATGATGCGGCACGTAGTCGTAGGACAGGCCCTTCATCTCCAGCGCGATCCGCACCCGGTAAGAGGTCGAGGAGCGGTAGTAGTTATGGAGGACGATGTCGCTCATCGGATCGGTTGGCCGATGGTCAGTTCGATTTCGCCGATGCCGTCGACGCCACCGGTGATCTTTTCGCCCGGCCCGACGGCGCCGACGCCAGCCGGTGTTCCGGTGAAGATCAGGTCGCCGGGCTTAAGCTCTAGCGCCTCGCTGCAAATCGAGACGATGTCGGGAACCGGCCAGATCAGTTCGGCGAGGTCGCCGTCCTGCCTGATCTCGCCGTCGACCGCGAGCCAGATGCGGCCCTTGTCGGGATGACCGGATTTTTGCGCCGGAACCAGCGGGCCGCAGGGCGCTGAACGGTCGAAGGCTTTCGACCAGTCCCACGGCCTTGCCGCCTTTTTTGCCTCGTCCTGAAGGTCGCGGCGAGTCAGGTCGACGCCGACGCCGTAGCCCCAGACATGGTCCAGCGCGCGCTCGCGCCGGATGCGGAAGCCGGCTCCGCCGATCGCGACGACCAGCTCGATTTCGTGATGCAGGTTTTGGGTCAGCGGCGGGTAGGGGATAATCGTGCCCGAACCGACCGCCGCATCGACCACTGCGTCGCCTGGCTTGGTGAAGAAGAAGGGCGGGTCGCGCTCGTCATTGCCGAGCTCGCGGGCATGAGCGGCGTAGTTGCGGCCGACGCAGAAGATCCGGCGCACGGCAAAACGCTCCGGCGAGCCGGCCACGGCCACCGACGGGGTTGCGGGCAGGGGAAGGACGAAGTCTGTCATGCACTGTCTCAGTTCAGTGGATATGTCGCCGGCACATTCGGCCGATTTGGGCAAACGGGCAAGGCATTGGATGGCGGAAGAGCAGGCCTGCCGCACGGTGCCGCGGAAATCACCGGTACATTTTGCTCTGCCGGCCAAGATGGAGATGTACCATTTGCCGTTAGGCTGGCCATGGCGCGCAGCGCCTGCCGCCAACGCCTGAGACTGTCGACCGTTTCGGGGAACGGACGTGACAGCCCCCTTTCGGTCCGCCCCCGTACTTCGGGCGTGTCGTTATCTCGCACTTGCACAAAGCTCTGGTGCGCTGCAATATAGCTGGAGGAATGCGGCCTCCAGCCCGCCTTTCGCAGGTTCAATGAAGGGACCGGCATGACGGACATCTCCGCGACGCGTCTTGTCGTGTCCAGGCCTGTCGCCGATAGCTCGGCAAGAACCAGGCTTGCCTATCTCGACGGCTGGCGCGGCCTGTCGATCGCGCTGGTGCTGATCGGCCATTTCTTCCCCGTTCCCGGCATCAATCTCGGCGTCCTGGGCGTCGAATTCTTCTTCGTGCTCAGCGGCCGGCTGATGGCCGAGATCCTGTTTGTCGAATACTATCCGCTGAAGAAATTCTTCAAGCGCCGGTTCTCCCGCATCTACCCGGCACTGCTGATTTTTGTCGTCGCCGCGATGGTTGCCCTGTCCGGCACATTCATCGCCTTCAAGTGGAAGGCGGCGCTGACGGCGCTGACGTTCACCTACAACTATGCCGGAATTCTCGTCACCCGCGCCGGCGCGCTCGACCATATCTGGTCGCTCTGCGTCGAAGAGCACGCCTATATCATCCTGGCGCTGATCAGCGTCGTCGTCTCGGGGCGGTCCCGGGTCATCATGTTGCTCGGTGCATTGTCGGTGCTGGCCATGGCAAACGGCGCCATCTCCTACTGGGTGCTCGCAATAGGCTACGAGGGCACCTATTGGCGCACCGACGTGCACATCGCCTCGATCCTGCTGTCGGCGGTGATATGCCTGCTCAAGGCCGACGACAGGCTGCCGGCGCTGTTCAAGGGGCCGCATGTCGCCCTGGCGGCCTCAGTACTGGCTGTGCTCCTTTTCATGGCTGCCGTGCCAACCCCGATCCACTATCTGGTCGCGGTGCCGCTGCTGGCACTCGCCGTCAATTCGCTCGACTTCGGCAGCCGGTATCTGACCGGGTTTCTATCGTCCCTGCCGATGACGATGCTGGGGCTGTGGTCGTATTCGCTCTATCTTTGGCAGCAGCCCTTTTATCAATTCGTCGACATAAAAGGCAGTTCGCCGTGGTTGATGCTTGCGGCGGCGTTCGCTTGCGCGCTGTGCAGCTACTACATCATCGAAAAGCCGGCCCGCTCCTGGCTGAACCGCAATTGGTAGGGCGTACGGCGCCCGCCGTTCAGCCGGCGATCCGTCTTGCATAATACCGCACGGCTTTCCTGCCGCCGTGGATTACCGCGTCGCCCACTTCCGCAAAGCCGAGTGCGGCATGGAAGGCGTCCGAAGCCGGATTGGGTGGCTCGGCATTGACTTCGCAGGTGACGATCGCCTGGCCCGCGCGTGACGCCTGCTCGAACAGATCCTCGTACAGCCGGCGGGCATGGCCGCGCCCGCGCGCTGCGGCGGCGACCACGACGCGATCGACATAGACGAACCGCGGGTAACGCTGGCGAAACCACAGGAAGTTCGGGCTGTCGTAGCTGGCGTCCTGGTCGAAGGTCATGATGAAGGCTTCGAGCGTACCGATGCGGCGCGTGTAAAACGCTTCGGCGAGCAGGAAGGACAGGCGCTCGGGTTCGAGCCACGACAATTCGGCGGCATGCTCGTTGTTGAGCGCGAGGATTGCGGACTCATCACGCGGCGAAACCCGTTCGATCGGCAAACGCACTTCGATCATGTTGTTCGATCTTCCAGGATCACAGCCGGGCGGCTGCGATGGTCGCCGCCACCAGCGCCTCGTCGGTCACGGTGTTGCGGTATTCGCGGTCGAGGTCGGTGCCGCCCATGCCGACTTTCGGGTTGCGGTAACGCATGGCACTCGGCACGTCCTTGAGCGCGGCGAAGTGCATTTCGCTCAACCCGGTTTTCCTCCGCACCTTGCCGATGTTCTCGGGATCAAGCCCGCCGCAGCCGAGGATGATGATGCGGTCGCCGGCCTGCCTGACAAGATCGGCGAGCAGGTCAGCGCCCTCGAGCGCCGTGTCGCGCTGGCCGCTGGTCAGCACGCGGCCGACCTTGCAGCGGATCAGCGCTTCCAGCGCCTCTGTCGGATTGCGGGTCATGTCGAAGGCGCGGTGGCAGGTGACGTTCAAGTTTCCCGCCGCCTTAACCAATTCGCTCATGCGCTGTTCGTCGATGGTGCCGTCGGCAGTGAGGCAACCAACGACGACACCGGCGACGCCGAGCTCGGCAAGCGCGCCGACATCGGCGAGCATCGAACGATATTCGGCTTCGCCATAGAGAAAATCGCCGCCGCGCGGCCGCACGATGACGTGGAAGGGGATCGTCGCCAGCTCGAGCGCCGTGTGCACCGTGCCGAAGCTCGGTGTGATGCCGCCCTCGATCAGGCTGGCACAGAGCTCGACACGGTCGGCGCCTGCGGCTTGCGCGGCCAGCAGGCCGTCTATGCCTTCGACGCAGATCTCGATCAGCGGCAGGCGAGGGCGTTCGGTCTCGATCATAGGCGATCCGTCGATGATTTCAGCTGCCCAGCGGTAGCATCGGGCATGGTGCGATGAAAGCCGGAACTGTTGGCTCAACACGCGACAGGGCGGCCGGCGGTGCTCCAATTTTGCCGCTTGACATATCCATAACCGTTCAGCTATATGTCGATTCATAGCTAGCGAGTTATTGATTGATTAACAGCACAGCCGACCGAAAGCTAAATGTGCGGCCGGCAGAAACACGCCTAAGGAGACCACCATGCAAGCACGGTTGAAAAACCCGGTGATGCTCATTCCCGGCGCCTTGCAGGCACTGCTCGCGCTGGACAAGTCGACGGAGACGGCCGACCTGTCATATGTGACGCGCAAGCTCGTCCATTTACGCGCCAGCCAGATCAACGGATGCAGCCTCTGCGTCGATATGCATGCGCGCGAATTGAAGAAGGCCGGCGAGAAGGACGAGCGCATCTTTGCCGTGTCCGCATGGCGGGAGACACCCTACTTCACCGACGCCGAACGCGCCGCGCTGGCACTGACCGAGGCGGCAACCCGGTTGGCCGATCGGCCGGATCCGGTGCCGGATGCAGTCTGGGACGAGGCCGCCCGGCACTATGACGAAAAGGCGCTTGCCGCCCTGGTCGTCCAGATTGCCCTGATCAACGCATTCAACCGGCTCAACGCAACCACCAGGCAGATGGTCGGCGCCTGGGGCTGAACGGGGCCGGGTTCTCGAAAAGCCACTTCAGATCCGCAGCTTGTACGAATTCGCGCGGACGAAGTCGATGAAGGCCCGCAGCTTCGGCGGTACCAGGCGGCGGCTCGGATAATAGAGGTGGAGCGGCTCGTAAGCGGGACAGAAAGGCTCCAGCACCTTGACCAGCGCGCCTGAGGCGAGAAGCGGCGCGGCGAGGCCCTCGACGGCGAAGGCGAGGCCCAGCCCTTGCGCGGCGGCGGTAATGCACAGCGGAAGTGTGTTCACGACCAGACATGCGTCCGGCGTGAATGCGACTTCGCGTCCATCCACGGTGAACTCCCAGGGCGAAATCGCGCGCGTGCGGGTGAGGGCGAATGCGATGCAGCGATGGGCGGCGAGGTCGGCCGGCCGCTTCGGTGTGCCTTTGCGCGCCAGATAATCGGGGCTACCCACCACGACCATCTGCAGTGGCCCGCCCAGACGCGCGCCGATCATGTCTTTCTCGAGAAGCTCGCCGATGCGCAGGCCGGCATCGAAGCCCTCGGCGGCGATGTCGACGAAGCTGTCGTCGAAAATCAGACTAAGCCGCACTTCGGGATAAGCATCCATGAACGGCCGCATCAGTGGCTCTATCAGCAGCGGCGCGGCGATCCACGGCAGGCTGAGGCGCAGCGTGCCGGCGGGACGGTCGCGAGCTTCGCGCAGTGCCGCGCCAGCCGCCCAGATATCTTCGGCTGCCGGGCGCACGTGGTCGAGGTATTCAGCGCCAGCTTCGGTCAAGCCAACGCTGCGGGTCGTCCGGTTGAGCAGCCGCACCCCCAGGCGCTCCTCGAGCCCCTTGATCGCCTCGCTTAACGAGGCCGGAGCGACGCCGAGCTCGGCGGCGGCGCGGGTGAAGCTTTTGGCCTCGGCGACTTTGACGAAGGCGACGATGCCGCTGAACTGGTCGAGGCGCATTGTAAGGATTTTCCAAATAGCCCTGTCGAATTCTACCGGTTTTTCCGGCGAACGAAAGGCGTCATGTTGGGTCTGACGAACGGGCCTCGGTGTTGGGAACGGCTCGAACAGGCAAGGAGACAGGACCGATGACCAGGCTTGCTTTACTCGCCGCCGGCACTCTTCTGGCGGTGTCTGCCGCCCCGGCGCACAGCGGACCACTGGAAGACCGCAATATCCAGCTCATCAAAGGCTATTACGCAGCTTACGCGACCGGTAATCCCGAGGCCGTGCGGCCCTTCCTCGCGCCCAACATCGTGTGGCGCATTCCCGGCCATCATCCGCTCGCCGGCGACAAGCGCGGGCCGGACGAGGTGGTCGCCTTCTTCCGCGGCCTGGCCGATGGCAAGTTCAAGGCCGAGCCGATCTTCTTCCAGGCGCAAGGCGACCTCGTTGTCGACGTCCATCGCGGCTGGTCGAATGTCGGCTCAGGTCCCGAGATCGACCAGTTCTACGCGCTGATGTTCCGCATCAAGGACGGCAAGATCGCCGAGGCACAGAATTTTTTGACCGACATGTACCAGTCGGACGCTTTCTACTGGGCGCATTACCCGCTGAAGCCGCTGCCCGGCCGACTGGCTGGCGAGCGCTGAGACGGCGGTCTTTCTCGCAACGCGCAGCGCTTCTCACTCCAAGCCAAAGGAGACTTGCGATGTTTAAAACCCTGACACTTGCCGTAGCAACCACCGCCGCGCTCGCCGTCACCAATGCCGTCGCCGCACCGCGCGTCGAGCACGTCACATTCTCCTCGCATGGTGAGCAGCTTGTCGGCGAGCTCTATCTGCCGGAGGATATGGACGCGGCAAAACCTCGGCCGGCGCTGGTCGTGACCGGCGCCTGGATGACGGTGAAGGAACAGATGCCGGCCCGCTACGCCCGCGAGATGGCCGATCGTGGCTTCGTCGCCTTGACCTTCGATTTTCGCGGTTGGGGCGAAAGCGGCGGCCTACGCCGCCAGTACGAGGATCCTAGGGCCAAGATCGCCGACATCGAAGCGGCGGTCGCCTATCTCTCGAGCCGGCCCGAAGCCGATCAGGACCGCATCGGCGGGCTCGGCATTTGCGCCAGCTCCGGCTATATGGTCACCGCCGCCGCCGAAAACGCGGCGATCAAATCGGTCGCCCTCGTTGCGCCCTGGTTACAGGATGCCGAAGTGGTCGAGCAGGCCTATGGCGGCAGGCATGGCGTCGCCAGGCTTGAAGCCACGAGCGATGCGGCAGAGGCGGAATATCGCCGCACCGGCAGACAGGCATTCCTTCCGGCCGCGAGCCTGACCGACGAGCGCGCGATCATGTTCAAGGTGCCTTACTACACCGAACCCGATCGCGGCATGATCCCGGCCTGGCGCAACGAGGCCGATCCGGCGTTCTGGCGCGGCTGGCTGACGTTCGACGCCATCCAGGCTGCTCCGCGCCTGCGCCAGCCTTTTTTGATGGTGCACAGCGAGGCGGCTGCCATTCCGCAGGGGGCGCACAAATTCTACACGCGGCTGAACAGTTCCAGGCGGGAGCTGTGGCTCGACAACGTCACCCAATTCGATTTCTACGATCGTGCCGCGCCGGTGGAGGCCGCAAGCGATGCCGTCGCCGCGCACTTCCGCGCGACGCTGGGCAGTGCGGGGGAGGCGGGACAATGAGCCTCGTCACGCGCCGGCATGTCCTGGCCTCGGCGGTTTCCGCTGCGATGATTTCCGCCGTCTCGGCGCCCGCCTCGAGCGCTCCGGGAGATGCGCTGACGGTCAAAGACAGGATCGCAATCGCCGAGGCGATTGCCGGGATCGGCCTCTATGCCGATCTGCGTGAATGGAACCGGGTCAGAACCTATCTCGCAGCCCGTGTCACGACCGACTACACCAGCCTCTTCGGCGGCAAGGTCACGACTAGCGGCCGCGACGCGTTGATCGCGCAGTGGCAAGGGCTGCTGCCGGGCTTCGACGCCACCCAGCACCTCATAACCAACATCACCGTCGAGGGCGCGGGCAATGACGCGGTCGCACGCAGCCATGTCCGCGCAACCCACTGGATCGGCGGGCGGTTCTGGACGGTCGGTGGCAGCTACCTCCACCGGCTGGTGCGGACGCCGGAAGGTTGGCGCGTCAAGGCAATCTCCATCCGCCGCTTGTACGAAGAGGGGGATCGCGCCGTTCTGGCCGCCGCTGCCGGCCGGGTAAAGGCGGAGGCCAAATGAGTGTTCGGGTTTGCGCAGGCCCAGTCGCGCGGCGAGGTTGCTCGGAGCATCGGCAACGTGAATATTGATCGAAATGTCGGGGCAGGCTTGGCGCATGCGGCATTAGTGCCGCCAACCGCGGAGACAGGACATGACCCTTTCATTGCAGGAGGTTTCCGATAGGCTTGAGACTGTAGCGGGTTCTGAAGTTGATCCGCCGACGCGAGCCGTCGGCAGATCACGGTTGTTCCAGACCGCTCAGGCGGTCTTGCTCTTCCTCTGGCTCAAAGCGCCTAGCAGCGCCTCAGCTGCCTCGCTCGATGATGCTGGGTTCTGACCCGTGATAAGCTGGCCATCGACGACTGTGTGGACGCCCCAGTCCTTGACCTTGGAGAAAACCGCGCCGAGGCTGATCAGCTCGTCCTCGACCAAGAACGGCACGACATTCGTGAGACCTACGGTCTCCTCCTCGCTATTGGTGAAGCCGGTGACGTAGCGTCCCTGCACAAACGGCGTGCCGTCGGGACTGGTCACGCGATGCAGAACGCCCGGTGCGTGGCAAACGAGGGCGATCGGCTTGCCGGCCGCGATGAAGGATCCGATCAGCTTGATCGAATTCGGATCTTCGGCCAAATCCCACAGCGGGCCGTGGCCGCCGGGGTAGAAGACCGTGTCGAAGTCCTTCTGGTCGACACTGTCCAGGCGCACGGTTTCTGCGAGCTGCGCCCTGGCAACCTCGTCAGCACTGAAGCGCCGTGTAAGGTCGGTCTGGAACATAGGCTCGTCGCTTTTCGGATCGAGAGGCGGCTGGCCGCCCTTCGGCGAGGCGAGGGTGATCTCGGCGCCGGCGTCCTTGAAGACGTAGTAGGGGGCTGCCAGTTCCTCGAGCCAGAAGCCGGTCTTCTTGCCGGTGTTACCGAGAGTGTCGTGGGAGGTGAGTACCATCAGGACTTTCATTGTCGGATCCTTTTCTCAGGTGATGCCGCGCCGATGAGGCGTCGTAGTTGGTTGATTTGGAGCTCAATCGGCCGCGTCGGCCTGTCGATGCACGGATAATGGCACCTGCCCATGTATTTCAGAAATTTATTTCATTTATTTTATATATTCATGTCGAGATTATATCTCGATGAGATACGATCTGAACCTGCTCCCGGTTTTCTTGGCCCTGATGGAAGAGCGGAGCGTGACACGGGCAGCAGCGCGACTGGGCATCACCCAGCCGGCGCTGTCCAATTCGTTGAACCGCCTGCGCGACACCCTCCGGGATCCGCTATTCATCCGGGAAAGGTATGGCATAAAGCCGACGCAATTGGCCGAGGAGATCGCTCCGACGATCGAAGCAGCGCTGGCGCAACTGGACGATCTCATTTTGAACCAGCAGGAGTTTCAGCCAGCAAAGGCCGAACGGCTGTTCACGCTTGCCCCCAACAGTTACGTGGAGCTTGTGTTGATGCCGGCCCTCGTCGCGAGGACGCGTGAGCTGGCGCCTGGTATCAAGCTCCGCATGACAGCATTTGGCAACGATCTCGCCGAGACCGGCGTCATTTCCGGTACCACGGCCATGGTGATTGGCCGGATCGTCGATCCGCCGGGCAATCTTGTCGTCCAGCATCTTATGGACGATGGGCTCGCCTGCGCGGTGCGCAAGGATCATCCCGACGTTCGAGACCATATTTCCCGAGAACAGTATGAAAGGCTCAAGCACGTGAACGTGCTCCCGCCGGGCCGGCTGCGGGCGGGCCTCTTCCAGGCATTGGAGCAACAAAACCTCAAGCGAGAGATTGCCCTTTCTGTCACGCACTTCCTGGCCGTACCAGAGATGCTTGCCGTCACGGATTACTGCGCAACGCTGCCGAGACTGATCTGCCGCAGCCTTGAGAGGGATCCGCGCCTGAAGATACTACCGGCGCCCGTCGACCTCGGCACTTTTCCAGTGCAGATGGCTTGGCACATTCGCTACCGCCACGACCCAGCCCACATGTGGTTGCGTTCGATGATCGGCGAATTGGCAAAAGAAATGACGTCGGAGACCTAAGACGGCTTTCTTGTATTCGCGTTGATGTCCGCAAAGGCCAAACCGGGCCATTCATCGTGCCGTATGCCGAGCACCAGATCCGGACTTGCCCGAGCTATCAGCAAGCGGCAGCTAGGGTCGCACCATGCCGCCAACTAAGTGCTGTCCGTCACGACCGACTATACCAGCCTCTTCGGCGGCGAAGCCGCGACCAGCGGCAGCGACGCGCTGATCGCGCAGTGGCAAGGGCTGCTGCCGGGCTTCGACGCCACCCAGCACCTCATCACCAACATCATTGTCGAAGGCGCGGGCAATGACGCGGTTGCACGCAGCCATGTCCGCGCAGCCCACTGGATCGGTGCCAGGTTCTGGACGGTCGGCGGCAGTATCTCCACCGGCTGGTGCGGACGCCGGAAGGCTGGCGCGTCAAGGCAATCTCCATCCGCCGCTTGTACGAAGAGGGGGATCGCGCCGTTCTGGCCGCTGCGGCCGACCGGGTAAAGGCGAAGGCCAAATGAGTGTTCGGGTTTGCGCAGGCCCAATCGCGCGGCGAGGTTGCTCGGAGCATCGGCAACGTGAATATTGATCGAAATGTCGGGGCAGGCTTGGCGCATGCGGCATTAGTGCCGCCAACCGCGGAGACAGGACATGACCCTTTCATTGCAGGAGGTTTCCGATAGGCTTGAGATCGAACAGCTGCTTGTTCGCTATTGCTATGCGGTGGACGATCGCGACTGGGAAGCCTATCGCAAAATATTCACACCCGATGCCTTGCTTGACGACACTGTAACAGGTGGAATCAGGAGCGGTGTGGATGAGCATGTTGCTTACATGAAAGGCGCCCTTTCCAAGATATTGATCTCGCAGCACGCCATTTCGACAATCCTTCTGGATCTCCGAGGGGACGAGGCCAGCGCGCGCGTGCATTGTTCATGCCCGATGGTGGTAGACCTCGGCGAAGGCAAAAGGCAGGTCTTCTTCCAGGGGCTTTGGTATCGAGACCGCGTCGTACGCACGTCCGAGGGCTGGCGCATAAGTGAACTGGTCGAGGAAGGCTATTGGAATCACAATTTGCCGGAGGGGTTCGCGTTCTGACGTCTGTTACGCGCTGTGCTGGATCCGCCCCGGACGCCGTTCTCAGACCTGGCAGCTACTGGCGCAACACGGTGTTCTTGGTGCCTTCTTCGACCTGGTCGATGACCAGCAGCTTGACCGGGTCGGCGCCGACATTGGTCGCCTGATGCCATTGCCCGATCATCTCGATGATGAAATCACCTGTTTGATAGGTGTTGCTCTTGCCGGTCTCGACATTGGTGACCTGAAGCGTGCCGGCCTCGACATAGGCATAGCGCGGAAACGGATGCTTGTGGACCGGCAAGGTCGCGCCCGGCGCGATCTGATAGGCCGAGACCAGGACCTGGACGTTGTTCTGCGGCAGCGTGATCGGCTGGCCGGACGCGGTCTCGGTGCGAGAGGCAAGCGGGGTCACGACAACCGGCGTCCCGCCGGCATCCAGCGCCTGGGCGTTGTTTGCAAACAGTGCAGCCGCGAGCAGCAGCGTCGGCGCCAAGATTTTTCGCATGATTCCCCCAGGCTGCGTCAGCATCGCGCAGCACGCATTGGTGCGCAAGCTTGTCTGTTGGGGAGCGCCTTATCCCGCTCTTCTGAACATGCCTGGCGTCATGCCATGCATAGCCCGGAATGTACGGGACAGATGGCTCTGGTCCGCGAAACCTGCTGCGATAGCGGCGTCGGCGAGGCCAGATCCCTGTTCGATCAGCGCGCTCGCCCGGCGCAATCGCCGGTCCCGGATATAGGCCGCCGGCGTCAGGCCGATCGCCTTGTTGAAGTCGCGGATGACCTGGAACCGGGTCACGCCTGCCACGCCGGCAAGCCGCTTGAGGTCGAGCTGCGAACCAAGTTCGCTTTCGATAAGGTCGCGACAGAGCGAAAACCTCCGCTGCGATCCTGAGCTTTCGATCTCTTCGGCCTGTCCGCTCGAGCCGCCATGCCGAACGATCAGCCGTCGCAGCGCCACGAGCAGGGACGTCTCGGCCGTCATTGTTTCCGGGGATGTCGAGCCCTGGTGTGCTGCCATCAATGCCGCGGCGAGACTGCTGTCTTCGATCGTCGCGCGCGAAAACATTGGAGCGCCGTCCCGGCCGAGTTCGCGGGCAAGCGCGGTCATCAGCGGCACCGAAGGATAAAACGTCCGGTAAGCCCAGCCTTCGTCCGCGCCGCGTTCGCCGTCATGCCACTCCTCGGGATTGACGACGGCAATGGTGCCTGCCGGAGCGAGAACGCTTTGGCGGCCGATGCGAATGCGTTCGCAGCCGGAGGTGATCAGGGCGACCACATAGGTCGGGTGCGTGTGCAGGTCGTAACGGTGCCGGGTGAAGCGCGCCTTAAACAGACCAAGGTCGGGGAAGCACGGATGGCGCCAGTATTTCCCGGTCTCTGCCGCTTCGTTTGTCCTTGCCATGGTCAATCCGGTTCAAGACGCTTCTCGTCCGGCCTTCTATGGCTGGCAGGATCAAACCGCGCCGCCTTGCCGGCGTGAAAGGAGGCATCATGCTGCATAATGACCCCATCGCCGCGCTGACACCAGAGGTCATAGGCTGGCGGCACCATATCCATGCCAATCCGGAGCTCGGATTCAATGAATACGAAACGGCGCGTTTCGTTGCAGAGAAGCTGCGCTCCTTCGGCGTCGACGAGGTGCATGAAGGGATCGGCGGCACCGGCGTCGTCGGTGTCCTGCGCAGCGGCGCTGGAACGTGCGCTATCGGCCTTCGCGCCGAGCTCGACGCGCTTCCGGTGCTGGAGAAAACCGGCCTGCCCTATGCTTCGAGGCAAGAGGGCGTGATGCACGCCTGCGGCCATGACGGCCACACCGCCATGCTGCTCGGCGCCGCCAAACTGCTCAGTCAATCGCGCGCCTTCGACGGCACCGTCACTTTCATCTTTCAGCCGGCCGAGGAAAACGAGGGCGGCAGCATGCGCATGATCGAGGACGGCCTGTTCAAGCGCTTTCGGGTCGAAGCGGTCTATGCGGTCCACAACTGGCCGGGCATCAGGCTGGGGACGATCGCCGCCCGCGTCGGGCCGCAAATGGCGGCCGTCGATAATTTCGAGCTGACCTTCGAGGGTCTTGGCGCGCATGCCGCGATGCCGCAGCTCGGCGACGACCCGATCCTGGCCGCCAGCGCCTTCGTGCAAGCCGTCCAGCGCATCGTCAGCCGCTCGGTCGACCCGCAGAGCGCGCTTGTCGTCAGCATCACGCAGATCCATGGCGGCAATGTCGGCAACATCGTGCCGGGCAAGGTCTGGCTGCAAGGCACCTGCCGCTTCTTCGAGCACGGCCTTTCCGACCATTGCGAGAGGCTGATCGGCGAGATCGCACAAGGTATTGCCGCCGCGCATTCGCTCAAGGCCAGGCTCGACTACAGGAAGGGCTATCCGCCGCTGATCAATACGGCGGATGCGACGGCCCGCGCCGTCGAGGCCGCCGCCCCCGTCGTCGGCCGGGAGAATGTCTTGACCGAGTTCAGCCCCAGTCTCGGCTGCGAGGATTTCGCTTTCATGATCCGCGACGCCGGCGGCTGCTATGCCTGGATCGGCGCCGGCGAGGCTGGCCCGGGCAAAGGCCTGCATGGCGACCGCTACGTTTTCAACGACGAGATCGTGCCGACGGTGATGCGCTATTACGTCAACCTGGTCGAGCAGACGCTTCCGCGGGCCGATCCTTCGACAGCAGTTTTTCCGGCGTGATCGGCAACTCCCGGATCCGCTTGCCTGTGGCGTCGAAGACGGCGTTGGCAACAGCAGCGGCAACGCCGGTGGCGCCGAGTTCGCCGATGCCTTTGCCGCCGATCGGGCTGGCATGCTCGTCCACCTCATCGACGAAGTGGATTATGATGTCGCCGGGAATGTCGGCGTTGACCGGAATGGCGACCCCGGAAAGGTTCTTCGACAGGAACCGCCCAAGCACCGGTTCGTGCCTGCTCTGCTCCATGGCCGCCATGCCCCAGCCCCAGATGACGCCGCCCGTCATCTGGCTGCGTGCGGTGCGGGGATTGACGATGCGGCCGGCGCTGTAGCTGCCGACGGCGCGACGGAGCCTGAGCAGGCCGAGCCCCGGATCGACGCCGACCTCCATGAAAATCGCGCCGAAAGTGCGCATGGCGAGGCCTTTGCCATGCTGCGCCGGATCGAACGAGCCGGAGCCGACGATCTCGCCGATGTCGGTATGGCTCATCACATCGGCGATCGTCTGACCGCCGGCAGCGCCCCTGCGGCGAATCTTGCCGTCCTGCATCTCCACCTCGTCCGGCAGCAGATTGGCAAGACGGGCAAGCTGCGAACGCGCATCTTCGGCGGCGGCAAGCACCGCCGCGCCCACCCCCATGGTCGATGACGAGCCATAGGTCGGTCCCGCCTCCGGCAGCTGCGTATCGCCCATTTCCAACTCGATCTTCTCCATCGGCAGGCCCAGCACGTCGGCTGCGATCTGCGGAAAGATGGTGAGTGTTCCGGTCCCTATGTCCTGCGTGCCGGTGCGGATGAGCACCGTGCCGTCCCTGTGCAGCCTGACCTCGGCTGCAGGCGTCGGGTGGCGGAAACAACCCATGGTACAGGTCGCCATGCCGTAGCCGATCAGCCAATCGCCGTCGCGTTGCGGCTTGCGCGGGCGCTCGCGCCAGCCGAACAGGCGGGCGCCTTCCTCATAGGCCTCGCGCAGCTTCTTCGATGACCAGGGCTGGCCGGTGGCCGGATCCGTGTCCGCATGGTTGATCAGACGCAGGTCGAGCGGATCGACGCCCAGGCGGTGGGCGAGCTCGTCCATCGCGCTTTCGAGGGCCCAGGTGCCTGGACCCTCGACCGGCGCGCGCAGCGCCGTCGGCATGGCGACGTTCGCGCGCTCCACGCGCTGGCTGAGACGCATCGCCGGCGTGGCGTAGAGACCCTTCGAGGCTTCGGTGGCGAACTCGACGAAATCGTCGCTCACGGTGGTCAGGTTGATCACGTCCTGTTGCACGGCGGTCAGCTTGCCCGAGCTGTCCGCCGCCAGCACGATCTTCTGCGCCATGCGCGGCTGATAGCCGAGACAGGAATAGGCGTTGGCGCGGCTTAGCGCCAGCCTGACCGGGCGCTGCATGATGCGCGCAGCGGCGGCGGCCAGCACCTGATGCGGCCAGATCCAACCCTTGCCGCCGAAGCCGCCGCCGGTATGGCGGGAAATCACGCGGACCTTCTCGGCCGGGACATTCATGCGGGCGGCAAGCACCTGGCGGACACCGTAGACGTGCTGCGTGGCATCGTGCAGCGTCAGCTCTCCGTCATTCCACTCAGCGAGCGTCGCCGAGGGCTCCATCGCGTTGTGATGGCGCGACGGCTGCAGGTAGACGGCTTCGACCATGGCGGCTGCGTCGCTAAGCCCGCGGTCGACCTCGCCCTTGGTAAACGTCGGCTCCAGGAACAGGAAGCCGCTCTCCCTCGGCACGACCGCAGCCTTGTCGATGGCGGTCCACTCCGCCGGTGCCGGCAATTCCGGCTCGGCGAACTCGTAGCGTAATGCGACGCGGCGAGCGCCGGCCTCCGCCGCCTCCAGCGTCTCGCCCAGCACAATGGCAAGCGGCTGACCCTCGTGACGTATCTCGTCGCCCTGCATGGGCATGAAGCTCTGCGCTGCCGGCGGGCCTTCGGCCTGCTGCATCTGCGTATCGGGCTCGGCTCTCGGCGATGCGAACCGGCCGAATTTGGGCATGTCCTCATGCGTGAGCACACGCACGACGCCCTCCTCGGCGAGCGCGTCGTCGACCATGATCGACGTCACGCGGCCGGCCGGAACGGGCGCGGTCACGAGTACCGCATAGAGCAGGTCGGGGGTGAAATAGTCGGCCGCATAGCGGGCGCGGCCGGTGACCTTGACGCCGCCGTCAGGGCGGGCAACAGGCTGGCTGATCATCATGACGGCATCCTCGCTGCTCTTTCGATCGCCCGCAAAGCGGCGGTCTTGGCCAGTTCGATCTTGTAGGCGTTCTGCGACAAGGGACGCGCTTCGGCGAAGGATTGCTCGATAGCGGTGCTCAACGCCTCGCGATCGCCGATTTCGGCACCGGCGAGCTGCTCCTCGGCGGTGCTCAGCCGCCACGGCCGCAGCGCGACGGACCCCAGCGCCAGGGCAGCCCGACGGATGGTTTGGCCGTCCATCTCCAGCACAGCGGCGGCGGAGACGATGGCGTATTCGTAGGATTCGCGCTCGCGCACCTTGAGGTAAGCCGATCGCGGCGCCGGCGCCGGCAGCTCGATTGCCGTGATCAGTTCGCCTTGCTGCAACACATTGTCCGCCTCGGGCCGCGTATCGGGAAGCAGGTGGAATTCGGCTGCCGGAATGCGCCGGCCGCCGCTGCGGTGCGCGGTGACGATGACCGCATCAAGTGCTGCCAGCGCCACGGCCGGGTCGGATGGCTGGGTGGCGACGCAATCCTCGGTCCAGCCGAATATCGCGTGATTGTCGTTGATGCCATGCAATGCGGAGCAGCCGGAGCCGAGCTGACGCTTGTTGCATGGCAGCTGCTCTTCGGCACGGAAATAGGCGCAGCGCGTCTTCTGCAGCAGATTGCCGCCTATCGTTGCGAGGTTTCTCAGCTGCGGCGACGCTGCGTTGAGGATCGCCTGGCTCAACACCGGATAATCGCGCATCACCAGCGCATGCTGCGCGACATCGTTGAGATGCATCAGCGCGCCGATCGTCAAGCCGCCGCCTGGCAGTGCCTCGATCTGATCCAGCCCATCGAGGCGGGAGATATCGATGATCCGCGCCGGCCCGGCAATTCCAAGGCGCAGCCAATTGAGCAATTCGGTGCCGCCGGCGAGAAAGGCGCTGTCCGGCGCGGCACCGGCCGCGATCGTGTCGCCCAGGCTATCGGCGCGCGCGTAGACGAATGGGGTCATTGGCTCACCCTCCCGGCCGCCGCGCGCACCGCCTCGGCGATTTGCGGATAGGCGGAGCAGCGGCACAGATTGCCGCTCATCCATTCGCGGATCTCGGCATCGGAGCCGGTATGTCCCTCCTCGATCAGCGCCGCCGCCGACATCACCTGGCCGGGCGTGCAGAATCCGCACTGGAAACCATCATGATCGATGAACGCCTGCTGCACGGGATGAAGCGCGTCGCCGTCTGCCAGCCCTTCGATCGTCGTGACCTCGCGTCCCTCGCAGGACACGGCAAGTATCATGCAGGCATTCACACGCCGTCCGTCGAGGTGCACGGTGCAGGCGCCGCACTCGCCGAAATTGCATCCCTTTTTCGTTCCGGTCAGATGAAGCCGCTCGCGCAGCAGGTCGAGCAGCGTGACGCGGGGATCGAGATCGGAAAGGCTGTGGTCCTCTCCGTTCACCCGCAACCGCAATAGGTGCCGATCGTGGAAGTCCATTGGGGGTTACCTCGAAGCACATGCCGTACTCGCCGCAAGGGACTCGTCCAGCAAGCAGCCACCCACCTGTCGAGGCGAAATAGGGCGGTCAATTCCGGTGAAAAGGCGCTGCCGGTCAGGGAAGGCTAAAAAACGCGCATTTGAGATTTGCGGCGGAAACGCCCTGAATGCCGCCGCAAAAAGTGTCACCGTAATTCCGTAATTCCCGTCATTCAGGTTGGCTTGGGCGGCCTGCATTGGGAACATTGCCGCGCCGCTGTCCAATCTAGGGCAGGCGGCTTTCCAGGGCAGGGCGGCCTTGCGACTGGCAATGTCGTCCGGCAAATGAAAGATGAAGCTGAGAACTACGAGTTCGCGATCGGACGACGCCAGGATTCGCCGCAAGCGCACAGGAAACGAAACGTGACGGTGATCGCACTGAGGCGCTACTCGTTGCCGGCGGGCCGAGGAGGATTGCTCGTGAAGGTCGGCTAGGGACGGTATCGCGCGGCAGTGTTGAACGCGGCCTGGGGATCAGTGCGATCACGAGGGAAATCAGGGAGCGGATCGCCGCGGTGGCAAGGAGGTGCTCCATGCCGGTCGTGGCGTCTGTGACCGCAGGGCAGGCGCTGTCGAAATCCGCACCCGGCTCATGCTGCTGTTTCCCGTGATGCCACCGCGCTGCACACGCCTCAGCCAGCACGTTCAATTCTCACCGTGACGGAACCGGGACGATCAAAGATCGAAACATCGCCGGCGACCTTCCCGAGCACAACGATGCCGGGCGACGGGACGCGACCATTCCGATAGCAGATCACGAAATAATCGGAACTCCACAGCCCGAGCGTGCCGACCGAGAAGTCGCGCTGCCGTGTCTGTTCCGGAAATGGAGCCGGTAGATTTACCGGTCTTCTTCCTGGCGAAGGTGGTCGCTCATCTCAATGGTAAGCGGCAACATCTGAGCAAGAGATTTTGCGGCTTCGTTATCGGCAAGATCGGCCGTGACCTCGCCCCAGTCTGATGAAATGCGAATACGTTCTTGAGCCATCCTGGGTCCAACCATTCCAAATGCAATAACGCCAGCGCTCAGCAGTGATTTCAGCACGGGTCATTCCTCCGTTTTCTAGTCTAGGCAGATGGAGCCCGCCCCAGCAAACACAGGCTCCATCTCGTCAGTCACGCGGAGAGGTGCTGATTGAAGAAGCTGGTAAGCCTGTCGAACGGAATCAGGTCCACACGGTCGTAGAGATCGACGTGACCGGCGCCCTGGACCCAAACCAGTTCCTTGGGCTCGGCTGCCAGTCTGTAGGCTTCCTCGCTGAATTCCCTCGAATGCGCCTGATCGCCGCTGATGAACAGCATTGGGCGCGGCGAGATCGTCTCGATGTCATTGAACGGGTAGAAGTTCATGAACTTGACGTTGCTGGTCAGCGTCGGCTTAGTCGTTATCTGGTCGGAGACACCCGCCGGGGTAAACTCTCCGCGGGGTGTCCGATAGAAATCGTAGAACTCGCGCTGGATGGGATGCGTCGACGCGGTCAGTTCGAGATCAGTGCCGCCCGTATACTGGACTTGGCCGCCTTCGAATTCGGAGTAGCGCTGTTCGGCGGCCGCTGCGATGATCTGCTTCCGTTGCTCGACGCTTAGCGAGTGATTGAGTGCGTTTCGGTTCGCCGCGCCCATGTCATACATGCTGACCGTGGCGATGGCGCGCATGCGCGGGTCGATCTTGGCGGCGCTGATGACGAAGCTGCCGCTGCCGCAGACACCAATCGCGCCAATGCGGTTGCGGTCCACGAACGCGTGTGTCCCGAGGAAGTCCACCGCCGCGCTGAACGCCTCGGCGTAGACATCCGGTGAAACGATCTGTCGGGCTTCGCCCTCGCTCTCGCCCCAGAATGGCAGGTCGATCGCCATGGCGATGAAGCCCTGCTCGGCCATCTTGGTGGCATAGAGGGTCGCGCTTTGCTCTTTCACCGCGCCCATTGGATGGCCGACGACGATGGCCGGATGACGTGCATTGCGGTCGAGGTTCTTGGGAACGAGCAGATTTCCCGCAATATTCATCTGGTATTGGCTTTTGAAGGTCACTTTCTCCAGCGTCACCTGACCGCTTGTATAGAAATTGTTTGCACCGTTTGACATGTCTTGAGCCTTTGCGAAGGGAAAGTTGAAGAGTGACGCCCCACTGAAGGCGGCGATGCCGGAGCCGGTCAGCTTCAAAAGCTCCCGCCGGTGGATTTCACGCGCTGGTATTTTCGTATCAGGGGTATTCAAAGGCATTTCCGATCTCCTGTAAGTTTGGGTTGGAATTGAACCACTCGCCACTTTGGCCAGTCCTCTTCGAGTTTGAGCAGACGCCGACCGTTGCCGATCAGCGCGATTGCGAAGCCGGCCAGAACCAAGCTGCCGATGAAGATCGCGGAGATCGTCAGACCATACAGCAGCACCCCTCCGACTACCGCGCCCAGAAGGATCGAAGCCTGGATCGCCGCGACCATCAGGCTTGCCGGCGGCCTCGGCCGCATTTTGCGACATCCATGTCATCCAAATCACCGACATCGCGGGTAATGCATTGTTGCAGTGCAAACCTAATGGTTTTGCCATAAAGCGATTACCCATATAAATCGGCATGAACCTATCGACTATATCGAATAATCCGCTGCAAGCGACGGAGAGAGAAACTTCATGGCCAGAACCGATCTCAACCAATTGACGTGGTTTCAGGCTGTCGCAGAAGAGCGCAGCTTCACCAAGGCGGCGGCAAAGCTCGGCGTCGCGCAATCGACGCTCAGTCACACGATCAAGCAGCTCGAAACACGCATGGGCATACGCCTTCTGACCCGCACGACGCGTAATGTCGCGACGACCGTTGCGGGCGAAAGGCTGCTACAGACGATCACCCCGCGCATTGGTGAAATCGAAGACGAGATCACAGCGCTGATGGCGCTCCGCGAAAAGCCGTCAGGCTCGATCAGGTTGACCCTGTCCGACCACGCGCTCGAAAGCGTCGTCTGGCCGAAGCTTAAGCCGGTCCTCAGCGGCTATCCCGACATCGGCGTCGAACTGATCCTGGACAGCACCTTCCGCAACATTGTCGAGGAAGGTTTTGATGCCGGTGTCCGGCTTGGAGAGAGCGTCGAGAAAGACATGATCGCGGTCCGCATCGGCCCGGACTGGCGCTTAGTCGCCGTGGCTTCGCCGCGATACTTCGCGGCGCACAGCGTGCCTGTGCATCCGCAGGATCTGGTCCGGCACGTCTGCATCAACATGCGTCACGAAACCGCCGGTGGTCTGTACGCATGGGAGTTCGAGAAGGATGGACAGGCGCTGCGTGTCCGTGTGGACGGTCAACTTACCTTCAACAACTCCTACGCCATGATCGACGCTGCAGTGAGTGGCTATGGCATCGCCTATGTTCCCGAGAACATCGTGGAGCGGCACGTCGTCTCAGGATTGCTGGTGAAGGTCCTCGACGACTGGTCACCCTTCTTCGATGGCTATTTTCTCTATTATCCGAGCCGCCGCCAAAACCTTCCTGCGTTCAAGATCATTGTCGACGCGTTGCGGCATCGGGATCCGTCGGGATCGTGATGTTCCCTTCGTCATATTGTACTCAGGGGCGTGGTCGATAGCGGCTCATTCCTGAATCTCGATAGGCGCAGCAGGAAAGGCATAGGTCGAGGTCCGGTATCCAACTCGAAGCGTTAGTTATAACCAGAACATCGCGTCGATGCTTGCGCGAAGGTTGGCCACAACTTTCTTCCCCATCGCGCCGGCTGGAGCGAAGCGCATGATCCTACAGGGAAATTGAATAGGTCCGCGGCCGCATCGCACCGCAGCGTGTGCGGCCTGAGACATAGGTGACGTTTTGTACCGGACACATGGGTAACACTTTTGGCTTTTGGCCGGAGGTGTTGATGCCGTGGAGAGAGTGTTCGGTGATGGAG
>NZ_JAMYMO010000025.1:0-85515 GCF_040318575.1 Mesorhizobium sp. M1088 | reverse complement strand
GCTGGATGGCTTCGTAACGGCGGCGGTCACCGGGCCGCGGTTCGCGGACCCGCAAGACTGGATGTGCCCGCTCATGGGGTTGCGGCGCGACGTCGTGGCCAAAGGCTCTGCAGCCGATCACGCCGTGTTTGCCAGCGTCGCCAGGATCCACAACCGGATCAACGAGACGCTCTTCAACAGACCGCAGGATTATGCACCCCGATTCGCAACCAGGCCCAGCGGCGGCATCGACCCGCGGCCGTGGTGCCAGGGGTTCTACGCGGCCATCAATCTCAACATCAAAAAATGGAAATCGCTACTCGACCTCAACAACCCCAACCACGGCCTGCTGCTGCCGATCCTGATCTACTGCGTCGACAAAAAGGGCAGGCCCGTCCTCGGCAAGCCCAAGCCGGGGCCCGAAACCGCGCGCTTCATCGAGCACGAGGCGTACAAAGACATCGCCCTCGTCATCCCCGCCCTGCGCGAACTCCACTACTTCACCCGTTACGACGATCCGAAGTGATCGGCGCCGGCGCGCCGACCAACGATCGATCTAACCATCAAGACGATTTCGGGACAGGTGCCTTGGCGCATCGCTTACTCTGCCGCCCGCAAAAGAAGAAGATCATTTCGCGCAATCGCGGCTATCATGGGTCCGGGCTGGTCACCGTAGCCTGACCGGACTGAATTTTTTCCACCAGTTCTTCGACCTTCCGCTTGACCTCGTGCGCCATACAACGACGCCGCACTACTATCGTGAAGCGGTGGATGGCGAAAGCGAGGAGGAGTTTTCGAAGCGCTGCGCCCGTAAACTCGAGGACCTTATTCTGGCTGAAGGCCCAGATACGGTTGCGGCATTTATTGGCGAGCCCGTATTGGGTACTGGTGGCATTGTTCCTCCGCCTAAAGGATACTGGAAAGCTATCCAAGTAGTGCTGGCCAAGCATGACATTCTGCTGATCGCAGACGAGGTAGTTTGCGGGTTTGTGCGGACAGGTGAGAAATTCGGCTCCCACCTCTACGCCATGCGCCCAGACTTCGTTACCATCGCCAAGGGATTGAGTTCAGCATACTTGCCTATCTCCGGATCCATCATCGGCGAGCGCGTATGGTCGGTTCTGGAGCAAGGCACGGAAAAGCACGGTCCCCTCGGTCACGGTTGGACCTACTCCGGGCACACCCTTTGCGCCGCGGCAGCGCTGGCCAACATTCAGGTGCTCCACGAGCGAAATATCCTAGAACATGTCCGCGACGTTGGGCCGTACTGGCTCGAACGGATGAAGGCCGAGTTGGAGGGCCATCCGATTGTCGGCGAGGTCCGTGGTGTGGGCATCCTCTCCGCGGTTGAGTTTATGCGTGATCCAAAGGCGCGAATTCCCTTCGAGCCAGGGCTGCAGGTTGGGGTGCGGGCGGCGGCAGCATTGCTTGAAAATGGAGTTATCGCTCGTGCGATGCCACACGCCGACACGCTCGGCTACGCTCCCCCGCTAATCATCAAGCGAAGCGAGGTCGATATCATTATAGATGCGGCAGCGCGAGCTGTGGACACACCTATCGCGCACTAAAGACGGAGGGGACGATATGATTGATCGAGTCGGTGAACACTTAACCAGAATTGACACCACCCGTTCATCGGATACTGGTGGGACCCATCGGAGTCCCCGATCTCTGGGACGGCCAGCCACCCCATTCTATTCCTGAAACATTCCACGGCCGCCCGGTCATCAGTGAAAAGGTTCCAGGTGCCTGGTGGCAGGCGCTTCTCGACGACGAGCCAGGACTCTACAGTGCTTACGCCGACGCAGCCCGCCGCCTCGTTGATGGGGGCGCTGTTGCGATTAGCTCGGGCTGTGGCTATACCGTTCGATATCAGGAGGCGGTCGCTGCGGCCGTGAACGTGCCCGTGGCAACGGGGAGCCTCCTGTTAACGCCCACGGTGATTCGTCACCTGGCGCCGAAGGCTAAACTCGGCGTCGTGGTCGCTCACGAGAAGTATGTTGAGACGGATCTCCTGGGGATCGTCCGTGTTCCTGCGGACCGCGCGAGAGTCGTGGTTGGCGGCATCTCAGGCAGCATGCTTGTAGCCAGCGAACTGAAGCGTCCGCCAGAGACCGCCCGATACCTGCCTCTGACACCGAGCGCCATCTCATTGACACCGTGCAGCAACTTCGCGCCGCTCATCCGGACATTGGTGCCTTCATCTTCGAGTGCACAGCGTTACCACAATTCGCACCGAAGCTGCGCAGCATGACAGGTTTGCCCATTTACGACCACAATACAAGCCGACGTTTGGTGCTTGAGGCAATAACCTGAGGACGTCGCCCTCAAGGTTTCACAAAACTGGGAACGATAATTCACTGAGACACCCAGCCCGGCCTTTTCGGCCGTGGCTGGGCATGTCCTAGGCGCACACGGCGGCGGCGCTTGCAAATACGTGGTGAGGGCAGATATGCCCGCCTGGACCATGTTCAGCTTTTGCTCGAAATTCGCCGAAGACGCTACGACGCAGATCAACAAACTTCCCGTATCGCCTTATTAGGCGTGATCAAGAACTGGTCCGTTGGCAATTCTATGCCGATGCAACACTCGACAGATTGGTACACAACGCCCACCGCATCGATGTGCGGCGAACTTTCACGCGTGCCCGCATCTGAATGAACTGTCAATTCTCGCCTGGAGACCTACAAACCAGCGGGCATGCGTGATCGTCTGAACCTTTAGTTCAAGCCGCTTCCTTATCTGCCTGCCGCCCGATTTTGGCTGTTTGCGGTCACGAAGTCATGGGCCATTCTCGAGGAGTTCAAGCCGGGCTCAAAAAACTGATCGCCATTTCACGACAAAATGTCGACAATCCAGGAAGACATCCGAGTTGAACGCATGAGACCACTTTCTGAAGTCCGCTCCTTCGTTCGATGGCAACTCAAATGCATGCTGGGGTGAGGAGGAACGTCTCGTGGAAAAGCCGCGAGGGGAGGTATACAGCGGCCAAACAACCAAGGGCCGCATCTGAATGGGTCACGGCGGCTCTGCCGGGCGATGCCTGGCCGCCAACCCCGGCACCGGTGGTTTATATGGCCGTGCTGGGCGCGTGCATGAATTACATCGGGAGAGTCAGTCCGGTGCGTATCGTGCACAACCGTCCCGACGGGTCTACATTCCGAAAAATGACGGAAGACTCCGTCCACTCGGTATTGCAGCGTTCGTGTGGTTGAACAGTCCAGAAGGGCGCGACTACCGGCATCAGTACGAACGCCGGAACGACGACACCGCCTAGCCCGATTTACCCATGCCGCGATAGTTCGCATCGTCTCATGCCTTGTTTGACGCCGCCTCCCTACCTGCCCGCCCGCGCGATTTGCCTGTTCGCGGCCCACGGTTCTTAGGCGATTTCCAAGGACTTTAAAGTCGCGCTACAGAAACATATTGACATTACGACAATATGTCGACAATGTCCGATGACATCGAAGTTGAATACGGGATACGATGGTACCCCGTGCGCTTGCTTGAAATTTCGAATGAATACTGGGTGAGGAGGGGCGTTTTATATGACCAACAAGATGATTGTGCAGGCGTTTGAGACGTCGGAGTTTCGGGCTCGGCTCGATAAGGCGCGTGCGTTGATGTCAAAGGCTGGTATGGACGCGCTGGTGGTTACCTCACAAGCTGAACAGGTCTATCTCCTGGGGTACGAGTTCTTTGCTTATTCGCCGCAGGCTGTGCTCGTGACGCTGGATGACGACCCCTATTTCATCTTGCGCAAGATGGACGCCGACACTGCGGCCGACGCCGGATGCTGGCTACCGCAGGATAGGGTTGTCGGATATGCCGAAAGTTGCATCACCGGCTCCGGCGGGGAGGGTGCGTGGGAAGCCATCGGGCGGTTCGTCAAGGACAAAGTGGGGGCGTCTCCACGTATCGGCCTCGAAGTGTCTGCGCTGGGCATGGTCGACTACCCCAAACTTGTCGGCGCATTGGGAGTTCAGGAGCCGCTTGACGCCAGCAGCCTGGTGGAGACGTGCGCACTGGTTAAGTCCGAGCGCGAGCTTTTGTATATGAAAGAGGCGGCGGCGATCACGGATCGGGCTCTGCTTGCCGGCATTGACAAGATCGCCGTCGGCACGCGGCATTGTGAGGCAGCCGCTGCGATCATGTCCGTGCTTTGCGCCGGGACCGGACGCATTCCCGGCGGACCGCCGCCGTTTCTACCGCACATCCGTGGTGGCCAGTTCTCCAACGCGCCACACCAGCCGTGGATGGACGACGTATTTGCGGCTGGGGAGCAGTATTTTCTGGAGTTGTCCGCTGGCCGGCATCGGCACTCGGCTCCAATAACGCGGATGGCCCATCTCGGCCCCCCCACAGCACGCCGTACGAACCAGCACGAGGGTGGGCTGGCGGGTTTCAAGGCTGCCCTCGCCGCGATGCGCCCAGGCACGACGTGCGGCGATGTCGCGCGCGCGTACGATGCGGCTATCCGGCCGTATGGTCTCACCAGGACATCGCGTATTGGCTACTCTATGGGTGTTGCCGACATCAGCGGCCCGAGCCTAGCACCCAATGATGATACTGAAATCCTGGCCAACATGACCTTCCACCTCCAGTCTGCTTTCTACGAGCGTGGCGAAAGATTTTTGTTGAGCGACGCCGTCCGGGTTACTGAAAATGGAGGGGAGGTAATGAGCACCGTCCCGCACACCTTTTTCGAGCGTCGCGTATGAAGCGAAGCAATGACAACTCGCGCCGGCTCTCGTGGCTCATTGAGCTCATGGACACCGAGCCCAAGCCCCTGCAAGGGGGCGCGCCTCGCTGGCGAGGAAGGCGACCAATAATGTGAATCGGATCATCGAGTGCACCCGAAAAGATCCCAACTAGGATACCTGCGAAATGACGTTTGCTACAATACCCAACCCGGATCTGGTCGTTTCGCCGGTCGAAAATAGTGCGCACTGGAATCTGGCGAACTATCGCCGGCAAGGATTTCACAACCTGCACACCATCGCTCGTTACGTCACGTCGATTCGTTCCCCGCGCGTGTTACCGTTGAGGAAAGATATCGACTGGACTATTGGCGAGCGACCAGATGTCGCCCGGTTCCTCTCGGTACCGCATTTTTCCGGTTTGGTTGTGGTGCGTGACGACCGCCTCCTCTATGAGGCCTATGCTTCGGACTTCGGACCTGACAGGCCACACGCCATCCACTCAATCACAAAGACAACGCTCAATATTATGATAGGCCGGTGCGTCGCAGAGGGTCTTCTCAATCTCGACCGACAAGTCAAGGACTACCTGCCCGAGATCGGGACGGGATACGGAGAGGCAACCGTCAGGGCAGTAGCCGACATGAATGTCGCCAACAACTATGGCGATGACGTTGACGACCCTGACGCGACTACTACGTGGTTTTCCGTGGAGGCCGCTGCAGGTTTGCGTTTGCCACCGGATGATGGGATCGATTTGACGATCCGCTCGGTCCTCTGCGGCATCACCGGAGACGATCTTGCCAATCGGACCGGCGACGTGATCTACAACTCGGCTAGCAGCGAAGTGCTCGGCTGGATCGTCGAGCGTGTGAGTAAGCGGTCGCTTCGCAGCTGGCTCATCGAGATAGTAGAGGCGGCAGGCCTTGAGGGCTCCTTCCATATCGCCTGTGATCGCGAGGGCGTACCGTCGGTCAGTGGCGGAGCCTCCCTTTCTGCCCGTGATCTCGCGCGCTATGGCCTACTCTTCGCGCGTAGGGGCGTGGGCATTGACGGACGCCGTGTCGCCGATGCTGCCTTCATCGAAGAGACACGCCACAATCCCGGACCTCCTTGGCCCAAGCCGCGCGAAGGGATCTACTATAGCCGTAGCACGACGACGGACGGCACTTGGATTGGCCACGGAGGCTATGGGGGGCAATACCTGCTCGCTAACCCCGACACCGGCGTCGCGGTGGTCTATATGGCCGTGTTCGAAAACCAGAGCGGTGACGACGGGGACCTTTACCCCCCTCTAATCCATATGATGGCCGAACTTGCAGCAGCTAATGAAACAGGACATGGGAGGAAACTATGAAAGGTGAAACTATGAAAGGTATTGTCCAGAACATCGACCGCCGCACTCTTCTCAAGGGAGGAGCCGCCTTGGGCGGTGGTATTATTGCTTCCGGCATGCCGATCTCGCAGGTGATCTGGGCGGCGGAAGGCAAAGTGCTGAAGGTCGCCCTTCAGTTTGAGCTTGTGAGTTTGGATCCTTGCTTTTACGGCGCGAGTTACGAAGTTAACGTGATGAACTGCCTTTATTCGAAACTCACGCGTTACAAGCCAGGCTCTGAATGGGGTTGGCAACTGGAGGCGGCAGAAAAGATCGAGCAGGTCGATCCGACACATATTCTCTTCCGTCTGAAGAAAGGCATTAAATTCACCGGCGGCTATGGCGAGATGACTGCCAAGGACGTCAAGTTCTCATTTGAACGCATCATCAAGTACAATTCTTCAGAGTCCGAGCTAGGCTCGTTCGATCATGTCGAGATCGAGGACGATCATACCGGCGTCATCGTGTTCAAGACGCCGTATGTGCCGGTCTGGAACACCAGCTTCCCTTCTGGCAACGGTCACATCGTTTCCGAGCAGGCGGTGATGAAGGCGACCAAGGACGGCGGCAATTTCGGCATGAAACCGCCGGCGTTTTCTGGGCCCTATGTGCTCGCGGAGTGGAAGCAAAATCAGTACACGCTGTTGACCCGTAATCCCGAGTGGTCTGGACCAAAGCCCGGATTTGATGAAATCCGCATCGTACCGATTATTGACACTAAGACGGCGGAACGCGCCTATCTGGCCGGCGATGTTGATTTCGCTACGATCAGTCTCGATTCGCTGGCGACGTTCAAAAGCAATCCGCCGCCTGATACAAAGGTTGAGGAGCATCCCTCGCTCCGTTACATCTGGCTTGGCATGAATATGGATCACCCGAAGCTGAAAGACATCAATGTCCGCAAAGCAATTCAATGGGCCATCAATGTGCCGCAGATCCTGGACGCTGCCTATGCGGGGCAGGCCGAAGTGGCAACCGGGATAATTCCGCCTGGTATGATCGGGCATCGCGAGAAGGCGCTCGTTCCGCCGGAAGGCGACCTCGCCAAGGCCAAGGAGTTCATGGAAAAGGCCGGTGTCAGCGACCTTCAGTTAACCATCGATTGTGACAACAGCGGCGCACCCTCGATAATTGCCCAGACGATTCAGGCGCAGTTGTCGCAGATCGGCATTACTGTCCAAGTCAATGCCCAGGACACCGGTTCCTACAGCGGGATCGGTCAGGAATCGGAAGGCGATCGCTGGAAGGACTTGCAGCTTTTTATCAGAAACGACAGCAGTCTGCCGGATCCTTCTGCGTACACGCCCTGGTTCGTGAAGGCCCAAGTGGGCATTTGGAATTGGACGCGCTTCAGCAGTGATCGATATGACGAGCTCAACGCCAAGGCAGTCTCGATTGAGGATCCAAACGAGCGCGCAAAGCTCTATTACGAGATGCAGGACCTCTTGGAGGAGTCGGGAGCCCACCGGTTCCTGACAAATGGTGGTACCCCTGTCGTGTACCGCACGACTAAGATAGAAGCTGCGACCCGTCCGGACGGGGTCCCTTTGTATCTCGACTTCAAGCCGGCTTCGGGGTGAGGTAGTTGTTTTATCTTTGTAAGAGGTTGCTCCTCGCGGTCACGATCATCGTGACCGCGGTGACGCTGCTCTTCGTGATGATCCATGCCGTGCCGGGGGACCCCGCCGCAATTTTGCTCGGCCCCCGCGCAACGCCGGAGATGAAGGCGCAGCTGCACGAGCAGATGGGGATCAACAAGCCGCTGATCGTGCAGATCGCCACCTTTTTCGGCGGACTGCTCCACGGAAATTTAGGTTATGATGTGTTCAGCCAGAGGCCGGTCGCCGACATCGTGTTTTCGCAATTGCCTTACACGATTGAGCTGATCCTCGTCTCGATTTTTTGGGCCGCCGCTATCGCCGTGCCGCTAGGGTGCTACTCTGCCATGCGGCGCAATTCCTTGCTCGATCAGGCGGTTGGGGTAATCGCGGTGGCCACCATCGCCATTCCTTCCTTTGTCATGGCAGTCTACGCGCTGCTGATCTTCGCCGTTGCCCTCCGCTGGCTTCCGGCGATCGGGCCGGGCGAGGGCTTTGTGGATAGGCTCGTCCACCTGATCCTGCCGAGCTTTGCAATGGGAATCGGTTGGGTGGGCTACATTTCTCGACTGGTGCGCGCGTCCATGCTCGAAACGCTGGGTGAGAACCATATCCGCATGGCCCGCTCTTTCGGGATTTCGGAATGGCGCATTGTTTCCCGCTACGCTCTGCCGCTTGCGATCTTGCCAACGGTAACCATCTTGGGCGCAGGTATCGCATGGCTGCTGTCGGCAGCGGTGTTTGTCGAGGTGGTGTTCGCAAGACCCGGGATCGGCGCGCTGATCGTGCAGGCGGTGAATGCGCGCAACTATCCAATTGTGATGGGCGTCGTTGTGGTCACCACCTTCCTAATCGTCATGTCAACAACGGTCTCCGATCTGGTCAATGCAAGCCTTGACCCGCGGGCTCGGGAAAAGCTCTGATCATGACGAGCATAGACACGATTGATAGAGCAGCTCCCCCAAGGAACAATCCAGGTGCCTTCGGAGGCTTCCTGCGGCAACTGCTTAAGAACCATCTGGGCATGCTTGGCGCGGTGCTTGTCTTGGTCGTGGTGGCGAGCGCAATCTTTGGTCCGCTCATCGTCACACATGACCCTATCCGTATAATGGTCGGGCCTCGTTTGGCGGGCCCTTCAGCAGATTTTCTTCTTGGCACGGATCAACTCGGCCGCGACACTTTTTCGCGTACCATCATGGGCGGCCGCATTCCGCTTCTCGTTGCCTTTGCATCGCTAGGCAGTTCGCTTGTCGTTGGGCTCGTGCTTGGCCTGATAGCAGGGTTCGGGCCGCGTTGGCTCGACAATCTTCTGCTACTATTCTTCGACACAATCCGCTCCTTTCCCGGGATCATATTTGCGTTGGCCATCATCGCGCTTCTTGGCCCCAGCATGTCCAGCGTGATCCTGGTCATCGCAATAACATCGATGCCGATCTATGCGCGTGTCGTGCGCACCCAAACGCAAGCCCTGCGCAACTCCGATTACATTGACGCGGAGCGAAGCATGGGCGCCGGCACGACGCGCATCCTTGCCGTTCACATGCTGCCAAACGTGATTGGTCCGCTTCTTATTCTTGTGAGCATGGATGTGCCTGGGGTCATCGCGGTGCAAGCGGGTCTCAGCTTTCTCGGCATGGGTGTGCGCCCTCCGACGCCGGACTGGGGAACGATCCTGAACGATGGCTACAGCTATATCAGTCAAACGCCGTGGCTCGTCATTGCAGGAGGTGTTCCAATCGTCGTCGCTACGTTAGGCTTCACATTCCTTGGCGAAGCGTTGCGCGACATTTTCGACCCCAAGCTGCGGAAAGACCTATGACAAGGGACGATCCGACACCGCACGTATCCCCCGGTTCGCTTCTCGAGGTTCGGAACCTCAGCCTCGACTTCGGCTCCCCACGCGGACGTGTTCATGCGCTGCTCAACGTCTCGCTCGACGTGCCAGCCGGGCAGATAGTCGGCATCGTCGGGGAGAGTGGATCCGGCAAATCCACGCTTGCCTATACGGTGATGGGTCTACTTTCAGAAAACGCTCAGGTTACTGCCGGCAGCATCATATTCGAAAGACGCGACCTGCTTACGCTGACTGCTCAAGCGCGACGCAGTCTGATGGGCGATCGCCTCTCCATGATCTTCCAGGATCCGATGACCGCGCTCAATCCAGTGCGGACGATCGAGAGCCAGATGATCGATATCCAACATCACGAACAACGAGGCCGTAGTGAAAAGCGCGCTCGTGCGATCGACATGCTCAAGCGCGTTGGAATTCCCGATCCGCAAAGCCGCATCGGGAATTATCCACATCAGTTCTCTGGTGGCATGCGCCAGCGCATCTGCATTGCCATGGCGCTTCTGGTGAGACCTGCGCTGCTCATCGCCGACGAGCCGACCACGGCGCTTGATGCAACGTTGGAAGTCCAGATCATCCATTTGCTCAAGGATCTGCAAAGGGAGATCGGTTGCTCCATCCTATTCGTCTCCCACCACCTCGGTGTGGTGGCCGAACTGTGCGACCACGTTGCCGTCATGTATGCGGGCGAGGTGGTAGAGCAGGGCGCCGTACGAGACATCTTTCATAATCCCGGCCATCCCTACACAAGGGCGCTGCTTGAGTGCGATCCTGGACGGATCAAACAACGGACGCGCAATTTGCCGACCATCCCCGGAGACGTCCCCAGTCTGCTCGGAAGCAGGAACGGATGCATCTTCCGACCGCGGTGTCCTCACGCTTCCGAGCGCTGCTTGCACGAGATCCCTCGCGAGTACCGTATCGGAGCTGACCAGGTCGCGCGATGCCATCTGCTCGATCGAGCCGGAATAGTTGCGGCATGAGTGCGCTGCTGAGTGTCCAGGACCTGCGCGTCCGCTTCCGCACCATGGGGTCACTGAAGGCGCTCACCACGGGCACGGCAGACCCTTTCATTGACGCTGTGTGCGGCGTATCCTTTGAAATCCGCAAGGGCGAGACGCTTGCCCTCGTCGGCGAAAGCGGATCTGGCAAATCCACCATCGCGCGCACGATCATCGGCCTTCAGCCGGCTGTTAGCGGCAGCATTCGTTTCGACGGGCAGGAACTTATCGGCCTCAAAGCGGCCGAACGAAAGTCCTACCTGCGCCGCATGACGATGATGTTCCAGGATCCCGTGGGCTCCCTCTCGCCGCGGCTGACCGTGCAGTCGCTCCTCACCGAGCCATTCCGCATACACGGCGTGAGCAATCGCGATCCCGGTGCTGAAGCGGAGCGCCTGTTGCGCATGGTCGGCTTGCCGGCGGACTTTGGGCGCCGCTATCCCCACCAGCTCTCTGGCGGTCAGGCCCGGCGCGTCGGCGTCGCTCGTGCCCTTGCACTCAACCCAGACCTGATCATCGCCGACGAGCCCACAGCTGGGCTCGACGTGTCGGTCCAGGGGGAGGTGCTTAATCTGCTTGCTCGCCTCCAGGATGAACTCGGGATCGCCATCCTGATCATCACCCACAACCTCAACGTAGTCCGCCACATGGCCGATCGTATGGCGATCATGTATCTAGGGCGCGTTGTCGAGATTGGCTCAACCCAAGATATGTTCGATCATCCCCGCCATCCTTATACGCAGGCCTTGCTTTCGGCCAATCCGGTGCCCGATCCCGATGCCGTTCTCAACCGCATCGAAATCAAGGGCGAGGTGCCGAGCATGCTGAGACGGCCAACCGGCTGCGAGTTCCACACGCGGTGCCAGTACGCGCAAGACATCTGCCGCCGAGTCTTCCCCGAGCCTGCAGCCAACTCGGATGACATGGAGCATCGCTTCAAATGCCATTTCCCGCTCACCTGCGAAACCGAGGTAGCGTTAGAGCAGGGACCGGTTTCGCAGATTTCCGACCGGATTGACGCAGGCCTCGAGCGGCGAACCCAGGAAAAGCTCTAAGAGTCCTCTCTGATTGGGGTAGTTGAGTTCAAGGTGCCCCTGCACTTTTTTCCTGGACCGTTCCGTGGGTCACTCGCTTCTCTTCGCGGTCGGCGCTCTGGCCGCCGCAGGATGTTGGGGTGGACAGCCCCCGCACGGCATCGATGTGCCAGAATGAGGTGGTTACAGATCTCTAGCAAAGGGAGACCGTCCGTGGAACAAACTATTCGTATTAGCATCGAGGGAAGGCTGGCATGAGGCTCGTCACTCGGCTTAGTATGCCTGTGAGCGCGGATACCATCCTGCGGATTGTTCGGGTCTACCCCGGCAACGATTGTGAGGCGCCACGTATCCTCGGCGTTGACGACTGGGCATGGCGGCGTGGTCAGCGCTACGGGACTATTTTGGTCGATCTCGAAACCAACAACGTCGTTGATCGTTGATCTGCTGCCTGACCGTGAGATGGGAACGCTCTCCGGGTGGCTGGCGGCTCATCCCGGTGTCGAAGTCATGCGCGGGATCGAGCCGGAGCCTACGCGCGCGGTGCGCGAGAGGGAGCACCCGCAGCCCGGCAGGTGGCCGACCGCTGGCACCTCTTACGAAACTGCTCCGATGCGTTGCTGCTCGCGGCTTCCCTTCGCCCATCGCTGCGCTCGGTGATTCCCACATCACGACGGGGAGAGCGGGACGCTTCTACAAGCGCGTCTCGAGGAAGCCGTATCCGCGGAGCAACTGGCGCAGAGCACGCCGCCCAGTTCAAGGGGGAACTTCCTTCAATTTCTGAAGCGATCCATCACTTCAAAAGTGAAGATCGTGACGTCTTGAACAGGGCTCCGGCCGCGGATCGAGGACGAGGCTTCGCAACGTTACTTGAGCAGGTCGAAGGCGTCGCCCCAGCAGTCGGATACCATGTAACCAAGCTGGTAGGGGTCGGTCGGGTCGACGCCGATCTGATGGATGCCGTGAATCCAACCGCGCCCGGAAATCCTAGGCAATATGGCGGGCTTTCCAGCCACCGTGGTCGTTCCGACGATAGAAACCTCGAATTCGCTGTCGATGATCGAACGCGCGATCCGCGTCTCGCCTTCCGCGAACTGGCCGCGCGCATACATGGCCGCGAGCCGTGCGCTGTTGCCCGTGCCGCATGGCGAACGGTCGACGCGGCCCGGAGGAACGACCGTGACGCCCTTCATACGGCCGTCGTCATCGTAGCCAACGAACATCGTAAAAGACAGCCCGCTCAGACCGGCTATCTCAGGATGCCGGACGTCAAGCTGGGCGTCGATGGCCCGATGGACACGGCAGCCGATATCGACCAGCTTCCTTGCATTCTCGGTCGTGAGCTTCAGGCCGAACTGCTCGGGATTTATGAGCCCGTAGAAGATGCCGCCATAGGAAATGTCTACCATCACCTTGCCAAGACCGGGGACATCCACCTCGGCGTCCAGCAGCAGCGGGAACGACGGCGGCATATCGAGAGTGACGCGCTCGCATTTCCCGTTTGAGCATTTGGCAACGGCCTTGACGAGGCCGGCCGCGGTTTCGATTGTGACGACCGTCTCGGGCTCCTTCATCTCGACCATGCCGGTCTCAAGAAGCACCGTGACGAGGCAGATGCTGTTGGAGCCGGACATAGCATGCGCCTTGTCGCCCAGCAGGATAATGAAGGCGGCGTCGGCCTCGGGATGCACCGGCGGCAACAGGAGATTCGTGCTCATCTGCGCGCATCCCCTGGGCTCGTTCACGAGGAAGCGACGCAGCCGGTCGTCGACGTTGTTTATGTACAGCAGCTTGTCGAGAATTGTGTCGCCGGGAATCGACAGGACACCGCCGGTGACGACACGGCCGACGTCTCCTTCGCAGTGTGCTTCCACCATCGTGAAGGTCTTGTTCCAGCGCATTTGTTTCCTCAGACTGGCGAACAACACAGCGGTGCAGAGGGGAAGCGGGCGATGCCCACTTTTGTCTACATAATGACGACAATCGCGTCATAGCGCTAGATACCAGACCGCGGCACGTATTTCAAGAGGGCGCGTACGGAGCCACTCCCGCGGCAACACATTATTCGGACGTCTGGTCGGCGGCGACATGTCAACGGGACCGGCCACGGGAAGGCCGGCCGGCTCTGCACCTCGGGCTTTTCAAGACATTGCTGGGAACGCGCACTGCTGATGCGGATCTTCACTCGCTTACTTCGACCTGAGGCCGGCTGGGGCTCAACGTTCCCGCATGGCTTGTGGCCCCCGTAAGCCTGATCCTGTGGACGCCGGCGTTCCTGGGGAAATCTGGCGCGGGTCTGGAACGAAAGGTGGGATTACCCAGGACGTTCGAAGCGATCGATCGCGAACGGCTGACCAGCTTGTTGGTTTCCCCTCAGCAGTTCCAACATGATCTCCGCCGAGGCCGCGGCCAAGCTCAGTCCGCAATGGCCGTGGCCCGCCGAGTAGAATATCCCCTTCGCTCTTGCAGATCGTGAGATAACCGGTACCGAATCCGGTGTCGAAGGACGAAGGCCTGACCAAGGCTTACCACCCTGAGTGCACAGGTGCGGAAAAGTCCGTTCCGCTATTTTTTCGATGCGATCGAAATAGGCTTGTTTCGGTTCGGAATTTAGACCCGCAAACACGGCCCAGCCACCCACCCTGAGACCGCTTGAAAGGCTCGTCGCAGCGATTCCTCGGTCAGCTAGGATGAGCGGATGGTTCAGTTCTAGACCAGAGGCCGGGTAGGTGTAGTTGTAACCACCTTCCGCCTCAATTGGCAGATGATCGCCGATTTGACGGGCAAGAAGGGGTGTGTGCGCGCCACATGCAATCACAACCTTATCGAAGCTGAACGCCTGCCCCTCGCCCTTAACGGTGATTGTGTGCTCTGCTGGATGTATCTCTTCTACGCTTGCACGCCGATACTCGACGCCGCTGCCAATCGCAGCTTGAAACAGGTTCGTCACCACATCATACGGATCGGTGACTGCACCCCAGTCATCCGACAAGATGGCGCCCGCAAACTCACGAGAAAGGGATCGCGCCGGTCGGCAATAACTGTGAAGCTGTGACCGCGCTCGAGTTTCGCGCGCCAGTTCGGGATGGCGCTCTCTAACGAATGCCTCGACTCATAAAGATAGAGAGCTGGTGCGTGCCGAACCATGTTCCCGAGTCCGGCTTCCGCCAGCAGCGCTTTGGTGGAAGGCAGTGCCTTGGCGCTAAGCAGCGTCAGCGCTTCTGTCGCCTTTTGGTAGGCCCTCTGCCTACCACTGAGGTAGAAGCGATACAGCCAAGGCGCCAGCCTAGGCGCATAGAATGGATCGATCTTCAACGGAGCATTTGGGTCGGCCAGCATACGGATTGCGGTTCCTAGAATGCCGGGATTGCTGATCGGAAATATCTCCGATCCCGCAATATGTCCTGCATTCCCGAAGGACGGTCCAGCTCTTCCGGGAGCGTCGCGATCGAGGAGTGTTACGACAAAGCCCCGCCTGGAGAGCAAAAAGGCTAATGCGACCCCGACGATGCCAGCGCCAACGACTCCCACGGCACAAGCCTCCGCGCCATCTTCCATGAATATCCCTCGAAGTTCGCCGATGAAAGATCGTGCGCCATTGCCGATCTTTGTGCCAAAAGGGCATAAATCGACATTAGGTCGACAGTCAAGCGATGCGCTTCGGTAGGACTTCCCTCAGGTGGCGATTTTCATTTTCGAGGTGATGCTCCGCTCCATGTATTCCAGGAAGTCCCCCTTGAACTGCCTCGCGTGCTCGTGAGCAAGGCGCTCGGCCTCGTTTGGATCTTGAACGCGGATGGCTTCTAACATTTCTCGGTGGTGCTGGTTCAGGCGCCCTACTGTGGAACCCAGGCTTTTGAAGAGGAATTCACTGTGAAAGTAGAGCATCCGTCGCCCTTCCTCCAGAATCCGCTTATAGAATCCGGCAAAATATTGGTTGCGGCCCGCCTGCGCGATCCGGATGTGAAAATCGTAGTTACCTTCGATCATAGGCAACCAGTCGTCGGTATCGAAACTGAGCTTCGCTTTCTTCTCGAATATCCCAAGTGTAGCTTCGATTTCCTCTACGTCCCGCTGAGAGCGGCAAATGGCAGCTGACCGATGGGTAGCGCGCTGCAGAAGATCCAAAGCATCCAGATATTCGGGCACACTGCGGAAATCGAGAGGGGCTACGATGGTGCTGCGGTTTTGAAGGGTAACGACCAATCCCTCGCTCGCAAGGCGCACCAGTGCCTCTCGAATAGGGGAGCGCGAAAGTTGGAAGCGTTTTCCCAACCCTACCTCGTCCAATGGGGCGCTGGGGGGCAGCACCATGCTTAGAATGTTGTGACGAAGCTCGGTATAGACCCGGGTACTTCCGGTTTGTCGGGGAACCGCAGTCTTCTGCGCTGATGCTGCTTTTCTTACTGGCATATTCATTCGTATCCTTGCTCCAGATCAGCTCTGATCAGGCAGATCATCCGAGGTGCCTGAACGGCTTCGCTCAACGGCCCATAATGAGGTTCGGCTTTCCTACAATTAGCCAGACCGGTCAAGGTCGACAACCTGCATACAACATTGTGCAACGCCGACCCCATAAAGGTTTTTCACCAACGGTCCCATAGCGGTTAAGTCGAGGGGAAAATGGAGCGCCAAGGCCCGCTTGCGAAAATCGGGGCAAAGCAGAGACAAATTGCGACGTTCAGCAATGGTAAATTGACGGGAGCAGACCAACGCGTCGCCCTGACAATCGGCGACCAACATCGTCTCGACGACCGCCGTGTCGTCGGCTCGCCTTTCCGGACGGTTATTGTAGGTTGGACGCGCGATCCCAACATTCGACATCCTTCGGCGACGGAGGTGCCGCAGGCCGGTGATGACGGACATAGTCCGTCGTTTCAGCGGCAAAGTGCAAGAGCGGCAGCGACCAGCGCAATCAGGCCGTTTATGCCGCGGCGGAAATCGACTGGCTGTGTCGCTACAACGACCTTCACCTCAACCGCAAGGGCAATCACTGCGCCACTCGCACCGCACCCACAACATCAACCGCCAAGGCTGGTTCGACCGAACCCGTTAGGTCGAGGCGGCTTCCACCCCATCTCAAGCTCGATCCGATCGGGCGACCCCGGCGCTTCCGTCCGCCGCTGCGCTCAACCCGCTGCGCCTGGTTGGCAATCGTAATCAGCACTAACTGCAGAGCTGTCGTCTCTGTCGTGACGTCTGGTTCACTAGCACTTGGCTGCCGCGGCCAGACTCAATTCAGGCCGCGGCTGACGCACAAACGCCTTGCGACGACCGAGATATTAGCGCCCGGCAGCGCACTTTCCGCAACGATCAGCCTCTTCTCTGCCGGCGTCCAGTCGCGCCGCCTCCGACGGCCCGTAATCACTTCCACGCGGCGATAATGAACATCTTCGTGCCTGTCTTGATGCCTGGCATCACTGTTGTCCCACTACATCCACCAGTGCTCCTTGCAAATCAGCGACAAATCTCGGGGGGCCAAAAAAACCCACAAGGTAGGATGCATCGTCACAACCCTTCCGTCGGAATAGTCGAAACGATTATCCCCATTCCCCTCTTAGCCGGGCTGCTGCGTTCAACCGCGGGCGGCAAACCCGCCTTGTCCAATCCGCGCTTCTCGCTCCAAGCTGCTCAAACCCAATCTGTTGTATTGGAATATCTCGCTGACCGAAGGTGTGGAAACAAACTGCCGTCGAAAATCTGATTGAGGTTCTTTGCGACATAATCGGCAGCGCCGTTATCGCCTTGACGCAACTCGCCGCTGTTGTTGAGGCCAGTGGTTACGAGAAGTGCGTCGAGCCCGGCAGCCTTTGCGCCCTTGATATCCGTATCAACCTGATCGCCGACCATCAAAAGACGGTCGGTACCTGCCCGAGCGATGCACTCTTCGAAAATCGCTCTTCCTGGCTTGCCCATAATCTCTACTGAGATTGGAGGAGCATCGAAGAGCGCTAGTCCAGCTTGAAGCATTGGCCCTATTATGCTTGGTCCAAAGACGAGTGAGCCGTTCTTGCTGGGATAAACGACGTCCGCGTTTGCCGTTATCATCCTGGGCATTTCGCCCGTCTCGATCAGTCTACGTTGAAAGGTCGACAGGATGTTATCGGCAGCCCGTTTAAAATCGAAACCTTCGTCATCGAGCACTACGAGTGTGTCGAATGTCTCGGCCGTGTCCGCGCAATGAAGATTTGGACGCTTGCCGAAGATGTCATGCGCAGCGCGTGAACTGCCCACATAGGAAACTAGCCGCCCGGCCGCCAGCTCTTCGAGTACGCGATGTCGCGCAACACCTCCAGCGGATACGATACGGTCGCCCGCCGGAATCGGAAGGCCCGCGCCGCGGAGACGTGCGAATATCGTTTCATCCGATCCACTACTGATATTAGTCACGATGTAGTATGGCAAACCGGACATATTAAGTCGGGCCAATATATCAGCAGCGCCAGGCAAGGCTTCATTTTCGCTGATCAGGACCCCCGTCGCGTCGAAAAGTATCGCGTCATAGCAATCTGCCAGTGTCCGGGGAGGTGGGCTTTCGAGGGCGGCGGTTAGAGGGCAAGCCGACTCCGTCCTTGGCTGAACCGCGCTCGCCTTAGAGGGCGGAAAGTAGCCGTGATGCACGACCTCTTCGGGTGGTATGCTGGCCTCGCACGTCTCGCTATAAGCCCAGGCCAGCCACTCGCATAAGATCGCCAAGTCATTTGCCTCGACCGTAGGCCCCGCCCATATCCGGAATCCCGGGGGCGCGTCACCGTAGCTCCAGATGTCAAAAGCCGCGCCTTCGGCTTCGAGTAGACGGATCATCCCAGCAACGATTTCATCGCCGTCCTCCTTCTCGCCGGCAGCGAGTTGCTCACGTACAAGCCGAAGAGTAATTGAACAGGTGGAGCGTGCTGCCGGATTGGTGCAAGTCCAATCGATCCAAGGAGTAGAGTTCACCCAGTCGTCCATGACAGCATAATTATTGGCAACCCTGTTCAGAAGCGCGGGTAGTCCACCGCACGCTTCGGCCCAGTCGAGCGCAGAGTGGATATCCTCGACGGCGAACATGCTGGGGGTCGAGATTGTGCGGCCGCCAAAGAACGCTTTGTTTACAGATCCGTCGGCGTTGTGCAGTCTCATGAGCCTGGTTACAGGCTTAGGTCCGCCGGCTTTCAGCCGTGCCTGGGCTCGAGGCGAGAGCGCGATCATGCCGTGGCCGCCTTCGCCGCCAAGCGCCTTCTGCCACGACCAGCACAAAACATCGATCCGATCGAAGTCGATGTGCCTCGTAAAAGCTGCCGAGACGGCATCTGCGATCACAAGCCCGGCACGGTCAGGAAGAATCCAGTCAAGATCTGGTGGACAAACGCCGCTGCTGGTGCCGTTTAGCACTAGAACGATGTCGTGATTGGGGTCGATCCTGCTAGTGTTCGGAAAATCTCCGTAAGCACAAATGTGCCGGCTTTGGGGGGCAAGCGCCAAAGTATCGATCTCATTTGCCCAATAACGCGAGAAGCTGTCTGACAAGAATGTCTCGACTGGAAAAGGGCCGAGTAGATTTTGCAAGGCCATGCTGCAGGCCCCAGTGCCCGAACCGGGCACGATTCCGCAGAGCCAGCTATCAGGCAGCTCAAGCAAAGAGGCCATGCGCCTGATTACCTCTCCTAGCCTTTCTGCTCCCTCGGAGCTCCGGTGACTTCGTCCAACATAGCGCAGCATAGTTGGGTGCACGCTCCAACCAGGATGTTTACGGCAAGGGCCTGATGCAAACCGCGGATCCGACGGGAGGACCGATGGCTTCACAACCGCATTTGGTAGAGTCATGGCTTCCTCCGAATTGGGAAAAAGGGCACCTCAACAGAGATATCTGCGATCAGACGATGTCCTGCGCCATCAGCGCCGACAGCTTTTCATTGGCAAAACTCATCCGTTCATCGGCGCGAAGGTCCGAAAGGCGCCTGATAATCGCGGCGTCAGACAATGCCGCGCCTTCACGTAGCTTTTGAACATAGGACGGATGGATAAAGTTTGAGCCCGCGAATTGATATGCCGCGCTGCTGCCCCAGCCATACCGTTTGCGAAGCGGATCGAAGTGACGCAGGACGTGCTCGAGGAGTGCCCGTTCCTTCGATGTTTCGAGGCGAGTGAGAATCGGTAGGAGTTGCTCACTAGCCGTATTTCCTGCCCCGCGGCCCATGCCGCCCATGGTGCAGTCTATCCAGGTCGCTCCCGCCATCGCGGCCGCCACTGAATTGACCAGCGCATATCCGCGGTTGTCATGGCCGTGGAATCCAATGTCAGGCTCAATTCGACCCGCAAACCGGTCGATTAATTCCTGAACGCGAGTCGGCTTCATAGAGCCAAAGGAATCGGCTATATAAAGCACGTCGATGGTGTCGAACTGCTTTACCTCCTTCAGGCACATCTCAACTTCTGCAGCATTTGCCGCATCGATCTGCATGAGATTCAAAAACACACGGAAGCCCCTATGAGACAACTCAGCGCAAATGTTCCGGCAGGCAGCCAAGTTGCTGTAATGCGCCGCCACGCGGACGGTCGTGATATGCCCTGGCACTAGTCCTTCTGTCAGGCGGATCACGGCAAGGGGTATAGGCAGTTCGCTCGAAAGCACATCCTTGGCATCGATCATCACGCATGCCTTGACCAGGAGACCAGCAGCCACCTGTTCGGCCTTAGAGCTCGTCACACTGGCGAAATATCCGTGGCTCTCAGGCTTTCCGGCGAGCCCCAGCTCGACCATGCGCACTGGGAGAGTGTTGATAGTAGCGACATAGTCCGACACCAGTTCCGGTGCGAAATCCCAATCTGTGTAGTAGCCACCGTCGCGCAAGGTGCAGTCTAGGAAGTTCACTTCATCTGGTATTGTGTTTAACATTGCCCAGCCTCATCCAAATACCGCCACAACATCGAAGCATCCTGCATCAGCTCGCGGCGTAGCCCCCATCGACATAGAGAATCTCGCCTGTTACGAACGATGCAGCTGGGCTCGCGAGGAAAATGTAAGGCCCGAAATATTCGGACAAATTGCCGCGGCGTCGCATCGGAGTGAATTCCATTGCGCGGCGCTGATAAGGGCTATCGAGATTAGGATGCACCCCATCCATGAAGTTGTTGATGAATCCAGGTGCGACGGCGTTTACACGAATACCCTTATTGGCCCATTCTACCGCCATGGTGCGCGTCAGTTGATTGACGCCACCCTTGCTCGCGGCATAGACAGTCAGGCCCGGTATGCCGAGCGAACTGGCGACCGAAGAAGTCATGATGATGCTGCCGCCGCCTTGATCCAGCATTGCCTGGGCGGCAAACTTGGCACAATAGTAGTAACCACGCAGATTAGTATCGACAATTTCGTCCCATTCCGGCTCTTCATATGAATGTGCTGGCTTAATGATGTCGGTACCCGCGTTGCAGACCATCACATCGATCTGCCCAAACCGGTCGACCGTGCCACTGATCAGTGCCTTGCAATCGTCGTGCGACCGCACATCGGCGCGGATAGCCGTCACGTTGATTCCTTGGCCCGCAAGTTCGGCCTCCGCTTCGGTCAGCTCTTCAATATTGTGCGAGGAAAGGACTATCTTGGCGCCCAACCGTCCAAAGCAGGTGGCGAGCGACTTCCCTAGACCGCGGCTCGAGCCTGAAATGCAGACTACCTTGCCATCAATTCCGAAGAGCTCCTGGTATCCTTCTGCACCAATTGCAGAATTACGATTTGTATCGGACATCATAGACTACCCGCTCCACTGTTTTGGTTTATTTCAGGTCAAGGTCATCGTTCAGGAGGCAAGGTCAGCGTGAGGCAAATCGCAAGAGCGGCGATGCCCGCGACAGCAAAGTAGATACCATGCATAGCCAAAGGCGCGTTGAAACTCAGGAAGGGCGTCAACTCCCTCAGCTGCATCAACCCCCTCTTCAGAATTCATTTCATACCAGTAACCCGACTCGCTCTGTGAAAGATCGACGACGCTGAATTGATCGCGTGCTGTCAGGCGCGGCGTCGCCCGGTGGGCGGAGTAATTTTCAAGTGTCAGAAGACTAAAGGGGAAAGTGAGCTCCTGCTCAGGACGATCGCGAAATACACGCATGTGCGATTGAACGGCCGAGATCGATGAGGGTTCTGTTTGCGTTGGCTTCGTCATGTGACGGCTCCTAGCGCGACGAATTGTTCAGACGGTTGCACTCAGCCCACCATCGATGACGATCAGGGCGCCGCTGACATAGGCCGCGCGTGCGCTGGCCAAGAATGCAGCAACTGCTGCGAATTCCGTGGGATCGCCAAGGCGTCGGGCCGGGGTCCTGTCCTCGAGCGCACGGATGGCTTCGGCGTGGTCGCCGAGGCGATTGGCTTCGTGAATCGCGGTGCTGTGTGCTCCAGGAGCGAGCACGTTTACGGTGATGCTCTCCCCCGACAATTCTTGTACGAGCGTGTGGCAGTAGGGCACTAGCCCTGCTCGTGCGACACCCGACAGCGCGAAATGTACCGGAGTCCGTACAATAGCCTCGGAAGCGAGCATCAATATTCGCCCCGCCCGCGAGCGCCGCAGATACGGCAAGGCAGCCGTAACAAGATTTATCGAAGGTAAAAGCACTCGGTCAAACGCATCGTCGAAATCCTTAGGCGTCATGGCCGAGGGTGGCCCGGCAGAAACGCCGCCGCAATTCGTCACCAAAATGTCGATACACCGAAAATGCTCTGCTGTTTCGGCAACCCAAGCTGCTGCATCAGCGCAGTCAGTTACATCGGTCGCGCGTGCGAGCACTTCGGCCCCTGTGCCGCGCAACCGATCCACTGCTCTTTCTAGCCGCCCCGGATCCCGTCCACAGATGGACAGGCGGCAGCCTTCGTTGGCTAACTCCTCAGCTGTGGCCAAACCTAAGCCGCTGGAGGCGGCCGCGACCATTGCCACCTTGCCGTCAAGCCCTAACTCCATTTTTTTTACCACCCAATTAACATCACCACGCTTCTTGGCACCGTTTGCAGACAGCCAAGCATGTACCGTGCCAAACGAAAAAATCCGCTCAAAACAGTAGAATAGCCTGCTGATAAAACGTCGGTTTTGCTCTTACGTCCGATTCCCTACATTTGTGTCGCATGCACGCCGAGACGCCTTCCGGTTCTGAAGACAGCGTTGCGTAAGCAACTTAAGTTTTTGCCCCAGGCGAATTAGTCATGTACAATATCGGCCCTCCCGCCGCACTGGGCGGCGTGCCGCTCGATCGCTACCAACGGCAGATGCCGGAAAGATCAGCGAGCCACTGCCGGCAGACAGATGAGCGGATCATCGCCCATCTGACTGATGGTCTCAAGATGGGGTCGTCTTGTCTTATGACTTTCCAAGCCGTTTGGTCCAGTAAGAGACGCCCGATCTGGGGTGGCCACTCCGGATCGGGCGGAAGGGGATGGATCGAAGTTGTCTAGCTAGGAGGAAAGGTGGAAATCTACGCCAAACGCGACGACTGCAACTCAGTTCTCGCGTTCGGCGGAAACAAGCTGCGCAAGCTCGAATACATCATCCCCGACGCGATCGCGGCAAATGCCGATACGCTTGTCTCCATCGGCGGCGTCCAGTCCAACCATACGCGGATGGTCGCCGCGGTCGCCGCCAAGATCGGCATGAAATGTCTCCTGGTTCAGGAGAGCTGGGTACCCCATGAGGATGCCGTCTACGACCGGGTCGGCAATATTCTCCTGAGCCGCATCATGGGTGCAGAGGTGCGCCTGGTCGACGAGGGCTTTGACATCGGCATCCGCCACAGGAACAAGCGCTCTATGAGGTTAAGGCAAGGGGCGGTAGACCCTATGCGATACCAGCCGGGGCGTCTGTTCACCCGAACGGCGGCCTCGGTTATGTGGGGTTCGCGGAGGAAGTGCGCGCCCAGGAAAAACAGCTTGGGTTTGCCTTCGACTACATCGTGGTTTGCACGGTCACCGGGTCAACGCATGCCGGCATGCTCGTCGGATTTGCCAAGGACGGTCGACAGCGCAATGTGGTCGGTATCGATGCCTCTGCCACCCCCACCAAAACCAAGGCGCAGGTGCTAAAGATTGCCCAACATACATCGGAGCTCGTCGATCTCGGAACGGAACCCGTCGAGGATGACGTGGTGTTGCTCGAGGACTACGCATACCCGCGTTATGGCATCCCGTCCGAGGAAACGAAGGAGGCCATCCGAATGTGTGCGCGGCTCGAGGGTATGATTACCGATCCCGTTTATGAGGGCAAATCCATGCAAGGGATGATCGACCTCGTCCAGAAGGGCTTCTTTCCGGAGGGATCGAGAGTCCTCTACGCGCATCTCGGCGGCGCGCCGGCGATCAACGGTTACAGCTACACCTTCCGCAATGGCTGACGCTCGACAGATTGAGATTGCGCGGTCCTGCCGTGCCGGCGGCGCGCTCAAAGTTCGTTTGACAGTCCGCTCGGCAAAAAGAGGAAGCTGGCCGTTGACTGCTGCCAAGGCGAAGATGGGGCCAAGTTCATTCGTAACGTCTTAACGGGCGGTGTCAAGAAGCCGAACGACACCATTCTGGACGTTATGCAGGACCAGAGAAGTGGGAGTCATAACAGATGATTTTACCGGAACTGCGCTCTGCCATACCAGCCGGCAGAGTTTTGGAGATAACGACGACCACAGGATGCATCGTCGGATGTTCATATTGTCCGCAGGACAAGTTCGCGGACCGGCAAAGAAAGGTATCTCATTCGAAGCATCTTAATCTTGAAGATTTCAAGCGGTGTCTGGCGCGCGTACCAACTTCCGTCGACATTAGTTTCGCCGGATACTCCGAGCCTTGGCTCAATTCGGACTGCACCGAAATGGTCGAGCACGCTTCCGCCAGAGGCCACGGCATCAGGATTTTCACGACGCTTGTGGGAATGAAGGAGCGGGATCTACAATGCTTGCAAGCGCTGCGCTTGCGGGTATTCGTGGTCCATGTTTTCGATGACGGCGCGTACATGAATAGCCGCCTTGTCGGAGACCAGTATCGCGATTTGGTTCGTCAACTCGTCGACGCGAAGATCCCCTCGATTCGATTCTTTTTGGGCGAGGCCCATCCCGATATCGTCGACATTATCCCTGCCGAAGCTCTAGTTCGCTCACGACCAGTGAGTAGCAGGGGTGGAAGCGTCGACCCCACGATCGTTGAACCACGGCAGCCAGTGGTCGGAGCGCTGGCATGCGTGGACGAACGGCAGTATCGGAATGTTCTTCTACCAAACGGCGACGTCACTCTCTGCTCCATGAATTTTGAACGGCGTCACGTATTGGGCAACCTTCTATGCGACGAATACGCCGATCTCTTTGAAAGCCCAGTTTTTTGCGAAATCGTCGATCGCATGAATGGAGCGGATGGCTTTCTGCTCTGTAGGATGTGCGAATATGCCGATCCAAAGGACCGGATGCTGACTGGATGCCGGCGGACCGCCTGAAAGGCCGGGCCAGCGAGGCGAATTGCTTTGGACCGCCAATGCCTTCCGGCGAAGTCATTGTCTTTTCGTCAAGCGAGCGTGATTCCGTACGCGCGGCAATCGGCCTCGACCATTTCCGAAACGAGCTCATCGAAAGTGGTCTTCGGCTTCGAATCGAGCTTGGTGGCCGCCTTCGAGGCATCGCCGATTAGCAGGTCAACCTCGGTCGGACGGAAATAACGCCTGTCTATCCGGATCAGCGCCTGGTTACTCCTGTGTTCGCGGCCCACCTCGTCAACGCCTTCGCCTTCCCAGACGATCTCCTTTCCGACCCGCCTGAAGGCAGCCTCGACAAAGCTGCGGACCGAATGCGTCTCGCCGGTCGCAGAGCACAAAATCGTCAGGCTCGTGGTGCTGCAGGATGCGCCACATGCCCTCGACATAATCGCGCGCCGAGCCCCAATCGCGCTTTGCCTCGAGGTTTCCGAGATAAAGGCAGTCCTGCTTGCCGGCCATAATCGCAGCTACTGCACGCGTCACCTTGCGCGTGATGAAAGTCTCGCCACGCGTCGGTCCTTCGTGATTGAACAGAATCCCGTTGCTCGCGTAGAGTCCGTATGTCTCACGGTAGTTCACCGTGATCCAGTAGGCGTAGAGCTTCGCCACCGCGTATGGCGAGCGTGGATAAAACGGGGTAGTCTCCTTCTGCGGGGTATCCTGGATAAAAACCGTAGAGTTCGGATGTGGAGGCCTGATAAAACCGGGTCTTTTCCTCGAGGCGAAGAATGCGGATCGCTTCCAGCAGCCGCAGCGTGCCGAGCGCGTCGGCATTGGCCGTATATTCGGCGGTCTCGAAAGAGACTTGCACGTGGCTTTGCGCAGCCAGATTGTAGATTTCGTCGGGCTGCGTCTCCTGCAGGAGACGGATCAGGTTTGTCGCATCCGTCATGTCCCCGTAATGCAGGACCATGTCGGGATGGTCCTCATGGGGATCTTGATAGAGGTGGTCGATGCGCTGGGTATTCCCGATCAGCGAGGCTCGCCGCTTCAGGCCATGCACCATGTAGCCCTTCGAAAGCAGCAGTTCGGCAAGCAACGCGCCGTCCTGGCCGGTGATACCTGTGATGAATGCTGTACGCCGAGGTGAACTCATTTCTGATATTTCCGTGGATGAAGCAATGTGGGCAGGAATAGTCGACGGCGCGTGGGATGACTAACTATGCGCTACAATCAACGCTGTACGGCCGTCTTAGCTGGAGTCTGAGCCTCTGGTGATATTAGGCGGCATGCGGGTTACATGGAGTGCCGCGTGCCGTTGTCATCAGATGCAGGAAGAGTTCGCCTCCATCTAGCACGGCGAGAGACCTCCTGTAGGCGCCGCCGAAGCGAGGTCTTTTCATGTCCACTGTTGTTCGTAAGATCGATTGTTTTAATCCAATGCATCCACAAGACGGATGCACTTATCGATCAGATGGAGATTTCAGAGTCTTCGAATTGGCCGCGCGACGCTGAAATGGCAACAGCCGTTTGCCTACCTCATTCCCGACGCCCGCTACGAGAAGGTGCGCGAAACCGGCATCGTCATGAGCGAACGGTGCCGATCGCGGTCGGCATCGACTGCGACGGAACGCGCCAGATCCTGGCCGTCGAGACGGCCAATCGCGAGAGCCGCTCGGCCTGGAAGGACTTCCTCGTTGAGTTCGCGGGTTGGCGGATCGCGCCGCACATCTGCCCGTTTGCACGGCCGTCGGCAACAACAGCTGGTGGAGCGCCGAAAGCCTCCATGGTCGCCACCCAGAACGCCACGGCTCTTCGGACCACCGGATGGGTGAGGCGGACCTGGATGGTGCGGCCGATCAGCCGATGCGGAAGAAGGCCTTGTCGACCTCGACGTGGTAATTGGGATGCGCTTGGCCACCTTCCATTAGACGTTATTCGAACGGTGCCACCGGCAGCGGCCTCAAGGCTGCTCGCTCGATCTCCTCGAACAGTTCGAGGCGGCGTTTGCCGACATGGCGGATCGGCCGGCTTTAGCGAGCGGAAGGAACCATGTTGATGGGCCACCGTTCTCAATGGCCGCGAGCGGGTAAGATTTGTTACCGCTTGCAATGACATTTCACAGCCCGCGTCCGTGGCAATCCTTGCTGCCATCAACTTTGTCACCATGACACCCGAACTGTGGCGAGCCAGGGAATGACCCGCCATTGCCTCTATCCGGGAGTAATGCATCTAACCTCTGTCACCAGGCGGCCTGCGGGGTTATCGTGTGGGTTTTCCGAGAAGAGCCATCTACGTCGGAAAGCAGAACGACAACGTTTACCATCTGCGCGACCCGTGCCGCTAGCCGGTCATTGTCGCCAAAAGAGCTCCGCCGTAGCGGTCGTGTCGTTCTCGTTGATTATGGGTACGGCGCCAACTTTGAGAAGTTGTTGAAGGGTTGAAGCTGCATTCAGGCGGCGATACTGATCGTCTATATCTTCGCGGTCAATAGTATTTGCCCAACGCCAAAACCATGGCGTTTGAAACTCTGTTCATAGGTACGCGTGAGTCGAACCTGACCGATAGCGGCGGCCGTTTGCTTCTCTCAACTCGCAGAGATCTGTCCAGATTGGTTGAAGTGACTTGAGCCGACCGCGACAGCACCAGAGGTGACGATGATCACCTGCTGCCCGCGCGCGAAAAATCGGACGACATCCTCTATTAGGCCGTGGTGACGATTTAACTATCTGAGCCAGATAGCGATAGCGGCGAGTTTGACGAAGCCTATGAAGTTGGTGAGCAGCTTGTCGTAGCGGGTGGCGACGCGGCGGAACTGTTTGAGTTTGTTGAAGAAGCGCTCGATGATGTTGCGCTCCTTATAGAGATCGGCGTCGTAGCAGCGCTGATCTTTTCGGTTTTTCTTCGGCGGTATGACGATGGCGGCTTGCATCCTGGCGATCCTGTCGATGAGATGGTTGGCGTCATAGCCCTTGTCGGCAATGGCGCATCCCGCCTCGAAGCCGTCGATCAGTTCATGCGCGAAGGCGATGTCGTTGCGTTGTCCGGGGCTCGCGATCAGGCGGACCGGATTGCCGAGCGCATCGCCTGCAGCATGGATCTTGGTGCTCAGGCCGCCGCGAGACCGGCCCAGGCCCTGGGCATCCGCCCCCCTTTTGATCGGCGCGCGCCGGCGGCGTGTTGATGGGCCCGCACTATGGTCGAGTCGATCATCAGCCATTCCAGGTCGGCTTCCCGCGCCAGCACCGCAAGCATGTCGTCGAGAACCCCCATTTCGATCCAGCGATAGTAGCGCCGCTTCACCGAGCGGTAGTCGCCAAGCCGTTCGGGCAGGTCGCGCCACCGACCACCCGAGCGGGCCATCCACAGCAGCGCGTCCAGAAATCGCCGGTTGTCCGTGCGCGGACCACGCTTGCCCTTCGTGCCGCCGGGCATAAACCCCTTGATCCGTTCCCATTGGTCGTCCCGAAGCGCATCGCAGTCCATCGCTGATCTCCAAAAATCAGCGTTGAATCTGATTTGCGCCTTCAGCGGAATCCCCCATCCGTTAAATCGTCACCACGGCCTAGCGTCTGAAGCCAAGGACCGCGTATCTCTCCGGTTTCTGCATCGGCGATCAGTGCCGAGCCAATCTTCACTATCAGCCGGCGAGCCGAAAGCAATCGGATCGGGCTTAATGGTGCTGCCGTTGAGTGTTGCTGCACTAGATGTGAAGACACGTCTCTCCAATCACACCTTTCCTGAGCGTTACGGCTTTGGAGATATAAGGGCGCACGAGGCGCCCTTCATTATTCGTATCGGCTGCCCAGACCAGCGCTTACTTCGTGGTCGGGGCTTCAACAACCGGCATTCGCCTTCCGTTGTCAGAAGCGGTAGGTGACACCTGCGCCTATCAACCAGGGATCGAGAGCGGCCTTCCCCGTCAGCTTCGCGCCGTCCACCGTGACGTCGAAGTCTGGCTTCAGGAAGAGCTTCTTCACGTCGAAGTTGACGCCCCAGTGCTGATCCACCATGTAGTCGAAGCCGACCTGCAGCGCGGTGCCGAACGTGTTCTTAACCTTGAGAGCATCGGCGCTGCCGGCATCCTGGTTATAGAAGATCGTGTAGTTCACGCCGGCGCCGACATAGGGCTTGAACGCACCGAAATTGGTAAAATGATACTGCAATGTGAGCGTAGGTGGCAGCAGCCAAACCTTGCCGATATTGCCCAGCCCGCCGATCGTACCTTGGCCCCCGATGTTAGCATAGGTGGTGCCGAGGATGAGCTCGGCGGCGATGTTGTCCGTGAAGAAATAGGAGATGTCGAGTTCCGGCGTCACGGTGTTCGAATACGAAAGATCGGAGCCGGGCACCGCATTGACGTAGCCCGAATCCTTAGTGATGACCCCCAACGCACGTAGGCGGATCTGCCAAGGGCTTGGCGCTTCCGTGACCGAGGCTTCTGCCTGCGGGACGCTCGCCGCTCGCGCAAGGTCCGCCGCGACGGCCTGCTGTCCCACCACCATGAGGATGACGGCCGCTGTTACGCCCCGCGCCACGCCCATTCGCTTTTTCGCCATGATGTTCTCTCCTTGCTCTTCAGAAATGATACACTGCACTATGACTAATCCTGCTAGAATTACTTGAGGTTGACGGAGCTCTTATCCTCCTCTTGCGTGGAATCTGTGCTCACATTATTTAGCGGTGCTCGCAATCATCGAAGTTGCTCTTGTTCGGGCCCGCCCACCTACCGAACGCCACCGGATTGCCAGCCGATCGCGCTGCGAAGGAAATTGGTGCCAAGGGCAATGAATGCGGCCCGCTCCCGGTTGTCCTTGCCGTAGCCGTGCCCGCCCGCGCTGGGCTCGTAAAAGTAGGCCGGATAGCCAAGAGCCTGCAGCTTCGCGGCCATCTTACGCGCGTGGCCCGGATGGACGCGGTCATCCCGCTTCGTGGTGGCGAGCAGGATAGGCGGATAGGGCTGTCCAGGCGCCGCGGCGTGATAAGCGGAGATTTCCTTTAGGAAAATCCATTCCTTCGGCTTGTCGGGATCGCCATATTCGTCAATCCAGCTCGCGCCCGCCAAAAGGTTGGTGTAGCGGCGCATATCGATAAGCGGGACTGTGCAGAACAGCGCGCCGAAGCGCTCAGGATACCGGGTAAGCATATTGGCGATCAGAAGGCCGCCATTTGAGCCGCCCTGGGCGGCAATCCGCCTCGGCAGCGTAATGCCTCTTCGCACGAGGTCGGCGGCAACGGCGGCGGAATCATCATGGGCGAGACGTTTGCCCTCCCTGCGCCCGGCCTCGTGCCAACGGGTGCCGAACTCGCCACCCCCGCGGATGTTCGCCACCACACACTTGCCGCCGCCTTCGAGCCACAGCTTGCCGAGCGAGGAATTGTAGGAGGGCAGGAGCGACATGCCGAACCCGCCATAGGCGGTGAGGTGAACCGGGGCATCCCCGTTCCCGTCAGCCGGACCGACCTGCGTATAGCGAATCATCTCACCATCGGTCGAGACCGCCTCGTGGCGCGTGACCACCAGTCCGGATGCGTCGAAATTCTCCGGGTTGCGCTTCAGGATTAGTGAAGCGCTGAGAGGCGGCGCGGCATTGAGATCGAATAGTGAAAGCTGCGGCGGCGTGATCGGATCCTGAGCCCAGACCAGGACCTCTCCATTGGTGTCGTGACCTTCTGCGTCGAGTGACCAGAGTTGAACATTGTTCGCGCCGGGCACAGTGTCCAGGGTTCGGCGCGTCCATTCCTGGGGACCGGGGGTGAACATCTCGAATCGCGGAACGAGGTTGCTGAAGTAGCAACTGACGAGCTTCCCCTCATTCCAGAAGAATGACTGCAGGGAACGCCTTTCGGCTGGTTCAAACAGGGTACTAAATCCGCGCTCGCCGGCCAGAAAGGAGGAAAGCGAGATGCCGATCAGCGCGTCGGCGTCATAGGTCGTCCCGGCAACCGTCCATGCTTTGCGCGGCTTTACCGCCAGCCAGTCGCCGAAGACACTCCACCAGGCGTCCCGAGGAAGGTCGATCTCAACCGTCGGCCCGCCTCTATCGCCCATGCGGACTTGCTTCTCGAAGCAGGCCAACTGCTCGACAAACCATATGCGCTCGCTCTCGGTGGTGCGGTCCAGATGGCCAGACACACTGAGGGTTTCGGAACCGGTCGCGAAGATTACCGGGGCCGTCAGGGGATCCGCGCCACGCTTCCACAGCCGCACGGTGCGCGCGAAGCCGGAGCGGGTGGCCATGCCATCACCAAGCGCACTGGAAAGCAGAAGCGTGTTGGAGTCGAGCCAGTCAATGTTGCCCTTGGCCTCCGGGAGATTGAAACCGTCGGCGACAAAGCTCAGAGAGCTCAAGTCGAATTCGCGATGCACGACCGCGTCGCTGCCGCCGCGCGACAGGCGCAGAACGGCTCTTTCCCGTCTCTCGGGCTCGATCGACGCGCCGCCCCAGATCCAGTCCTCTCCGTCTCTCGCGGCGAGGAAGTCCAGATCGAGCAGTAGCTCCCACTGCGGATCCGCCTTCACGTAGACGGAAAGGGTGGTCCGGCGCCACACCCCGCGGGGATTTCCGGCATCCTGCCAGAAATTGTAGAGATACTGACCGCGGCGCATGACCAGGGGAACCCCGTCGGGACGGTCGAAAATCGCCGTCAGTGCCGCCCGGTCCCGCTCGAACTGCGTTCCACCAAAGTGCTTCAGGGTCTTTGCCGACTGGCTGGCGGTCCACGCAAGTGCCTGTTCACCTTCTACATCTTCAAGCCAAAGATGGGGGTCATCGTCGGGCGCATTCAGTGTTGGGCGGAAATCAAATTCGGTCATGTCCGCTTAACCCGAGGAGTGATGTCGCCTGGAAAACAGGCGCAAAGTCTTCCGTCGGCCCGGGAAAGCTCCGTTTTCGGGGTTGCGACCGCATGCTCGGCGAGCATTATCATGGGACGATTTCTCCTCTGTCGTGCCGCAGCGCGTTTTGCGGACTACCGTGCAGGTGTCGTGCCAAATAAGAAAATCGTTTCAAAACAATGCGATCACCATGATGGCGCTGTGTCACCTGTGCGACTTCGTCGAAGATTCGACAACGAATGCAGCCCTGACCGCCTGATAGAACCTCCTGTGCCAGCTCGGTCGACACCGCGGAATAAGCAGTGAAGCTCACCGCGAAACTGGCCGAGCTTCGGATCGACATCGGTGACGGGGCGATCGACGACCACTATGTGTCGCCGGCGTCGGGCGCGGCACATCCTGAGGACTCCGCGGCGACGATCAGCGAATAACTGCGTTTACGATGGCTTCATCCTGGCCTGCCGGGGGCGCGCAAAAGACTGCTTTGCGCCCTCATCCCTCCGCCTGGATTGAGTCGCAGGGACCGAATTGCGCACGTGTTTTTGGAACCGGCAGAGTGGTCATAAGCAATTCTCTTCCCGAGATCTTTACAGAGATTCGACCATCCAGTTGGTGAGGTCCCAGATCGCGCATCATTGATGCGCTCTGGGCATGCGCCAGTCCCACCCTCATCAAGAGCATCGATCCGACACCAACATAGAGAAGCTTCCCTATTAGAGAGGCCCTCGCGACTGACATGAGAGTGCGCCACTCTTCATGATCGCGGGCTCCGAGGATGTTGGGATCGAGCCAGTGAACGGCACGACAGGCCGAAGGATCTGGCAGCTCTTGCACTGCCGACCTCGATGGGAGAAGGCAAATCGCGATCTGTCCGGCAGAGGCACAAGGTTCCAAGGTTCTGCACTGTCCGTTCATGAAGACTTCCTGCTGGTCTCCATAAGAGAAGTATTCTGGTGCAGAAGGTGCGCGATTAGCTATTCGGAAAAGGTGACATCGACGTGCAAATCGGGCCCCGCCCTGAGGCGTCCCCCTCAATGTCGGATTTCCGACAGGACCGCAATTCCGCGAACCCATTGTTTAATAGATTTTCCTTCTGGCACGGCCCATGCATGGGACTCGGCGAACGCATCAGCGAGACGTCGTCCATGATCATGCGCACGAAAAATGCCGTCGCCGCAGTGAAAACCGCGCTCTCGCCTGCCATCAAGCCGCCGAAAGGCCGGCGCGTCATGGTTGAGGCGGGTGATTGCGCCGGCTTCAAACACCTTAATGGGCTTGGAAAGCGTCTCGCGTGACGGCGAGGCGGGCATCCAGACGGGTGGAAAGGACATACGTCGTTGCCCCACGTCGCCGGCATGACCCGTCGATTGTCACCGCGCTGGAATGCTGGGGTCTACATTCGGCGACCCGACCGCGGACAAATTCCCGCAAACCCGGTCGGGACCGGGGCTCGAAAACGTCCGCGAGGGGGCCCAATGGCTATCGCCATATTCGCCGCGAACAAGCCGCCTAGCGGGAAGACTCTATAGGAGGAAAGCAAGTGGAGTTATCTTGCGTTGGGGTCGGTGCTGGGCCGTCTAATTTGAGCCTTGCGTGTCAGATACACGAGCAAGTTGGGCAAGGGGCACTGTTCCTGGATCGGCAGGTCGACTTCCGCTGGCATCCAGGCATCGCATTCGATTCCTCGGAGCTCCAAGTCAGCCACTTCAAGGATCTGGTCACGCTGGTGAATCCGCGATCAGCCTACACTTTCGTAAACTTCCTGCACGAGAACGGGCGTCTGTATCACTTCCTGAACGCACAGTTCGAAGCCGTGCTCAGAGTTGAGTTCGAACAATATCTGAACTGGGCCTTCCACAGGAACCCGCTTGTGCGTGGCGGCGAGACGGTGCGCGAAATCCGCTTTGACGGCGAGTTTCGGGTGCGGACGGATAAGGCGGTTCTCGGCGCCAGAAACGTCGTGGTTGGCATTGGCAAGCAGGCGCAAATTCCGGCTCAGTTTCAGGGCTGGACTGGACGCAACCTGTTCCACTCATCTGTTTTACTGCACATGCATCCTGAGGTGCGGAGAAAGCATGTCTGCGTGGTCGGCGGAGGCCAGTCGGGAGCCGAGGTGATGTTGCACCTTGTCGGCCTGCCAAAAGAACGGCGGCCTGCCTCGATCACTTGGGTCTCGCAGCGTGAGAACTACCTGCCTCTCGACAACAGCCCGTTCACAAACGAGTTGTTCATGCCCTGCTTTTCGGATCGTTTCGCGGCGATGAGCGAGTCGCAGCGCAAGCTGCTCCTGCGGCGTTTCGTGCTTGCCTCGGACGGCATTTCGGAAAGTACGTTGCGCGCGATCTATCAGGCGCTGTACCGCCACGCATTTGTCGAGCCAAACCGATGCGACATCACACTGCGGCCGGGCTGCACCGTCTCGCACTGCATCAACGCCGGACCGGGTCACAGGCTGACCCTGCAGCACGGCATGGACGAGGTCGAAGAAGTCACGGCTGACATCGTCATCCTGGCCACCGGTTACGAGAACGCGGTGCCAGACTTCTTGGAACCCATCGCGCACCGGCTGGAGCAGATCGACAATGAATTAGCTATTCGCGAGGATTTTTCGGTGAGCTGGGACGGACCGCGTGACAGACGCATCTTCGTACAAAACGCGAGCCTCGGGCAGCGCGGCCTGGCCGATCCGAACCTAAGCCTGCTGGCCTGGCGCGCGCGCCGCATCCTCGATAGCCTTCTTGGGCGCGCGCCATGCGCGAACCCCGAGCATCCTGGCTTCATCAGCCATACCTCGATCGAGAGCTGGCCCGCCCCCGCAGCCGAAGAAATGGGCAGCGGGATATGACTCGTAGACTTTTGATGATCGACGGTAGCATCCTAGGAATGACATCCGCCTCCGCTGCCGCGAAGGCCGGAGGCTTCTCCGAAATCATCGTGACCGAACAAGCCCTTGGACCAAGCGGCGCATCGCATTATTCTGGGGGCGTGCATTTCCCCTACGGTCGTCAAGACCGTACCAGGTCGCTCACTCGAAAGAGCGCCGTGGCCTTGGCGGCCATGGCTGGGTCGGCGGTCAGCGGATGGTGCCGGCCTTTAGCGATGCGTGTCGTGGCTGGACCGGGTGAAGCGACTGATCCGGCTCAGTTTACGGAACCCCTGCACCCGGCTGAGCCTGACATAGGCAGTCTCGCGCCGAGCTTCTGCGGACAATATCCGCCGGAGCGGAACGCACCTAGCATCGCCGTCCCACATGACGTGAGTCCGTCTCCGTGGACTTGACCGGCGCCCGACTGCCCTAATTGGGATGTCCGACCAACCACTCTTTCCAACAGGAGGCTTTTCGCATGTTGACTGATGCACAAAGAGAAAAGTGGCAGAAACACGGATACGTCAGGCTCGAAAGGTTCTTCGCTCCAGCGGTTCAGGAAGATATCTCTACTTTTGTCGAAGATATGTCACGCTGGGATGTCAGCGATGATAAATGGCTCATGTGGTTCGAGAAGACGACGGACAATCGAAAGATCATTTCCAAGATCGAGAATTTTCTCGACTTCCATGATCCATTGCGTCGTTTGCTCTTAGAAGATCAGCGCATAAAGTCAGCTGTCGAGGATTTGCTTGGCGAAGATTCACGCAGGCTCAAGGAGTTGCTGATTTTCCACTACCCCGACAGCGGCGGCTATCTCCCGCATCAAGACATTTATCACATTCCACACAAACTCCCCGACCGGATGGTCCATGCGGTGGTTGCCATAGGCATCGACGACTCCGACCCGGAAAACGGCGGGCTTTTCTTCAGCCCCGGCAACCACAAGAAGGGGGTGTTTCCCATGGATGCCGGTGGGGTGATCGATCCTCAAGTCGCCGAAATGTTCTCCTGGGAACCCGTAGTATGGAAGGCTGGCGACATCTTCATCTTCGACGATTATGCACCGCACTACTCACGACCGAACAAAAGCAATCGTTCGCGGCGGACACTCTATTTGGTGTTCCAGCGTGCTTCAACCGGTGGACCGACCCGCGCTGAATATAACGTGCTTAAGCGCGCCCTTAACCCGCCCGAGGGCAAAGTGGCCGATCTCGACAAACTCAAGCCCCCAAATGGCATTTTCTATCGCGATTGAGCTCACGCAGCCAGGCGGAGGCATGCACACGAAACTGATCGACCGCTCAAAAATGCGCGGAGAGTATGGCGTTCTGATTTGCGGGCTCGCGGAGCATCGACCGCAGCCCGTTACGACGCTTCGGATTGTGGAGGTGGTCGCAGGGCGGTCTTCTATGACGCCTACAGCCCGACTGGCGCCCCCTCGTCGCCCGCCTGGCGGCCCAGAGCTGCATTATCCTGGCCGGGGCCGCCAACCGGGTCGGGCCGTTTCTCTCCACGAATTGCACGGGAGGCTGTTGCGTTGGCAGCCGAAGATCCCACGGCTTCAACAGCTTAGGTTCGTTGTCATGCGCAAATACACGTTTTCTCGAACGGAGCTGTCGCAGGCGTTCGGTATCGACATGGCCACGCTTGGAACGGGAAGCGCCGGCTCGGGGTTTTCGTTCGGTAGGGTGGCACCGGGCGTTACATCCGAGCCCCATCGGCACGACGAAATCGAGGCCTTCGTGATCCTGTCAGGATCGGGCAAGGTCAGGACCGACCTTGGGGAAATCTCGGTCGAGGCGGGCGATGTCGTTCTGTTCCACCCTTTTGAAGCGCATGTGCTGCACAACGATGGGGACGAAGACCTAGATTTCGTCGATGTCTACTGGCGAGACGACGATGCCGCTCATCATGTCGCTGCAACGGTCACGGCTCCCTGCGGGCCGATCTTCGTCTTCTCCACGCCGCCAACGCCAAATGGCGATCTGCATCTGGGGCATCTTTCTGGCCCCTATTTTGGCGCCGACGTCTACACGCGTTTCCTGCGCATGAAAGGGGTCGAAGCCTATCATCTCACTGGAAGCGATGACAACCAGAGCTACGTCACGACACGCGCCGATGCCGATCAATCGACGCCCGCAAACGTGGCGCGCTACTACGCCGACGAGATTCGCGCCACGCTTGCACTTCTCGATTGTGACGTCCACAGCTTCCAACCCACAATGGGCGATGACGGTTACGGCGAGTTTCAAGCCGCGTGTTTCCGCAGCCTTCTGAGCAGCACGGCGGTAGATCTGCGCCAGAGCCCCGCGCTTTTCGATGCTGTGACAGGCCATTATCTTTACGAGCCGGATGTTAGCGGCCTCTGCCCCGATTGCGGCGGCTCCGCTGGTGGCAACATCTGCGAGGAATGCGGCGCCCCAAACCTCTGCCACGACCTGCGTGCAGCCCGGTCACGGCAATCTGCCGAGGCGCCGCTGGTCGGCTCCGTCCGCCGCCCGGAACTTGCCTTGGACCGATGCTACGACAATATCGACCGGCATCTAAGGGCGTCGGGCGTCCCGCTACGGATCTTGGATCTCTTCGCGCGCCTACGCCGACGCGGCAACTTTTCAGTGCCCATTACCCACCCCTCGGACTGGGGCCTGCCGGCCGAAGGATTCCCGGGGCAAGTGATCTGGGTCTGGCCGGAAATGGCCTTCGGTTTTCTTTACAACATCCAGGCGCTCGGCCGCTTGCTGGGTCGCGACTGGAAGGCGGAGATGCCCGGCAACGACTGGCGGATTGTCCATTTCTTCGGCTTCGACAATTCGTTCTACCACGCGCTACTCTACCCCGCTCTTTACGCTGAGGTCTTCTCCCACTGGACGCCACGCATCCACTATCACGTCAACGAGTTCTACCTGCTCGACGGCAAGAAGTTCTCAACCAGCTGCCGTCATGCGGTCTGGGGCAAGGAGGTTCTGAGCCCAAAGACAGTCGACGTTGTGCGCCTCCATTTGGGCCTGACACGCCCGGAAGGTGAGCGGACGGATTTCACGCTAGACGCGCTGCGCCGCACCGAGAACGAGGTGTTCCAAGGGATTTGGCTGAACTGGCTCGATGCGTTGAACCAGGAAATCATGCAGGATTTTGCCGGCCGTGTACCCGATGCAGGCGACTGGAGCCCGGTCGACCGCGCCTTCTTTGCTCGGATAGAGATCTATCGCGCGGCGATGGAGCGCGCCTATTCGGACGAAGGCTTCTCGGTCCGGCGCGCGGCCGCTCAGGTTTGCGATTTCGTGCGCGATTGCGTGATCTACCGTCGGGCGCAAGACTATGCGGCGGCGCGACGTTTCTATCCTGCCCGCAATCGGACTTCGCTAGCCCTTCAGACCACGGCCGCTGCGATCCTGGCACCGACACTCGCTCCGCTGATGCCCCGATTCGCCAGAACGCTGGTGCGAGGCATCGATGGCGTCTCAACCGAAACATGGCCCCGGTCCGTCCAGCGCCTTGCGCCCGGGACGAGCTTTGATCTCGGAGCCGTGTTGGTGTTCTACGCCAAATCCGGCAATCCTCATCTCGATGAGGAGGAAGCACTATGAGCCCAAAGGTGCACAGTGAGCTATCCCAATCTCGACCAGATCTGCGCGGCAATCAAAGCCGATGATGCCAAATATCTTTACTCGCTGTCACTGGCGACCGAAGCCGCTATCAGACGGCAGAGACCAGATTGGCGGACCTGAACCAACGCATCGTCGACACCCTGGCCCGCGCCTTCGAAGACCGCTCGGCCGATCGCTTCCCAGCCCTTGCTGTTTCGTGCCGCAAATGCCGTGTGGGCTCGACTGTGCTGACCAACCTCTTCGGCATCGCGGGATTTCCGTCCTCCAGCCGGTCAAGACTGTCATGCGGTTCGAGGCGCTTGGTCAACCTGGCGCGCCCTGGATCGTGCGCCGATCACCGGAAATGTCGAATGCGAATGCCTGCCCGATGGTATCTTCGATTCTGTCCGAGCCTGTACCGGCGCGGCAGTCGGCCGAAGAACAACTGAGCTACTGCATCGGACGGGTAGCAGGTTCAAAATTCTGCCCCAGAAACCGGATATTGCGCACAACCAGCGTTCACGATGGTGCACAAGCTTCCAACCAGACCCGCGCAACGACAGCCCGTCGCCTGAAGATAGTCGGCGAGGGCCGCCATATCCCTCGCAAGCGTATCTTCCGTCACATCCACGCCGTCTTCGCCGACAATGCAGACGCTTGTCTCGTCGAGAGATAAGTCCAGCCAGGGTGCTCCTTCAGGATTGCGTGTTTGGTCGGGTACGGAGCCGCCCCTCAGTTCCCAATCGAGGAGCGATCCTACAATTCACATATTTGGAGATCGCTCGCCAGGTTACCCGGTCTGTGAACCCTGCAAGCCGAAAATTCAGATGCCGCCCATACAGAGATATTTCATTTCGAGGTAGTCCTGGAGGCCATGGCGGGATCCTTCCCGCCCGATGCCGGACTGTTTTATCCCACCGAACGGCGCCGCTTCCGAAGACATCCGGCCGGTATTTACCCCGACCATTCCATATTCCAAGGCCTCGGCCACACGCCAGACACGCTTCAGGTTGGAGGCATAAAAGTAGGCCGCGAGGCCGTAGATCGTGTCGTTGGCCTCACGCACGACCTGATCCGCATCTTTGAAGCGAATAATCGGTGCCAGCGGCCCGAATGTCTCTTCTTGCGCGACGGTCATCTCGCTGGAGACACCGGTCAGGACTGTCGGTTCGAAAAACGTGCCATTCGTGCCGATGCGTTTGCCCCCGCATCGAATTGCGCCGCCTTTGGCGACGGCATCGGCAATATGGGATTCGATCTTGGCCAAAGCGTGCTTGTCGATGAGCGGTCCGATGTCCACTCCGGAAGCGAAACCGTCACCAACTTGAAGTTGGCGAGCCCGTTGCACGAATTTCTCGACGAACTCGTCGTGAACGCCCGACTGGACGTAAAGGCGGTTCGCCGAAACGCAGGTCTGGCCGGCATTGCGGAACTTCGCCTGGATCGCACCGTCAACCGCGGCATCGATATCGGCATCATCGAAGACGATGAAAGGTGCATTGCCGCCGAGCTCAAGGCTGACTTTTTTGATCTGGTCCGAGCACTGGCGCATGAGAAGGCGCCCGATCTCAGTCGACCCGGTGAAGCTAATCTTGCGGACCTTGGGATTGGTACAAAGTTCGCGGCCGACCGCGTCACCTTCGGACGCATAGATCAGGTTGACGACGCCTTCGGGAAAGCCAGCCTGCTGGGCGAGGGCGAACATTGCTCCCGCCACGAGCGGCGTCTGTTCAGCGGGCTTGAGGACAATCGTGCAGCCCGCCGCCAAGGCTGGCGAGATTTTGCGCGCCACCATCGAGGCCGGGAAATTCCATGGCGTTATCGTGCCAACAACTCCGATGGGCTGCTTGATTACCAGCATTCGGCGGTCGATCGATGGTGCGGAGATCGTCTCGCCATAGACGCGATTGGCCTCCTCGGCGTACCATTGCAGATACGCCGCAGCATGCGATATCTCCGACTTGGCTTCGGCAAGCGGCTTGCCCATCTCCGCGGTGAGAATCGCGGCGAGATCGTCGGCGTGGTCGATGATCAACTGATGCCATCGCCATAGAACGTCGCTGCGCTCACGTGCGGTCAACCCTGCCCATCCAGGCTGCGCGACATAGGCCTTGTCGATCGCAGCGCATGTCTCCTCGACACCCATGTCGGGTAGTTCTGCCAGCACTTCGCCAGTCGACGGGTTGAGGACCTCGAATGTCCGCTCGCTAATCCGCGTGCCAAGTGCCGGCAGGCGATCAATGAGTCCAAACAGGTCGGGGGATCTCAGGTGACGGATCATCGGCAGGCACAGGGGCAATACCGGATTCCTCCTCAACGCAGCAGGTATATATAGCAGGTGCGGTGTGTACTCCGCGACGTCCGGGTTCCTTATAGGGCCTCGGCCAGACAGCTGGTAGACCACGGTACCCAACTGGAAAGGGAGAATACCTGAATACGCTAGAAGATGCCTCGCGGTTCTACTAGTCGAACGATTGAACAACGGACATCGGCTTCGCCAGCCGCGCGGAGTGGATCCTGGTGGACTGCGCCTACAATCTGCGGACCACGAATCGGCGACTCTATCCACTCGAAGAGAGGCTGGCCTGAGGAGGAGCGCACCCCAAATAATGACGCCTCAACCGGCAAATGCCTGGCAAGGCCCGCGAAAACCGCTCCTCGCGGCTTTAAACAGATCCCGTTTACCGGGCGAGCGCCCGCAAGATGACAAAGAGGATGGAGAGGAACAGGGTGGCGAAGGCGCGCCGAGGGAAGACCGGCCGGCGCATTTGCATGGGGATGGAGCTTATCAATTCCCCGCCTGTTGCTGCGGCAACAGATAGCCTGTGGTCGAATGGTCGAGCACCAGATAACGCGCGGCGACCGCCTTGACCTGGTCGGTGGTGACCTCGCGGACGCGGTCCGGCCTCTCGAGCACGTCCTTCACATTGCCACCGGTGGTGAGCGTCCTGCCATAAATGTTGGCGATGTGGTCCAGCTCGTCGTGCGCAAAAATCACCGAGCGGATATAGCGGTCTTTAGCCTTGTCCAGCTCGTCGCTGGTGACGCCATCCTTGGCGATCCGGGCGACTTCGGCAACGGCCGCCGCTTCGAGATCGACGAGCTTTGCATCGCCGCGCGGCGAGCCGGAGAGGGTGAAATTGGTGTCGTCTAGCATGGTGCCCTGGAAGGAGGCGCCGGCCGCCGAGGCTATGCCTTGCTTGACGACAAGCTCCTGATATAGCCGGCTGCGGTTACCGCCGCCGAGGATCTCGGCCAGCAGGTCGAGCGCCTCGGCCTCGCCGGGCTCTGCCGTATGATAGGACGGCACCACCCATTGAGTGGAAAAGCTCGGCACCGAAACGCGCGCATCGGTCAGCGTCACTGTGCGCCTGGTGTTCTGCTCCGGCTCGACCGGGCGGTTGCGCGGGGGCAGGTCCGGCCCGCGCACAACCTTGCCATAGGTCTTCTCGGCCAGCGCCTTCACCGTCTCCGGCTCTACGTCGCCGGCCACCACCAGCACGGCGTTGTTCGGTCGATAGTATTTGTTGTAGATGGTGAATGCGTCGGTTTTCAGCTTCTCCATCTCCTGCATCCAGCCGATGACCGGAATGCGGTAGGGCTGGTTCTGCCGCAACGTCGCGTTGACCTCCTCGTCCAGCAGAGCCTGCGGGTTCGTCTTTCTGCGCCAACGGCGCTCCTCCAGGATCACGTCGCGCTCGGTCTTGATATCATCGTCGTTGAGGATGAGGTTGAACATGCGATCGGCCTCGAAGCCCATCATCTCACCCAACGCCGAGGGCGCCACCGTCTCGAGGAAGGTGGTGTAGTCATAGGCGGTGAAGGCGTTATTGTAGCCGCCGATGGCTGAGACGGCTCGGTCGAACTCGCCGGCGGCGTGGTTGGTCGTCGCCTTGAACATCAGATGCTTGAGGAAATGGGCAAGGCCTGATTTGCCGGGTGGCTCGTCGGCGCTGCCGATCTTGTACCAGACCATATGAGTGACGATCGGCGCGCGGTGATCCGGGATGACGACCACTTCCATACCGTTGTCGAGCAGGAAATCCGTCACTTTGCCGCCGTCGGTGGCGGCCAGAGCCGGAGTGGTCGTCACCAGGGCCAGCGCGATGGCAGTGAACGCCTTGCGCAGCCAGGGGGACGATCGATGGCTCCGGTTGTGGTGGCTGGTCGAAAGGCAAGGTTCGAGGCAAAGTGATTTGTTCCTCATTTTGATGAAGTCGCTGCGTCCCCGTCTCCCCGCGTGGGAGGATCGGGGGGCAGCGCCGAGCCAGATGAACAAGCTCTTCATGGTGCCAGGCCCTGCTCGAGCCTCATCTTTGGATGAACCCAGGAGACCTGCGGCAGTATTTCTTGGTGAGGTGATCATGGGACGGATTCTCCTTGGTCCGCGACGCCTTGCGGATGACCAAGCATGCACCGTGCCAGATCAGAAAACCGTTCGAGGCAGTAGACAAAATCGGGCTCTGCCATGTTGCGCATCCGACATTGTCGGACATCGGACAGGGCCGAACGCGACGCGCGCGCGGCTGAGAATATCTTCTTCGTTCGGACGACGATTGGGCGCGCTGCCGGGGAGGGGTATAGGACGCGCTTCGTATGGCCGCTGCACTGACGGTGAGAATGGAGATGTTGGTCGCCCCAGCGGAACCCTGTCCTCGACAGCCAGACCGGGTCGATGCTGAAGGGCAGAGGCGTGAGCAGCCCAGCCAACTCGAGCGCGGAGCCTGCTCGCGCGCTAGGACGGATCTGGTCAAAGATCGGCGAGTTGGGCGATATCCGCGAGGCGTTGGAAAACGCAGGTCGTAGCACTCGGGCGGGAAAAAACGATGCGGTTGCGCGCTTCTGGCGTAATGCGCCTGCCGCGAGGCCGTTGAGCCTGATGAGTTGCTGCGGGAAAGGGGAGTGTTTGCGCGGGGCCTTGGTCAAACGTAAGAAACAACCGTCGAGCTCGCCGTGGATGGGGGCATGCAGGCACGTTTGTCGCTGGAGGACAGCAGCACGGAAGCTGTCCGCGCTTGCCGACGTCGCTGGGTACCAAACAGAAGAATTTGGCGGTCGCGATCGAATTCATCTGCGTAAATGCCGCCTGGCTGTGCTCGGTTTGCCGGCGAACAGATTTTGCCTTCTTTGCGGCTGCAAACGCATCCCTGGCGGCGTGGTCCCTAAGGTCAAGAGCATCGGGTGAGTAACAGCCTGATCCTGCTCAATCTGATGCGCGCCAACCGCCTCGCCGGATTGTGGAACCGCTCGCGGGTAGCTTCTACCACAAACAGCAAGGTCATGAAATCAAGTAGGAAGTCGTCGATCGCTTGGGCGATTGTTTCTGACTTGCCCTTGAATTGGTCCAGCAAAACGCGCGCGTTATCGATCGCTTCCACGCTGGTGGCATCGATTAACCCCTCGACCCTCTTGAAACAATCCAATACGAAACTCCTTCAAGCGCTTGCCAAGCCGTTATGCACGAAGGTAGCTCCGTGAACTACCCGGCCCTTGACCTGGCGGCACGAGCAGCGGTCGGCCGTACGTCTCGTGCCTCCAAGCACCAGCCATAGACGTGGCGCTGAGGAGCGTTGGAAGGGTCGGGGGCGCTTCCGGCCATGCTCGAGCGGTAGTGTAGGACAGTGCTTGCTGGCGACCACGGCCACAATGGACTACGCCAGTTGCCGCCGACCATCAAGCGGCCTTGAAATTTTTCGTTTTGCTGCCCCTAAGTCTCGGCTATGAATCGGACTGGCCAAATGGCCTGCCGACGTTGCAATTGTTACAAAAGGAATACGCATATGGCGACCGGAACAGTGAAGTGGTTCAACAGCACCAAGGGGTTTGGATTTATCCAACCCGACGATGGCGGTCAGGATGTTTTCGTCCACATTTCCGCTGTCGAACGCGCGGGCCTCTCGACCCTCGCTGACGGCCAGAAGATCAAGTATGAGATTGAACAGGACCGCCGCACTGGCAAATCTTCCGCTGGCAGTCTCAGCAAAGTTGGCTGAATTTACTCTTGCATCCTGGCAAGAGTGGGCGCGGTACGTCACGAGGGACTCACGGCCGCTCGACAAGAGCGAGCAAGAACGTGGCTCAACTGCAAGGCCGGGGCAGCAGATCGCTGCAAGGCGTGGCGAATTGAATTCCTCATGAAACAAGGCTGTTTGAAAGGAAGGCGGGGTTGGCCCCGCCTTTTTATATGACGCGCAGATTAAGCCGATGGCTGCAACGCTCCAGAACGAATCTCGATTGCCGAAATCAAGCCGCGACCTTCTTGCGGGTTCGCTTCGTCGGCGCCGGCTCCGGCGCTTCCGGCGCTTTCGGTTTGCGGCCGAGCCCCATCGTCTTGGCCAATGACGAGCGCGCCGCGGCGTAGTTCGGCGCGACCATGGGATAATCCGCCGGCAGGCCCCATTTGGCCCGATATCCATCCGGCGTCAGCCCATAGTGGGTCGACAGATGGCGCTTTAGCGATTTGAATTTCTTCCCGTCCTCAAGGGAGATGATGTAGTCCGGTGTCACCGACTTCCTGATCGGGACTGCAGGCGTAAGGGCAACCGGCTCTTCTGCAGAGACACCTCCGGCCGTCCCTTTCAGAGCCGCGTGCACTTGGCCGATGAGGGCAGGGAGATCCCCCACCGGGATCGGATTGTTGGAGACATAGGCTGAGACGACATCGGCCGTGAGCTCGATGAGGGTGTCGATGTTTTTTTCGGCTTCTTCTGTCATGAAACTCTCCAGGCGGCGTGAAACACAGTCGGCGAAGCGTCGCTTCATAGTGGCGGTCGCCGCTGAAAGCAACAAAGGTCTCGACACGATTATTGCGATGCTCGTCAAGCGACATCTATGGCGCGGTATCCCGCCGGCCGTGACCGTTGATCCGTCCGTTGTTGGCGACCTGCCGCGGTCCTTGCGCATTTTCAGGCGTCTCGGCCGTGCGCGGGAGGAAAGCGTTGATTCGCAAGGGTCGAAACGATGTAGATTCATCCGGTGAGCCGCCCTCGCAGCAGGATGTTAGGGATTGGCCCGCTGGTAAACCGAGGACATCACGCCGCTGCTTTGCTACTGAACCGCTGTCGCTGTGACAACACATTCCGCAAAGGTGGGCGGGAGAAGGCGCCTGTTCACGCAGACTAGCGGTTCAGCAGTCGGGGAACGAAATGAGCTCAGGGACTTTCAGCAGCCCACTTTTCGTAAGGCGTGCAGCGCACATCGTGCGAGAGATTGCCAGTCCTGCGGATGCTATCGATTTTCTCAACGAATGGCCCGAAGATCGCAGAGACCGGATCTACGAAGCCGCCCTCAGGGCGTGCTTTGATGCATACAACGGACAAAAACCTGCGAGCGCAGCGCGCAAGACTTTTTTCCGCTTTGCGAAACAGGTCGCCATATTGGAAGATGCAACCTCCGCGATGCAATGGCTCGCTGCCTGCATGTCGGGCAGTGGAAAAGCGCAAGTATAGGCGTCGCAGTCGTGTGTGAGGCTGGAGCGGGTACGCCGACGAGGTTATTGTATCGAGATTTCGCCGGCATCTGGAGCGTACTATAGCGAACAAACAATATTTTCCCGCTATGGCGATGTTAATCATCTTGTTGTATTTATAAATCAGCTTCTCGCGACAGGACTGCAACGCTTCCGGTGTGAAAATCACTGCGTGGGACTTGGTTCTCTCAAATTAATGATAGCAAATTGCCGTGTAGTTATTGCAAAGCAGTTGTCCCATTGAATCATGATGATAAACGAAGCCAAAATTGTGCTCCGTCGTCTGCCAATACTCGCTCGATGGAGGCTATAGGCCTCACAAGCCAATCAAAACAGCTACTCGGGCGTCCTTTGAAATCGTTTAATTTCGCTCACCCCAAACGGCCCTCCACAGTCGAAATAAGATTGTCTCGCCAAAGGGTGCTACAAGACGAAAATCGATTTGGGCCAACGTCGATCTGGCGAAGGCACGCCGGAAATCGAGCAGGACCTGCAGCGGAACAGATAACCCGAACCGAAATCTCCGACAGCGGCGGACCCGATTTCTTCATGGTAGAAGGCGCAGAGAGAACCGGAGCACGGCTCCGGCGCTGCCGCTTGCCGAGCAGCGATCCTCCGCCTCCCTGAAATCCCATCGAGAAGAGCGTTCAATTCCGGGACGGTCCAAGCTCTGCCGCGAAAACAGGTGTCAGACCACCCGGTCCTCTCCCGCAACTGATCTAGCGCAGGGCGTTCATGAGCCGCATATCCCAGAGTGGCTGCGTGCACGACGCAGCGAGATCATTTATGAAAATCCTATTCAGTACGATGGCTGTCCCCTTGCTGACAGCCACCGCCTTTGCTGCGGATTCGATCCCCGCAGACCTCAGAGAAACGGCAATGGCCACTTTCAAGGCTTTGCCACCCACCACGCCGGCAGTCGCCAACAACCCGATCACCCCGGAAAAGATCGCTCTCGGCAAGGCACTGTTCTTCGATCCACGCGTCTCTGCGTCAGGCGTCTTGTCGTGCAACTCGTGCCACAACCTGGCCACCGGCGGCGACGACAATCACGAAACCTCGATCGGCCATGGTTGGCAGAAGGGACCGCGCAACGCGCCGACTGTACTGAACGCTGTCTTCAACATCGCCCAGTTCTGGGATGGTCGTGCCGAAGACCTGAAGGCTCAGGCGAAGGGACCGGTCCAAGCCGGGATCGAAATGGCCAATACACCGGGCCAAGTCATCGCCACGCTCAAGTCCATGCCGCAATATGTCGAGTGGTTCGATGCAGCTTTTCCGGCTGAAGCCGATCGGGTCACCTTCGACAACCTCGCCAAGGCAATCGAAGCCTTCGAGGCGACACTGGTCACGCCGGCCCCCTTCGACAGCTTCCTGAATGGTGATGAGCTTGCCATGACTTCCGAACAGAAACAGGGCCTGGCGCTTTTCATGGACAAAGGCTGCTCGTCCTGCCATGGCGGTATCAACGTTGGTGGGGAAGCCTATTACCCATTCGGCCTCGTGGAACAGCCCAGCGCCGAGGTCCTGCCGGAAAAAGACAAGGGCCGATTTGCGGTCACTAATACTGCCGACGATTCCTATGTTTTCCGCGTGGCGCCGCTGCGCAACGTTGCACTCACCGCGCCATACTTTCATTCGGGCAAGGTTTGGGATCTGAAACAGGCCGTTGCCATCATGGGAACCACCCAGCTTGGCGTGGTACTGGCGGACGAAGAAGTCGACCTGCTTGTTGCCTTCCTCAACTCGCTGACCGGAAAGGCACCCGAGGTCGCCTATCCCATCTTACCCGCCGAAACGGCGACAACACCCCGGCCTATAATGCAGATCTTAGGAAAATAAACGGCCAGCTGACTGCGGAACATCGCAATTGACAATGATTGCGACTTTTACTGGGACGAGACGATCGCGACGTCCATGAGAACGCAAATGGCTCGTTTCCAAAGTGCAGACACTGCTTCCGTCACCAGCTCGTTGCGATGGAATCATGTTTGGGATCTGGCGTGCGACATGCCAAGGAAGGTGTCTGACGCATGAGGCTCGCGCGCTGTCGATACCGCGCGGCGGCCGGCCATGGCGGCCGAATAGCCGCGCGCCGGAGTGACCGGCCCCCCTTAGGGCGATGGGGTAGCCACTCCGTCCTCCATGTCCAGCGATTCTTCGACTGCTTCCGGATTCCGGGCGATGGTCCAAAGGAGAGTATTCGCCGCTACATCCGGTTTCGAGCGACCTTGCTCCCAGTTTCGAAGCGTTGCCAGATCGAGGCCATACCTCACCGAGAATGCCTCCTGAGAGAGCTTCGTGCGATCCCGGACTTCGCGAACACTTATCGGCCGCGGCGCATGAACCTTCGCGATCACGCCTGCGGACGACAGTTCATTCCTCAGTGCCAATAGGTCGTCGACGCAAGGAACCGTCACGAACGCTTTGCCGTGATCGACCATCTCCGTGAGTATCGCGTGGGCCGTCCTGAGCGGCAGCTGTCTCTTAACGAGAATCCGGGCGGCCTCAGGAGTATTCGCGCCGTGAAGACAACTGAGGCTCAGTCGGACGGGAGAGCCTGACGACACCGGAACGACGTCCCGGGTTCGCACCCGTTGTCCGAACCGCTCCATGAATTTCGATGTAGTCGACATTAAGCTTCTCCGCGATCACTCGACCGAGCTTGCGCAATTTGGACCATCCTCACTGGACCTCGGCATCGCCCCCAATATGCAGGTCACGGACGACAAGATTGGTTACTGGCTATCTCCACGTTTCCCAAGAGCTGAAGCACGCCATCGGGCGTGATCACGTCAAAGAGGAGGCATGGGTCCTCCGAAATATCCGCGTACAGGATGAGTTCGATGTCATCGGGCTGCACACCAGATCGCTACGCAAGTTGCTTATAGAAGCTAAGTCGGGTGCTGGCGAGGGTCAAGGCCTAACCGATCTCCGAATTGGCGGGACGCTGGCACCACCCGAATCCTGCCACCTCGGCCGTAGTCTGCGCTAATCGACTGGGGAAGCGGACAGACGCGCAGCACAATATATTATCGCCACCAGAGCGAACGCGACAAGCAATGTACTTTAAGAAACGACGCGTGTACGAAGCGGCGGGGCCTGTATTTTCCGAAGGAGCCGATATCAAAGCGAATTAAATATAAATAAAATCAATGGCTTTTGAATGACTCCGGACCACCTGACTACCCACGCTCCGTACCACCTGAATCCAGTCCATGGCCTCGCATTCTGATAGGGATCGACGCGGTTGTCCGTTAGAGCGTTAACGTCGCAGCCCTTGTCGAATAGCGTTGCCTCGGCGCGACTAACAAGGTGAGGCCGTCCCGCATCCCTGTGTATTCACTGTCCCGCCACGACTTGCCCCGGGATGCCAAGCTCTTGCGCGGTTGGCCGCTTTTTTGCTGTTCGTTGGTGCGGTAGTTGCGTTGATGCCAGCGACGTTGAAGACTTCTTTGCACCGGGGGCATCCTGTCGCCAACCCTGCAATATCATGCAGTTCTTGATGAATTGCTGTTCAGCAATGGCATTATCTAGGGCATTGCCTAAAGCTGCGCCAGCAACATAGCTCGGCGACCCCATTGCGATAAATCCTTGATCGACGCTTGGTGCGAGCATATTGCACTTGGCTTGCGCATATTCCAACGGCGGTCCCGGCATGTATTGCGTGTAGGTGGCCGTTTGACAACCGGCGACGGCGCATACTGACCCAACGGCCAATAGATTAATAGTTCTCATATTCAACACCCCAAGTCTTACTGCCCATTACAGAAGCCGGGATATGAAATTGGCCTTACCGAGAGTTTAAGATCAGAAAGGTCAGCCGAGATTGCTAAAAAGGTGCTTAAAAAAGCTATACTAAACGCTGGCAGTGCTCGTCTATCGGACCGGGCAATACGCAGCCGGAAAACAGAGTGTAACCACCTCTCAGAATGAGCGCAGAAAGATACAAGTAGTTACCCTCGCAGAATCCGCTGTATAGATCGGGCTTAGGTCTCAGCGTTTCTAACTTGAGCCGCGCGTATATTGACAATGCTAATTATTCGTGAGAGAAGGAGGCGCTTGTTGATGACCCTTCTTGGTGCCGTCATTTCGTGGGAGCTGGCGGTACCAATCTCTAAGGCTCGATTGGCGTTAATTTTTTCTTGAAGTCGAGCGTGCTGTGTAATTGTTGGAAGGCTTCCTCTATTCGCGCAATTTGCTCTGTACTGATACCCCGATCAGCCTTCCCGATTTGACGAGCCGCTCCTTTGAGCACGTCCACGGTTGTTTTGACCACTTCCTCAATCTCGGCATCGTCATGGAAAAACACTGCACTTCCTCCTATGGTTCCCGGTAGGCATATCGGAGTTCGCGCCGATGTCGAAACACATAATTGCGCCGGATTCAAACTGGTCATTTAGCCGCCTTGATGCACGGCGATGAGGTTTTGGCGGCCTGAAGCGGCGATGTGGCCGCTGTTGGGCGCTTTTCCGCGAACCTCGTCAGGCGCCGGCGGTGATCCGTCGTGATGGCAGGTGGGGTTTGCAGGTTGCGGTCGGCGGGTTCGTTTCGGGGCGTCTGCGCCCAATGATTATGTCGCGAGCCGCGGAATACGATCGAGGACGATGCGCAGGATGCGTTGGTCGGGGCAGGATGTCGGCAGGTGCAGGCGGATTTGCGTCTTCATCTCGACCACCCGCGCAGCGATCTTGATGAGGCGCAAACGCAGCGTGTCGAATTGCGCGACGGCAAAGCTGGAGCGTTTCGGCTCGCAGCGCGCAGGCCCCACATGAGCCAGTAGGCGCCGGCATGCAGGAACAGCCGGAACTGGTTGGCCGTCGCTCTTGTGCAGGACGTTCGGTCGGCGGCGAGATGGGTCTTCCAGGACTTGATGTGGTTCTCGGCCGCTCCGCGCCGGCAGTAGACATCCTCGTAGAGCGCCTTGGCCCTTCCACCGGCGAGGTTGGTGACGATGAAGCGGGTGTCAGCACCTTGGGCACCGACCTCGACCCGCGCTATGATGCGCTCGACGCGGCTCCAGCTGGCGGCCCCATCCAGGAACTCCTTGAACCTGCGGACCTTGTTCGTCTTCGGTGACGCTTCAAAGCGCGCCGTCGTGCGGGCTTCCAGGTCCGCGACATGCTTGCGCAGGGTCGTGGTGGGCGGAACGCCGAGGATGAAGTCGACATCGTTGGCGCGGCACCAGTCGATGATCTGCGGGCTGCAATAGTGACCGTCGGCCCGGATCAGGATCCGGATGTTCGGCCAGTTGCTCCGGATCGCCCGCACCAGGCGGCGCAGGTGAGCGCGGATCTCAGCCCCACTTGGCCGCTTGGCCGGTCGCAGGACAGCAGCCATGAACCGGCCGTCGCCATCGAACACAACGATCGGCTGGAAGCCGTACTCGTCGTGATGGGCATTGAAGAGGCGGAGCTGCTGGTTGCCGTGCACGGCGTCAAACGTGTCGTCGATGTCGAGCACGATCCGCTTCGGAATCTGCCGGAAGGAGGCGCAGTAGAGGTCGACCATCGTCTGGCCCATGGCGAGCAGCGAGCGCACATCGGGTAGGTTCTCCAGCCGACACATCGTCGATTGCGACGCCAGATCCCGACCCGAAGGGGGCGCATCCTGGGCCATCTTGAACACCGGGTCGGAACGCAGCCGGTTGGCGTCGTTGCCATCCTCGTAACCGGCGGCGATCATCTTCATGCGGAAGCCGATCATATCTGCAAAGTGGTGGATGACCTGGTCCGGGCTGCGTGGATCATCGATGCAGCGCGCCAGACGGTCGGCCACCCGCAGTCGTTTCTCCACCTCTGCTAGAGCCAGAACGCCAATGTCCGACGACAGCATGCCGCCGTCGAAACGGGCGAACGGACTTGCCGCCGACAGATGACAAGCCGCTCAGCGGCAGCGTAAGATCATTCATGGCGGGTGTGGTCTCCGGAAATGATTCGGATCGGCCTTAGCAACCAAATCCTACGTCATTTCAACGGCTTGAACCACATCCGCCAACCCACCGTGAATTTTTCAGGTTAGCTGACATGAACTCAGATCCTTGGATTGCCGAGAACTCTCCACTGTCGCCCGAGCGATTGCACGCCATTGGCGTCATAACGCTTCGATGGAATCAGTGTGAATTCTGGCTTTTTTTACTGTTTTGCAAGGTCTCCGGCATTGCAGACAAAGAAGCGTGGGCACTCGTTTACGATCTCGGCGATGTCGCCATCTGCACCCGCATCAAAGCGATTTTGGCAAGCCGCTCATTCCACACGGACGGTACTGCACTGATCCTCAATGCGTTAGATGCATATGACATCAACCGGCAAAATCGAAACACGGTTGCTCATGCTTGGATGGTTGGCAAATTTGACGGAGAATACATCCTAGCGCGCAGGAGCAAGAAAGCTGACGCAATCGATCCATTGGCCTTCAAGAGCGATTTGACCACTCTCAGACGAGTTGCGCATGAAATATGGCTGCTCGATACCAACCTTTGGCTTCTTTGTTGTGTCATTGAAGACAACACAATTTCTGGACCTCTGACAACCCCAAACAAACTGCTCTTGCCTGACGCTCTGTGGGTGCCTCCCCCTCAGGTTCATGCAAAACAGAAGCGCCTGCCTCAATCATAGCGAGGCGCTTTTCTAAAAAATATTCTACCATTTAGTCGACGTGGAATCTGATTGCGCAGATCGCGGCAGGGGCTGCGCGCTGCTTAAGCAATACCGCCAGTTGAGTTCCCTTGGAAGTCTGAACCCCTTGTGGCTCAAGGAGTCCAGCCTTTCCAAGGAGTCCAGAGCTAGACTGAGTAATCCATGTCGTATTGTCCACATTCATATTCCTGCGCGATTAGGACACGTGGCGAAGGAAATTGCACACTTTCGCTCGAGCGACTTATTTCAAGGGATGTGATCGCGTTTTGCACTTTTACGGCCGACATGCGGCAACCGGTAACTCACCACATGATGAGGAAGCAGGAAGCCTCAGGCCTGCACTTTCTCCCGGAGCGCACGTGCTGCAGCGACCATGTTCATGAGGGCAGGGCGGACCTCCTCCCATTTGCGTGTTTTGAGGCCACAGTCCGGGTTTACCCACAGTTGGGCATCCGACAGTCGCTCGCGGGCAAGCATGACGAGGTCCGAAATCTCGCCGACTTCCGGGACGCGTGGTGAGTGAATGTCATAGACCCCGGGACCGATTTCGTTCGGATATTTGGAGCTCGTGAAGGCGTCCAGCAGTTCCATCTTCGAGCGCGACGTCTCAATCGAAATGACATCCGCATCCATTTCAGCGATCGCGTCGATGATCTCGTTGAACTCCGAATAGCACATGTGGGTATGGATTTGAGTCGCGTCCTTTACACCCGTTGAAGCGATCCGGAAGCATTCGACAGCCCAGTCGAGATAGTCGTTCCAATCAGACTGGCGCAGTGGCAATCCTTCGCGAAACGCGGCCTCATCGATCTGGATCATCCTTGCGCCGGACCATTCGAGATCCGTCACTTCGTCGCGGATGGCAAGCGCGATCTGGCGGCATGCCTCGGAGCGGGGTACGTCGTCGCGAACAAAAGACCAGTTGAGAATGGTCACTGGGCCTGTGAGCATTCCCTTCACAGGGTATTCCGTAAGCGACTGGGCGAATTGCCACCAGCGCAGCGTCATCGGATTGGGCCTCGATACGTCGCCGAAGATGATGGGGGGGCGCACGTAACGCGACCCATAGCTCTGCACCCAGGCATGCTGGGTGAAGGCGAAGCCGGACAGCTGCTCGCCGAAATGCTGTACCATGTCGTTTCGTTCGAACTCACCGTGCACCAGCACGTCCAGCCCGATCTCTTCCTGCCAGCGAATTGCAGCCTCGATCTCCTTCTTCAGGAAGGTCTCGTAGTCGACATAGCTCAGCTGGCCCTTCGCATGAGCGGCCCGCGCCCTGCGTACCTGCGGCGTCTGCGGGAGGGATCCGATGGTCGTCGTCGGGAACGGCGGCAGCCCGAGCGTGCCGGCGTGGACTCTGGAGCGCTTGGCAAAAGCGCTCTCTCGTCGCTTCATGCTGTCGTCAATGCTGGCGATCCGCCCCTCAACAAGTGGGTCATGGATCTTCGTGGATGTCGCGCGAGTGGCGGCAGCCTCGGCAGACGCTTTCAACGCGCCTGCCACCGCATCCCTGCCTTGGGACAGGGCCCGGGCCAGCAAGACCAGCTCGTCGGTCTTCTGGGCCGCGAAGGCGAGCCACGACCTGATGTCCGCCTCGAGTTCCGTCTCCATGCGCAGGTCGATCGGCACATGCAGCATCGAGCAAGAAGGCGCGATCTCGACGCGGTCCAAGGGCCAGCCGGCGACGATCGGTTTGATGCGGTCGAGAATGGCGGGCAGGTTCGCACGCCAGACGTTGCGGCCATCGATCAGGCCAAGCGAGAGCACCAGATCCTTCGGAGCGAGCCGACCCACCATTTCCAGCTGCTCGGGAGCGCGCACGAGATCAATATGCAGCCCGGCCAGGGGCAAAGAAACTGCGGTTTCGAGATTGTCTCCCAGCGGCCCGAAATAGGTAGCCAGCATGATCTTCAACTCGGGCGCGGCTTTTGACAGCTGGCCATAGGCGAATTCGAACGCAGCTCGTTCGTTCGGGTTCAGATCGAGGACAAGCGCTGGCTCATCGATCTGCACCCAGTCGGCTCCCGACAGCTTCAGCCTCTGCAGGAGTTGCTCGTAGACGGGCAGCAGCCGCGGCAGGAGCGCGATGGGATCGAATCCTTCGGCAGGCGATTTCGCCAGCTTGAGGAAGGTGATCGGTCCAAGGATGACTGGGCGTGTGTGAATGCCGAGAGCTTTAGCCTCGAGGAAGTAGTCGACCGGTTTCGTCGACGAGAGGGCGAACGTCTGATCATCGTCGAGTTCCGGCACAATGTAGTGATAGTTGGTGTCAAACCACTTGGTCATTTCCATCGCGGTTACATCAGGCCGATGAGCCGCCTGCTGGTGGCCAACGTGTCCACAATCCTCCGTCTGACCCTGGTTGCCGCGCGCCATTGCGAAGTAGATGTCAAGTGGGACCTCGCCGCCATTCCAGCCGTAACGGGATGGAACGGCGCCGACCATGGCTGCGGTGTCGAGCACATGGTCGTAAAGCGAGAAGTCGTTCGACGGGATTTTCGACACGCCGCGATCGTGCTGCTCCTCCCAGCTAGCGGCACGGAGCGCCTTCGCCGTCGTGAGAAGGTCGGCGGCGGAAGATTTTCCGGACCAGTAGCTTTCAAGCGCGAATTTCAGTTCTCGCCGACGACCGAAGCGCGGCACGCCGAGCGTTGCTACAGGAATTTGCTGAGAGACAGTCATGCCATACCCCGATGGTTGGGGCGTCGGTGACAAGGAAGGCGCTAGCACGCCGGCACGAACGCCAGGCTGCAGCGGCCACCGAGACACCCCGCCCGTGGACGTAATTCGCCGTGGCAGGTCTCCTGGCTCGCGGGGTCATAGCCTCTACCCGTCTTCCCAAGGCTATTCGCCTCAGTGACATGAGTGGGGTTGGCTTGCCGCTAACAGTTGCGGGGGCAGCGCCGGCATCGCACCGGCTTCCCTCTTAGCTCCGCTGCGGCAGCGCCGTACGGAGAACCACGACACGGGAGACAATCACAGCAGTTCGCTTCTTTGTCAACGCCGCATAAAGAAATGTTTATGTCGTTATATTAAATTTCCGTTGGCATGTCCCCAAAGGTCGCCTCGAAAGCGAAAACTGTGGAAGCCTTGAGCGGCCGGTAAATCAAAGCAATGATGCACAGCGGTCCAGGAGGATAGGAGTTCGTCGGCTGCCGGCGGCAAACATACCGGCAAGTGCCGTGGTGCTGCTTCCCTCATCATGCGAACGCCACCTCGGCGTCGAACTTCGGCTCCGAGGTTCCGACCGCTTCTTTGGTGATCTGCTCGCGACCACATTCGACTCAATGGCGAGGCTGTTGCCCATGTGGAAGGTGTTGGCCGTGATGCCCTCGGTGATACGACACAACGATTTCGAGGGGAGCACCCGAGGCCCGGCGCAGCGGCGTGTTGCGGAGGATCGAGGCCGACGTCTCGAATTGCTTGTTCGCAGCCCACCGGCTCAAGGTAACCCGGCTCAAACCACCGGGCCAGCTCAAGTCCTGTCCAAATGAGGCCTGAGCGGCAAATCGTCGTGCACGCGCACGGTTTGGCGTTCGATCTTGTGATGCGTCTTGGGCGGGCAATCGCCACGGTGCAGCGCTTCCAGGCGCGCAACGATTTCGGCGTCATCCTGGGTCTGCCTGTTGTTGTGGCGAACATACTCGACCCAGGTTGGCACATGATAGCACTCGGTCCATAGTTCGGGCTTTTCCAGGTCACGCAGCAACGCCCATTGTCTGGCGCCATCTCGCAGCCGCGCTTTTCGCCACGATGTCATCACACTGAGAAATTCTGGGACATCTCTCTGATCGATACGATAATCGACCATCACCATGATCGGACCGCTTCGTGGCCGAAGGTCAAGTTGCAGCGTCGGTTCGCTGAACTTGTTGGTCGGATCCAGATTGAGCGTTTCGAAATCCGGCTGACGCAGAACGATCCCCATCAGTCCACCAATCACAAGAACCACGCTGGCGACGAGGAAGGCTCCCGAAACACCTTGGACGTCCGCCAGTTCGCCCCAAAGCCAGCTTCCCGCCGCCATGCCGCCGTATGTGGCCGTCTGATAGAGAGACAGGGCGCGTCCAACCACCCACCGCGGTGCCGAAAGCTGCACTGTGACGTTAAATAGCGAGAATGATTGAATCCAGGCCGCACCGGCTGGCATGAGGAGCAGACAGCTCAGCCAAACGTGCTCGCTCCATGCCAGAAAGAAGCAGCTGATCGCCAATATAAAGAACGCTCCGCGAATGACCCATTCGTTGGAGAGAACTTCTCGGACCCGCCCGATGAGGAGCGCGCCGCAAATCGCTCCCAGGCCGAAGAAGCCAAGCATCACGCCGTAGGTGACCGCGGTCCCTTTGACCTGTTCGCGAGCAACCAACGGCAGGAGAGCCAAAATGACAACGGCGGTGAGGCCGAAAATGAAACTCCGGCACATCACCTTGAGAAGGTTCGGCGACAAGAGCACGTAACGGAAGCCCGCCGCCATCGCACTGCCGAAAGCCTCCCGCGGCAGCGCTTGTCGTGCCCGTACGGCTTTCCACCGCAACAGCGCAGCGATCAGAGCGAAGTAGCAAAAGACGTTGAAGAGGAACGCGAAGGCCGCACCGGCTGTGGCCACGATTATGCCGCCAATCGCCGGCCCGATGCTGCGCATGAGATTGTAGCTCATGCCGTTGAGCGCAACCGCGCTAGGCAGGTGTTCGCGAGGCAGGATATCCCCCATCGAGGCTTGCCAAGAGGGATCGTGCAATGCCCAACCACAGCCGATCAGGAAGGTGAGACCCAGAAGGGCCCAGGGTGTCATTTCCCCCGCATAGGTCAGGAACGCCAGGAAGGCGGATACGCAGACCATCAGCAGTTGCGCAGTCAACATGATCCGGCGACGGTCAAAGTTGTCCGCGAGCGCTCCCGCCGCGAGCGAGAAGATCATGTAGGGGAGGGTGGTCGATGACTGGACGAGCGCCACCATTCCATGGGAGGTGGCGATGCTCGTCATCAGCCAAGCCGCCGCCACACCTTCCACCAGGGTGCCAAGGTTCGAAACGAGTGCAGCCGACCATAGCGAACGGAAGGTCTTGTGCTGAAAAGGAACGAGTGAAGATGTTCTCTTCGCCATTGTGGGAAGCTTCGGGATCGAGCGCGGGGCTTTGGTTCGCCTCACTCAACCATGGCCTCGCCGTACAAGCCAAGCTGCCACAGTGGCGCGCCTGCTAACCCAGAAAACTTGGCGGCCTTACAGGCATGCGCAGGACGCGCGAAGCCGCTCAAATCTCCCCAGATGGGTCAGCCATCGAAGACCGGCATCACTTGCCCGTTGAGCGGCTATACGATAATGCTCCGCGCTAAGCAGGAAGCGCCAAAAATTCGAGCGGCGACTTCATTCTTCTATTCAGGAAGGAACTATGAGGCGGCAGACGCGACCATTCACCGTGGAAGTCAAACAAAAGCGCATTTATCAAAAATCCGCACGTTCCATCTGGGGCAATTTCGACATCGCCGCCGCGATGGCCGAGACAACAAAGGAAGTCGAGCCGTTAAATCGTCAGCTTGTTGACTCTACTGTAGTGGCCCTTGATGCTGAACCTTTGCACAAACCGCGAGTGGAGCATTTCATGGCCAATCCCCTGGAAACCGAGTCAGCAGTAGTTCCTAGCGCACCGGCAGACAAAGCGGAAACGCCAAAACCGAAGACGAGAGCGCGGCGGTCGAGGAAGCCAGAAGCTGAGGCGAGCGCGCCTGCCCGCAAGGAGGGCGCCAAGCCGATATCCGCGACCACTGAAGCACCGCCGTCAGCGCGAACAGGCCGAAAGAGCTACTCCGCGAAGGATCGTGCCCAGAAGCTGGCGCAGATCGAGACCTCGATCGGCGGCGGCGCTACTCTCAAGAGCGCGGTGAAGCAAGCCGGCATCTCGGAACAGACATATTATCTTTGGAAGAAGGCGGCGGCGCCGGCGGCGGACAGTGACGGGCTGAAGGATCTCGTCGCGCTCGAGGAAGAAAACAAGCGGCTAAAGAGCCTGCTTGCCGATCGTCTCCGCAAGGAGAATGCGGAACTGAAGAAAAGGCTCGGGCTGGATTAAGGAGGCTGGGCAGCTGGTTCTTGGCTCGCCACCTACAGCAATCCCACCTGCTCCGCCTCTCGGCGCAGATTCTGCCGTGGCCTTGGGCCGATCTGCTGGATGACCAGCCCGGCTGCCAGCGAGCCGAGGTCGCCGCACTGCTTCAGGCTGCGGCCTTGCGTGTAGCCGTAGAGGAAGCCTGCGGCATAGAGGTCGCCGGCGCCGGTGGTGTCGACCAGCTCGCGGATCCTGGTCGCCTCGATGGTCACGGTCTCGTCGCCGCGCACGATCACCGAGCCCTTTTCCGAGCGGGTGACGGCGGCGATCTTGCAGTCCTTGCGGATCCGCGCCAGCGCCTCGTCGAATGACGCGGTCTGGTAGAGCGACTTGATCTCGTGGCTGTTGGCAAAGACGATGTCGACGGTGCCGGAGCGCATCAGATCGAGGAATTCGTCGCGGTAGCGGTCGACGCAGAACGAATCCGACAATGTCATCGACACTTCGCGCCCGGCGGCGTGGGCGAGCTTAGCCGTCTGCCTGATCGCCTCCTTGGCGCGCGGCGGGTCCCACAGATAGCCCTCGAAATAGGTGACGGCGGCGCCCGACGCCTTGTCGGCCTCGACGTCCTCCGGCCCGAGCTCGACGCAGGCGCCGATATAGGTGTTCATCGAGCGCTCGCCGTCGGGCGTGACGAAGATCATCGAGCGCCCTGTCGGCGGTTCGCCGTTAAGCGGCCTGGTGTCGAAGGCGACGCCCTGGGCATGGATGTCATGCGCGTAGATTTCGCCGAGCGCGTCGTTGGAGACCTTGCCGAAGAAAGCGGCGCGACCGCCGAAGGAGGCCACGCCCGCCGCCGTGTTGCCGGCGCTGCCGCCCGAGGCTTCAATGGCCGGGCCCATGCGGCTGTAGAGCAGTTCGGCGCGCCTCGTGTCGATCAAATTCATCGCGCCCTTGATGATGCCGTTGGTCTCCAGGAACGCCTCATCGCACTGGGCGATGATGTCGACGATGGCATTTCCGATACAAAGCACGTCATAGTCCGGCATCAATTCATGTCTCCGCCAAAAAACCACCGGCTTTCTGTCACGCCGGGCGCGGGCGGGTCTGGCCAGTGGGAATGGGCTTTGCGCTTGCCAATCCGTTCGGCGCCAGCCCTCACGGGGCGGCAAGTCCTGCCTCGCGACGCAATTCGTCGGCCCTGTCTGTCTTCTCCCAGGTGAAATCAGGCTCTTCACGGCCGAAATGGCCATAGGTCGCGGTCTTGCGGTATATAGGGCGTAAGAGATCAAGCATCTTGATAATGCCCTTCGGTCTGAGATCGAACAACTCAAGAATGAGGCGCTCGATCCTTCTTTCCTCAACCCTCGCTGTTCCGAACGTGTTGACCATGACAGAAACCGGACTGGCCACGCCGATTGCGTAAGCAAGCTGCACCTCGCAGACGTCCGCAAGTCCGCTAGCGACGATATTCTTTGCGACATACCGGGCCGCATAGGCAGCTGAGCGGTCAACCTTGGACGGGTCCTTGCCCGAAAAGGCGCCGCCGCCGTGACGACCCATCCCACCATAGGAATCGACGATGATCTTGCGTCCAGTGAGACCGCAGTCGCCGCGCGGCCCGCCGACTACGAACCTCCCCGTCGGGTTGACCAGAATTCTGATGCCTTCCGTCTCCAGGTGGGTCGGCAGGACAGGCTTTATGATTTCCTCAATGACGCCCTCGCGGACCGTCTCTTGCGAGACCTGCTCGTCATGTTGGGTCGATACGACGATGGTATCCAGGGCGACCGGGCGCAACCCCTCATAGCGCACTGAGACTTGGGATTTCATGTCAGGACGCAACCAGCCAAGCTGTCGTGCTTTCCGGACATCTGCCTGTTGTTTCGTCAAGCGATGAGCGAGCTGGATCGGCAAAGGCATCAGAGTATCGGTTTCGCGGCATGCGTAGCCGAACATGAGGCCCTGATCTCCCGCTCCCTGTTGGAGGTCCTGCCCTCGTCCCTCGTCAACGCCCTGGCTGATGTCGGGCGACTGCTCGGTGAGTGCATGAACGACGGAGCAACGCCGGCCGTCAAAGCCGACGGCCTCGTTGTCGTATCCAATATCGAGAATCGTATCGCGCGCAACTTGGCTATAATCCACCTGCGCATCGCTGGTAATCTCGCCAGCCAGAACGACCATCCCTGATTTTACCAACGCTTCACAGGCGACGCGCGCCTTGGGATCGGTGCGGAGGATGGCATCGAGGATGGCATCCGAGATGTTGTCGGCCAACTTATCCGGGTGTCCCGCGCCAACCGATTCGGAAGAGAACACGAACTGCCTAGCCATGAAATGCCTCGCTTCGGGTGTTGGAGTTGTATGGGGCATTTTGCAGCCCACCTTACCTGTCGGTGAGGCCCGGGACCTCGAACGCAGCGCACAAGTCGGCAACGTCTCTTCGCACGCAGGCATGGAGATCTTCGTCTTCTGGCTCGCCGGAGGACGGAGTCCATGAAGCCAGCAATTTGCACGGTTTCCACATCGCGCAAGCCCATTGACGTCACTGCTGGCGCCCCCAGGCGAATTCCGCTTGTGACCTCAGGATGGCGCGGGTCCCCCGGCACCATATTAAAGTTCGTAATGATGCCTGCCTTCGCTAACCGCTCGGCATAGGCATTGCCTGATAGTGGTCGATCGCGAAGATCAAGGATTAGCATGTGATTGTCAGTGCCCCCGGTGACCAGGTCATAACCTCGGTCCAGAAGCGCGTGGGCCAGAGCCTTGGCATTTTTGACAATCTGTTGGCCGTAACTGCGGAAGGACGGGTCTGCGGCTTCCCTCAAAGCGACAGCTAGCGCCGCGATAACATTCATATGGGGGCCGCCTTGCAGTTGAGGGAAGACAGCGCGATCTATTCGTCTGGCGAAATTGCATTTGCCCTTCGAATGATACTGCGCTTGATAACGATCTTCATTCCTTGACAAAATGAAGCCACCGCGGGGACCGCGGATCGACTTGTGAGACGTGCTGCTGACGACGTCGCAATGGGGTACGGGATTCGGATGCTCTCCAGCGACAATCAGGCCACTGATGTGCGCGATGTCGGCCACGAGATAGGAGTTCGCTTCCAGAGCGATTTCTGCCATTGCCGCGTAGTCAAAGACACGCGGATAAGCAGTCGCGCCGACCCAAATGAGCCGCGGCCATTCCCGCTTGGCTGTCTCGTGCAAGCGGTCATAGTCAATTTGCTGCGTCTTGTCGTGCAGCCCATAAGGGACGCGTTGATAGTCAGTCCCGGAAAAGTTGATGGCCCAACCATGAGTCAGATGGCCCACTTCCGGAAGGGGCAAGCCCATGATCTTGTCACCGGGGCTCAAAAGCGCGCGGTAGACAGCCTGATTGGCCGGCGAGCCGGAATAAGGCTGGACGTTGGCGTGTTCGCTGCCAAATAATGTTTTCAAGCGCTCAATGGCGAGGGTTTCAAGCTCATCAACGATCTCGTTTCCCGCGTAGTAGCGCGCAGCGGGGTACCCCTCGGCGTACTTGTTCGTGAAAATCGAACCGGTCGCTTCCAGCACGGCCGAGGAGGCAAAGTTCTCAGATGCGATCAGTTTGAGCGTCGTCCGCTCCTGCCGCTCCTGTCTTAGAAGCAGTTCGTGAACGCGGCAATCAACCGCCGCCAAGCGAGACCGTCCGTAAGTGTCGCGCGGCGCGATGGCGCCGTCGGCGGAGTTGTCCATGGTGGTTTCGCGCTCCAATTGGACTGATCTATTTCACGGTCAAGCATGCGATCCCCTTCAACGGCGCGTCTTGTGTCGCTTCGAGCCATTGAAGGTCTCGTTTGTGATAGCCATCGCCGTGCGGCAGGAGATCAACCAACAACTGAACCAGCCCGCCGTCCTTACCTGCTGCTTTGAGATGGTACGAGCACCACGGGCGTTGTTCGTTGCAGTAAAAAAAGTCGGCTCTGGCCAGCAGCCGGACGTGTCGTACAACGTGCTCACGACGCAGACCCAGAATCTCCGCTAGCTGGCAGACAATTAGGTCCGCGTGCGCGCAAAGGCCTAAAATTCGAAGGCGATCTAAATGCGCCGTCCGTAGGCGACTGACCAGTGTCAGCATTGGTCAGGACCAAGCCACTTGGAAAGCCTGGGCACTCGTCCTACTGAATTTGTCATTTCGCGTTCTCCACAGATGTTGCAACTTTCGAACCAAATAATATGGTTGCTTGTCCACCGACCGGACAATCTCGGTGGCCGTGAAGATACTGTTTTGAGCCGATATGGCTGTGTCGAACAAACAAGATGGACGCTCTTCTTGCCATTGCCTTTAGCCGAAATTGCACGCAGTTCGGCGGGTCGGAGAAGAAGCCACGGTTCGAACCCCACTGACTCAAACGTTGCAATAAGCCTACCATTCACAGCGAACCGGAGTTGCTAAGAGTCTATGAATTTCCTTGAAGGATCTGTTGCAACGTTTGCGCAGCCCGGTCTTGCTCCCGGCTTGCAGCGGTCAATCTCGTGCAGACTGACCGTGATGCAAAGATGACAAGGAAGGTTCGCTTTCAATCCGATCTTCTTCCCGGCCAAGTAGTTCGTAGTCTCATAACTGTGGCCTCTAGACAAAAGCTGGGCTAATCAGCGAGGTATGATGTCGTTAGCGTGGTTGGGCCACCAGCAGGTCGACGCCAAGATCGACACGCGCAATTTCCCGCGCTACGAGAATGTCAGTGCCTGCGCGCTCTTCCTCGGGCGGTCTGGCTGCGCCGTCTAGAATCTGAATGCGTATCGCGCCGACCCGTTCAGCAATGAGCTGTTCGGCTTGCCGCATTGACGGCGAAGCAAGCTCAAGTACGTTTTCGCGCATCTCACGCGCCGCCTCGCCGACTTCCGCAAAACGCTTCTCGGCGAACTGCTCCTTAAAGAGCGCAGCGAGATCATCAAATGTTCGAACTTTGGTGGCTTGGGTTCGAGCAAAAATATCCAGTTGCCAGTCCAGGTTTGCGCAAGGCTGTGCGCTTTGTCGTCTGGCAAGGGCCCAATATCCCCTGGTGAGACGAAAATGGACTGCCGTGCTACGGTTGCTCCATTATAAGAGCGGTCGAAATCGCTGATGTTTGCAATACAAGGAGCCGCATAGAAGACGTTTGACGGATAGCGCGCCTCAAGCCGAAGAAGCAGTTCATGCTGACGCGACACATCCCTGCGCATCATCGCAATCCGAAAAAATGGTATCGACAAACCGGGACAATGTCCGCTCGCAATCTCAAAGGCAGTTCCTCGCTTCATCAGCTCCGGAAGCTTGTACTGGAAAAACAGCGGAACCCCGAAATTGATGCGGATGTCAAAGCCAGAATGCCCCTCCTGTATGAGGTTTGGAAAGACCGGCGCGCCTACAGGTGCGGCTGACGATGACCGGATAAGGTTTTCCGTGAAGGCATACCCAAATGAGAACTCGGTGTAGCCCACCTTCATTCAATTCTGCTTTCGTGCTGAAGTTTATCCGGGGCTCTTTTCCTGCAGCCGAGCTAACCCTATAACAGAAAAAGCTATGTATACTTGCGATAGTCTGAGCTTATCGATTCCTCGGATAGATATTTCAAAAGCTCACCCACTCTTCTGGCTGCTAGAATGGGAATGGGAAGCTTCTGGTTGATCTGGGTCGAGTTCCGGTTGATTTTGGTAAGCGACAAAACCTCCTGCGCTATCTCAGCGATTCCCGGCGCAGATCGCCGATAAGTTTCGGGCTTCGCGACCAGCGCCAGAGTGCGTAGCGATATCTTCAACCGGGGCGGCGGCTTCTCCCTCGCCGGTGCCGAGCGCGATCATATGCGTTGCGCATTCGGCCAGCGCGCCGTCAAGGCGCCCCGCTTCCGTCGCGCTGCCGTAAAGGTCCAGGAACCACGCCAGCGAATAAGACCAGTCGGCAGGCAAGTCCTGCCGATTGTGATCCCTTGCGACGACGGCCACGACGGCGTTGCGGCCTTCGGGCGTGCGGGGCTCTATCCCAAGGATCGGGTATAATTCGGGTGTCGGCTGCTGAAGGATACGCGCCGGCACGAGCGACAGTGCTTTCTCCAGCGAGGGAGGAAAATCCTCCAGTTCTTCGGCCAGTTCGGCAGCTTCTCTCCTTCGTCCCTCGCGGCGCGCTTCTACATATTCTGCCGCAACCACGGCAACGGTGCGCTGCGCCCGTTCAGCGGTGCCGGTGGCAATCAGCTCGGCCGGAATGTCACCATCCTTGATTGCCCAGTGCGTACGGTGCTGTTCGAACTGTTGAATGCCCAGCCGGTCCGCAGTTCTCAACACCGCTGACCGGTCGAGAAAGGCATGTTCCGGATAGGGCTCGAAGGTGAAGGCCAGTTCGTGTCCGCGCCGAACGATATTGCGTACGCGGCCGTTCCGGACACGCGCGCGCGTGCGGGCCTCCCGCCCCGACTTCGTACATCAACAGCGCCGGGATTTCCTCCAGCCGGCGCAATGTTTCAGGGCGCGCGAGGTCGATAGCCTCGGCCTCGGCGCCGCTATATTCCTTGAACCGGTCAATAGTTGACGTGAACGGCGGTGTTTCCCACCACTCGCCGTGGCCCGAGACAAGCAAGTTAAACATGGCACAGCACCGACCTCACGCCGCCTTCTCCATAGACCACTTCACCCGTTCGGCGAGAAAGGCGGCGAACGTTTTCACATTCATATTGCCGCTCGCCTCCTCCAGCCCTGCGAGGTAGGCCTTCCGGTCATCGACTCTGACGACTGTCCAGGGGTAACCGCCTGAAGCCAGCATCGCGTTCATGAGGAACCGCGCCATTCGTCCGTTGCCGTCCGGATAGGGGTGCACATAGCCCACAAGCCAATGCCCCAGCACGGCACGCACGGAGGCCTCCTTCTCCGACTCCAGCAGGTCGAACAGCTCATTCATACCATCGGCCACCGCTTCGGTACGCGGCGGCACGTGCTGCGAGCCGCGCAGGTACACAGGGTGATTGCGATATCCCGCAAGCGCGCTGGCTTTGAGGATGCCGGCGGTCACTGACGGCGCGAACAGCTCCCGGTACCACTCCCGGTGAGTGTCCCGCGTCAACGCGCCGGCTGGCTTGCCGTTGATGATCGCGGCAACAGAGTCTTTGACCTTCTGGAATGCGAGGTAGTAGCCACGCGCGGCAAGCGCATCCCGGTTCTTGCGGTCCTCTTCATCAATCTCCGGATTCCAGCTCCCCTCGCGCACCCGGTCGATGAGTTCCGGGGTGACGCTGTACCCTTCTATCGACAGCGAATGGTAGGCGTCGCTTTCGTAGATATCCTCGACGAACTTCATATAGGCGTCTTTGTCGGACGGCAGTCCGGGTGCCTTCGGGAATATCTCGATGATGGCTTCGCGCTGCGATTGCCAGATCGCGCGCAGGCGGGCGACCAACGGCGGTACGCCCGCCGCAATGGTTGTCACTCCAATTTGTCCCGCGAACGGATCGGATTCGCGCACGTCATAGCCGGCGGCTTTGAAGGCGGGCACGATTTCATCGGCAAAGGAGTCGCGTCCTACGCGACGGAAGGCCCCCGCAAGCCGTCCCGCCACGGCGGAATGGCCGCCATCAAGCAGCAGGGCCAGAACGGTTGATACGTCGCGCACCGACGCCATGGCGATCTGCATCTCGATAGGGGCGCGCTGGAAGAACGCTTCCGGCACCCGGGTAAGGGCGGCCTCGACAGTGAACACGCGCAGGCCGTTTTTCTCTGTCAGTTCGGCCGGCGTCTCCTTGACCTTGAGGTCATAGAGCGAAGTGCCGAACAGCAGGTCGATTTTGTTATTCGTGCCTTTGGGGGTGTTCACCACCACCTGAGGCGGAATAGTGGGCGCTTCCGCGTGCAGAAGCAGCGACTGCTCCGGTGACAGGAACCAGTCCTTGCCGAACCGGTCATTGCAGTAAAGGGAGCAGAACTCCCAGAAGCTCGCGTACCAGGGGGTGGTGTCTTGCTGCTGTGCCTGCGGGCCGGTCGACATGAGCCAGCCTTTGATAACATCGCGCAGGAACCCGTTCTGCAGCAGCCGCTCACGGTGGACGCGGGTCAGCTCATCTGACTTGAATATGCGCCGCCCACCCTCCTGCAGCTCTTTGAGGACGGCCAGTGATTCAGCGACTTTTTCATGGGGCTTGGCCATGGCCGTGCCTTTGCAAGTTTTTAGAGCTGTGCGATTACAAGTATATAGTGCTGATAGGCGACAAGTCAATGATGCTGTGGAGTTGCAAGTTTTTTAAGTCGTGCGATAACAAGTTTTTTATACGATAATCGGCAAATGCGATCGTTTCCATAGCCGCGCGAAGGATCGTTACCCGGATGGGCCGAGACCCAGCTCCCCCGCAGGCTACGCAGGGGCTCGGGGCGAGCCTAGAGCCTGGCCCTCCGAAGCGCTTCGAAGGAGGACGCGCCTCTTTGAAAAACTCGCCCGTTGCATCGTGGGTACCCGTAAACGCGAATTCTCAAAGGAAAGACGCTCCTTACCTCTCCCTCCCGCCACGATCATCACGGCCGCGCCCGCGCTCACTACGCCGCGACGCCCGCGAGATCGCTGCACGCATCTGATCGGCCACCAGACCGGGTTGCAGATGAAGGATGTCCGTGACGCTGTCGTGTGTTTGCACCGTCACCGCAGTGACGGCAAGGCAGCTGCGCACGCCCATGGAGGAGAGCGTCTCGATATCGCGCGCGATTCCGGCACCCCCACTGGAGTCCGATCCGCCGACGACAAGTACATGCGATGCCTGCCTCAGCGCCCTTTCATCCGTTAGAATGAGCGTTCGAAACGCAGCATTCCGCCGACACTGCTCTTCTTGTTGGCGTTGGTCCAATTCATGTTGGAAGCGCCGTCCACCTTGCCGACGGCGAAGTTACCGTATCGGCCATAGTCGAGTTCCGCCGTAACTGTGAAATCTGGAAGAAACGCATACGCGACGTTTGCAGCGACACCATGGTTCTTGAGCTGATTACCGGAGAGCTGAAGGTTGAACGAAGTTGTCTCGTTGAGTTTGTAAGTGGCGCCAGCCCAGAAAGCCCAGTTCCCGCCCCAACTCTTATAGAAGCCGCGACCATGAGCGTCGATGGCGTTCGTGGAGTCGTCGTTGAGCTTGCCGTTGGAACCGTAGCCGAGCATTCCGAACAGCAACAGTTCGTTGGTGACATTGATGTCGACACGGACCTTGGCGGCCACCGATTCGTAGTTGCTATCATAAGCGGCAACGCCGGTGATCGCGCCCCAGCCATGTGTGTATTTCAAGCCGCCGACTACGTGCGGTGCGTAGCTGTCGATTGTGCCGACCACGCCCGAGCCTTCTTCGAGCGAAACCACGGCCGAAAAGCCGTTCCCGGCGTCGAAGTAGTACTGAACCACATTGGTATCGAAAGAGCCGTACGGAACCGGCGTCTGGTTGAGTACGTCACCCGCGCCGCCAATAAACATGTCGAAGGCCGACCAGTCCTTACCAACTCGGAGGCCACCAAGCTGAATCCAGGCGAAAGTCAAGGTGCTGTCTCCGTTGAAGGCATAGGACCGAGAACTGTCCGAAACCGAAGTGTGGCGGTTGCCGAAGTTCATGCGGGTTTCGGTGTAGGTCTTCAACGTGCCGAGTTCGGTCTCCTGGCCGGTCCAAGTTTTCAATGTGAAGCGCGTGTTGTTTTGCCATGTGCCCTGATGCTCACCAGTCCTCACATCCGAGGTTCTTGCGTGATCAAACAATCCGACGTTGTAACGGACAGAGCCGCCGATTCGCAGGCAGGTCTCGGTGCCTGAAATGTAGACGTAGCCCGAGCCGTAGACGTTGCAGATCTTGACGTACTCAGTCGGGTCAGGCTCGGCGGCGGTGGTGACGGCGCGAGCGTTGGAAACGGCAATCAGTGCCGCAGTTGAGCCGAGGAGGAGGCTCCTAATGGTCATTGTCGATCTCCGCTTTAATAATAAAGTGATGGACACGAGTGATTCTGAGAACAACTTTGAAACGCGCGCAGTTGTGCTGGGCCGTCAGCTAAGCCCTGAAGGAAGGACTAGAATGTACTCTGGTCATTGTTGTAAAATATTTGGTTTTAGCTGCCGATAACGTAATTATCGCCGAAATGGAGGTGTGCAAAGTTTTGTACAATCATCACAGTCAACTCAGCTGGTAGAGGTAGGCGTCACAAACGGTCCTGCATTCGACCGCAAATGACGTGCCAGCCTGACGACCAGCTGCGGCTTGAAGCTCAATTGTGCGGGCGGACCTTGGTTCGCACTTCCTTGTTTTTGCCTTGCGGATCCACCCAAGCACGAACGGAAAACGTTTCGGCTACGGTTCGACTGTTCGCTTCGCGACAGTTTCGTTCATGGGGAGAGCATTGTTTGTGGTGAGCCCGACGTTGAGGCATCATGCGGCGGGACCGCTCGGCACGACGCCGTCATTTTGGCGAGCTGATGGTCGACAACTACGCGCTGCAGCCTTGCATCAAAGCCAGTAGGGCGCCTGCCTTGGCATTGCGGCGGACAGGACTGTCGCGCCGAGCAGGTTCTCGTCCTGAAAGCGGCGCGCCACAGCTAATGCATCTTGCCAGCAATTCAAACAACGAGCTCATCGACATGGCAGAGTTCACTAAGGGGGCCGGCACTATCTGGCGAGCAAAATCTGGTCCCAAGCCCGTATGTCTCGCCCATTGCGGCAGCTGCGCTCAGTAGAATCTCCGAGGCGCAGGTGAAGGGAAGGGATGGGATAGTCGAACAAAAGGGGCGCGTGAGGGTTCTGACGGATCACCATCATCAGTCGGTGACCAGGTGCTCAGACCATCGCTGTCCAGCCTAAGACTGAACGGCGCCCATTGCTAAAAAGATCTAGATTCGAGCCCAAACGGAACGGACTGACATAGCGCAAGGACCCAGGGGGGCGCGGTGGGTAGGGTTGGTTGTTATCAGTATGGGATTGTGCCTTTGCAGACCACGAAATTTCGAGAGGCCCGGCTGCCTTGGTACACTATCTATCCGGCTGTGTCGGAGTTCTCCGGGGCGGTCGGCGCCGAGGCTTATGAGGCATGGCTCAGGAACCTGCCGGCTGAGGATCCGGTGTCACTCTATCTGCACGTTCCGTTCTGCCGATCAGCCTGCTGGTATTGCGGCTTCCCAACCACCATCACCCGCCATGATGCGCCCATCCTCAACTATCTGGCGGCGCTGCGTGACGAGATCCGTCTGGTTTGCGAGCGAGTGCCGAAGACGCTGCCCGTGAGCGACATACATTTCGGCGGCGGAACGCCGTCTCTCATCGGACCAGCCGAGTTCCTCGCTCTGATGGAGTTCCTGCGATGCCGCTTCGCCATCTCGAAAACAGCTACGGTCGCCATCGAGATCGATCCACGCACGCTCACGCCCGAGATGGCGGAAGGCTTGGGAGCGGCCGGCGTGAACCGCGCGAGCCTGGGCGTACAGAGCTTCGATCCCATTGTTCAAAAAGCGATCAACCGAATCCAGAGCGAGGCCCAGACGTCGGCTGCCGTGGAAATGCTGCGCCGGCATGGAGTAAACCGGATCAACTTCGACCTCATCTACGGCCTGCCGCGTCAAACGGTGGAGTCGTGCGTCGAGACGGCGAGGGCAGCGGTCGCCATGCGCCCCGACCGGCTTGCCTTGTTCGGCTACTCGCATATCCCATCCCAAATAAAGAACCAGCGCCTCATCGAGGCGGAATTTCTTCCCCACAGCGCTGCCCGCGCTGAACAGCATGCGGCTGTCGCCGTGACGCTGGTTGCCGCCGGCTACCGAGAGATCGGGCTCGACCATTTCGCCTTGCCGCACGACGAGCTCGCGCTGGCACAGGAAACAGGTCGCTTGCGACGTAACTCGTTGGGCTACTCTGCCGATACCTGCAGAACCCTGATCGGTTTCGGCGCGTCGGCTATCGGCCGCATCGGCCAGGGGTACGTTCAAAACGAAGTTACACGGGATTTCTACATCCGGCACATCGCAGCTGGCCGACTGGCGACATCGAAGGGCCATCGCCTCACAGACGACGACCGCCTGCGAGCCGCAATCATCGAGCGATTAATGTGCGATTTCGAGGCTGACGTGCCGGCAATCTGTGTCGCCCACGGATCTGATCCGATCCGTCTTCGCGGTTCAGATGAGCGTTTGGCGATGCTGGCCAAGGACGGAATAGTGGACTTCGAAAACGGTTTTGTCCGCGTACGGCGGGAGCATCGCTTTGGGGTTCGCGCTGTCGCTGCCGCATTCGATGCTTTTAGGGATGGCCTTACGTATCCCGCAGGTGAGGGCAAGCACACAACACGGAAGCTAACACAGGGAGTATCTTTTGCCGGAGAGAACGAGTTGCCATCGTGCGGTGCCCGGTTAGTGAAGCGCCGTAAAATGTCGACATAGGCGAGGTGAACTGGACCGAACGACGAGAACAGCCTATCCAGTTTCTTGTCGGCAGTTAGTTCGAAAAACAAGGGCTTCTAAGCGGTAAACACATGCTAATCCATTTGATTTACGGGCCGACCTGCAGCGGCAAGACAGACGTTTCAATTTAAATTGCACGAGAGACCGGACGGCCGGTCATTGCGTTGGATCGTGTACAATGCTGTCCTCAAATCGCTACGGGCAGCGAGCGTGCCTCGGATTCCGAACTGCAATCTACCCAGCGGGTTTACTTGGATACGCCCCCTAACCGCGGGCACATCCACGCCGTGACTACCCGTCGTAAGCTGATCATGCACGTGGATGAGCTTAGATCTCAGCCTGGGCTCACTCGCAGCCGGCTCGATCTCCCTTCTCAATTCACATGGCGCGAGTCAGCATCGGGCTGGCGCTTTCAGTGGCATGTAAGGCGGTGGCGGCTCGGCAACTCCGATGCCTTTGTAGAGAGAGCAAAGCGGGTTGTGTGCGTCAAGTTCTGCAAAATGGGGCGGCCATGATGCTGGTCATGCGGCTTGGCGCAGAGCGAGCTTCTTGTGCTCGCGCAGGTCGTCCATGTTGATGTATCGGTTGGCCTCCATCCAGTTTTCATTGGTCTCGACGGCCAAGGCCCTGACCAGGCGCAGGCAGCTTTCGGTATTGGGGAAGATGCGCACGACATAGGTGCGCCGGCGGATTTCCTCGTTGAGCCGCTCCAGCGTGTTGGTGGATTTGAGATGCTTGTGGTGCTGTCTCGGCAGCCTGAAGAAGGTCAGGGTTTGTTCGATGGCATCCTCGGCCCAGCCTGTCAGACCGGATAGCGGGCCGACCATTTGGCAAGCCATGCGGCAAGATCAGCCCTGGCCTCTGCGAGATCGCGCCGGTCGTAGAGCCAGCGCAATTCCTGCAGGCAGTCGTCGCCGTGCTTCCTCGGCAGATGATCGAGCGCGTTCCTGAGGAAGTGCACGTAGCAGCGTTGCCAGGCGGCTTCGGGGATCACCTCGCCGATCGCTGCCACCAGGCCGGCATGATCGTCGGACACGTCCAACCCGATGCCCTTGCTTTGACGGCAGCGCTGGCGGTCTTAACTTCAGTCTTGGTCATGGTGGCGTTCCTTCGCGGGAATCAGGTGACGTGAACAATCACCAGCCTGCCATGACCGCCCCCTCTCAGCGAATTTGCAGAACTCTCAGCACACTACCCCGACGTACTCACCCGGATAGTCCCGGCGATCCAGACGACCTGCTGCTGCCGTGCCTGAGCGGATCAGCTCGACGAACTCGTCGCGGTAGGGGTCGACTCAAAACGAATACGACAGCGTCATCGACACTTCGCGCCCAGCGGCATGCGCCAGCCGCGCGGTCTGCCGGATCGCTTGCTTGGCGCGCGGCGGGTCCCCCAGATAGCCCTCGAAATAAGTGACCTTGGTGCCCGAAGCCTTGTCCCGTTCGACATCGTCGGGGCCGAGTTCGAAGCAGGCGCCGAGATAAGCGCTCGCCATCGGGCGTGACGAAGATCATCGAGCATGCCGTCGGTGGTTGTCCCACTAGCGGTTCGGTGTCGAAGGCGACGCCCTGGGCGTGGATGTCGTGGGCGTAGATCTCGCCGAGAGGTCGTTCCACACCTGCCGAAGAAGGCGGCGCGCCCGCCGAAGCTGCCTACGCCGGCGGCGGTGTTGCCGGCGCTGCATTGCCGATGCAAAGAACGTCATAGTCCGGCGTCAATGTCTCCGCTTGGGAATCCGCCGGCCTTCTTACCACGCCGGCCGGCGCGGGTCTGGCAAGTGGGCTTTCCTTTTGCCAATGCGTTCTCCCGGCCCTCACGGGGCGGCGAGTCCCTGCCACCTGAGGCTACATGGCAGCCGTGGAGATGACCTCAGCAGCGGCGCCCGATCGGAAACCTTAGCACCTCCGCGCTTTGGCGTGGCTGCTTGAACTCTTCGACGGCAACCGCCTCAATTAGCAGATCCAAGGCTTCGCGGCCCCTTTGACTCATCGGGTCATCCCCACAAAGGTAGTCATACGCTCGATCTAAATGCCCTCGGGCGGCGGAAAAATCGCTTGTCATATCATAGGACCCTCTCTATCCGCCCGCATTGCCGTTTACGAGGTGAAGGTAGTGCAATCGTCAATATATACAGACAAATTTGAATTAAATCGGTGATGATCATAGAGGTCGAGTCCCCGACCTGATAGCGCCATCGAGCCCGCCGACGACCACTCGCTGGCGCTCACGGGCGCGGCGCTGAGTGGCCTGCCGCACATGCACAAGTCCTTCAACCTGCCGCCGCTTCCCGTCATATTCGCGGCGCGGCCATTTCACTATCTGGATGGTCTGCCGGCCGGCGGACAACGCGCCTGGCCCAGGAACTCGACGCCCTGATCCGCTCGCCGAGCCGATCATGGGCGCCGGCGGCATGCTGGTGCCACAGGAGGATTATTTTCCAAAGGTTCAGGCGGTGCTGCGCAAACACGACATCCTCATGCTGTCGACGAGGTGGTCTGCGGCTTCGGGCGATCCGGCGACAATCTTTCCGGTTCCGAGGAGAAGTGGCTTAAGATCGTGAGCGCCCTATGCTTTTAGGTTTCCGGAAAAAGCTTCGGAAACAGCGCGTCCAGAGCGTCCGCCGGAAAGCGTAGGGACACTGGGCCCTTTGGCGTTTCCGACGCCAATAGTCCGAGCGCGATTACGTCATTGAACAGTCGACGCGCCGTACGTTCGGGTAGTCCGCTAATACGGGATGCCTCGCCGCGGTCAAACTCACCGCGCGTGAGCGCTTCCTCCACGAGGCGGCCGGCTTCGGGCTTCAGACCACTGCGCTCCACATGGCGATACAGCCGCTTGGCCAACGTGTCGAGATCGAACAGTCCGGTCATGAAGCTCACCTGATCGATACACGCCTGCAGGAACCATAAGGTAAAATCGCCGAGCGCGCGTTCGGAGAGGTTGCCACGTCCGTCGAGATCACCCTGGCGGGGCATATCGGCATGATCCATCATGCTCTTGTAATCCATTCGGCTTTTCACGCCACGTGCCAAGCCTCGTGAGATCGACCACAGCCCGTGCGCGGCGATCCCGGCCTGATGGGCCATGGCGTGGCTCATCAATCGGCTGACGCGTCCGTTGCCGTCCGGAAACGGGTGAATGTAGTTGAAGCGGTGATGCGCGGCAGGAATGGTCAGGATGCGTCCGGCCTTGCCCAGCTTATCGAAGCGATAACGCATGGCAAAGTATTGCATGAAATCGTTGACGCGATCGCTCGAAGGCGGTTCATGCCGGCCGATGGCGACGTCATGCTCTGGCTTCGATCGCCACTCACCTGGCGCCATGACGAACTCACGGCCGGCACCCTTGATGGTCAGCATGGGCGCTTCGGCATCGCGATAGAATTCCGCGTGCAGCCATCGAAGAAAACCTACCGATGCTGGTTCCGGCAACTGCCCATCGGCAGCCAGGCGGTCGATCTCGGCTTGCAGGCGAACGTGCGCGGCCGCCTCGAGCTGCAGATTGCGGCGGTTCTCGTCTCGATCGAAGTTTCCGACCAGCGCCCGTTCGATGTCGCGCGGGCGCGTATCGTGGCCTTCGATCAGGTTGCTGTAGTAGGTGTTCATGATGCGCACGAGATCGGCTAGGTTGGCTGCGGTACGCGAGTGCAGGCTTTTGCCCAAAACAGCCGACGTCGCCGACAGCTCTACCAGCGCATCCGAGATAGTTTCGGATACATCGGGTAGGCGTGCCGGTTCGATGCGCTGTACGCTCTCTTCCATATCGGCCGATCTTGGGTTCCGCCAAATGCGTGATTATAAACATAAATTTTCAGTTGACCAGATTGTTTGGCCGATCTTCTGGCCGATCGTCGGCATGCGGACTTGCGGGCCTCGGCACTGCCACCGCTGCCAAGCTTGGACACAAATCGATGCTGCCGATGATGATCATGGCCGATGTTCGGCAGGCCTATCGCACTGACAACTATGCACAAACCGTAATTGGGGGAGCCATCTGGCCGATGCTTTGGCCGATCTATGACGATCGGCCGGACTCAGACAGGTTCGAGGTGGAAAACAGGCAGCTTTAAACATGGTTCTGCCTCGGCCAGCGCAAGATTCGCCTGGAGCTTCGCTTATGCTGTGTGAGCTTGTTCTCTCGCGCCCGGTCCATTTGTCATTTTTAAGTGCGTCGGACTGCCAGTTGATCGCGTTCTGACCCGACTGGGAGTTCAAGTTTGACCTGAAACTGACTGGGTGCTGGATGGCAGGCTTCATCCCCACCGGTCTGATATGACACAACGTCCCGGCCCCGAGGCTAGGCTGCAATCTCGTATGGCTTCTATGCGCCGTTCTCTTGGAGCGTGTTGCGGGCTTGGTCTGCTCAACCTCGGAGCTCAACGCTTCACGGCGTTAGGATGAGCGTTCGAGGCGCAGGATTACTGCCGACACTGCTCTTCTTGTTCGCATTGGGCAGTTCCCGTTGGAAGCTTCCATCTTGCCGACTGCTGAGTTTGGAGTCGCCGTAGCTGTGAAATCGAAAAGAAGCCCATGGGCAACGTTTGCCGCGACGCTACTGAGAGCTGGTCACCGGGAGAGCCGAAGGTAGAACGAAGTTGTCTCGTTGAGCTTGTATGTGGCGCCAGCATAGAAGGCCCAGTTCCCACCCCAAGGCTTATACAAACCGCCACCGTTAGCGCCGATCGCGTTCATGGCCTCGTCCTTTTGGCAGAGATCACCACGGTCGCTAGCTGGCGAGCAAAGTCCGTCCCAGTGCTGCATTATCTCGTCGGATCCGGCAAGCTGGCAGAATTTCCCAGGCGGAGCTGACGGGGAGGGATGGTGGGAATAAAACGGTGCGCGTGAGGTCTCGGCGGGAACAGCCAAGACATCTAAGCGGAACGGACTGGCATAACGCAAAGACACAGGCGAGCTCAGCGGCAAGGTGGTTTGTTATCACCATGGGACGCCTGCCGCGTCAAACGGTGGAGTAGTGGGTCGAGACGGCGAGGGCAGCGGTCGCCATGCGCCCCGACCGGCTTGCCTTGTTCGGCTACTCGCATATCCCATCCCAAATAAAGAACCAGCGCCTCATCGAGGCGAAATTTCTTCCCCACATCGCTGCCCGCGCTGAACAGCATGCGGCTGCCGCCGTGACGCTGGTTGCCGCCGGCTACCGAGAGATCGGGCTCGACCATTTCGCCTTGCCGCACGACGAGCTCGCGCTGGCACAGGAAACAGGTCGCCTGCGACGTAACTCGTTGGGCTCTGCCGATACCTGCAGAACCCTGATCGGTTTCGGCGCGTCGGCTATCGGCCGCATCGGCCAGGGGTACGTTCAAAACGAAGTTACACGGGATTTCTACATCCGGCACATCGCAGCTGGCCGACTGGCGACATCGAAGGGCCATCGCCTCACAGACGACGACCGCGTGCGAGCCGCAATCATCGAGCGATTAATGTGCGATTTCGAGGCTGACGTGCCGGCAATCTGTGTCGCCCACGGATCTGATCCGATCCGTCTTCGCGGTTCAGATGAGCGTTTGGCGATGCTGGCCAAGGACGGAATAGTGGATCGTGTCCCGCGGCGTGGTGTAGCTGGCGGCACGGCGGCAGGTTTGCCGTGGTCGGGGAGCCCTTCCTTGGGCGGAAGCCGACGACAGTGTTCGAGGGGAACTCGCCATGAGCCGGGTGCGCAGAGATCGTCCGACGCTCTTGTATTTGCTGGTTCCCAGCCGGCTCCGCCTCCGATTGCCTCGGTAGCTCGGTAGCCTGAGCGCGTCGGCGGCATCATGCCATTATCATCCTACGAATTGCATGCTCCATCGTCCTGGACGAGACCGGTTTGGCTAGCCAAAGGACGAAGGTCTGATTACCAGATGTGATCGGCATGGGGTCGCTTCCACCAACGACGATGATGGGCACCGTCATCAGGGTGGTACGTACGGCTTCGGGCTGTCCTGGCCCGAGGAAAGTCGCTTGATCGAAAATTAGGAGGTCGGCTGCCTTCCCGCTCTCGATCCAGTCGCAAAGACTTTCGAAGGTCGCGAAGCCGACAGGCTTATAACCAAGCGCGGCGATCTTATCGTTGTAGATCTCCAACGCTGCTGGATCGGGCTCCACGACTGCAATGATTTCTCCATTGCCAAGTGATCCATCGTATGGACCGGAAGCGCTATCAGCTCTGACCTGCTCCTCAGCGCAGGCCGGTAAGTAGAGATCGAAGCGTGTACCTCGGCCAACAGCCGAGGTGACGTCAAGGCATCCTGCGAGCGCGCTCACATGGCGGTCCACTGCAGCAAGACCCAGTCCGGTCCCGCCGACGCGAGAGCGCGTGGTAAAAAAGGGCTCAAAGATGTGCGGAAGCACCGAACTTGCGATTCCTTGGCCATCGTCGCTGATGGAGAGGAGAACGTAATCTCCCGGTTTCAAGGTGCCCTTAGCCACGGGCTTCGTTTGACAGACGTGAGCGCGAGAAACGCTAATCTCGACACGGCCCTCATTCAAGAGAGCCTCCGACGCGTTCTTGCATAGATTCATAAGGATCTGCTGTATCTCGGTCGGGCTGCCCTCGATCACCGTTTGCCACTCGTTGATCTTGAAGTTCAACTGAACATCCGCACGAAGTGTAACCCGCAGCAATGGCGCGAGATCCATTACACTCTCCGAGACGTCGAAAGGCATCGTCACGCGCTTCCGATTTCGGCTTAGTGACAAAATTTGATCAATAATCAGCTTGGCTCGGTTGCTGGCCAAGATAATTTGGCCGATGTGGCCCCGAATTCTCGAGGGGCGGCGCACAAGACCTTTAGCCATCTCTGCGTAGCCGACTATTGCTCCTAGAACATTATTGAATTCATGTGTAACGCCGCTTGCGATTGTGCCGACAGCCGTCAGCCTTTCCGCATGCTCCCATCGACTCTCAAAAAGGTTACGTTCCGTGTGTACACGTTGCATTTCAAGATGGTTGCCTAAACGCACAGTAGCGCTCGCCAGAACCAGGAGGTCGTCTGTGGAGGGTGGTGAGCGATCTCCTTCAAAAACAAGGATACAAACCGCAGCCTGCTGATCGGAGGCCCTGCACCCAACAATTTGACAAACACCGGTAGTGCCTACGGCAGTCCGAACCACTTCCGACGCCGGAACGACGCGAAACACTGGCTGTTCCGGGTGTACAAGTGAGACGACTTCATGGATTAGCGTGGCGTTCCAGACGCGCATGCGCTTGTTCGCGACAAAGTACTCGGTATTCCTGCTGATACTCGGATCCACCAGAGCAAGCGCGCATTGATCCGCATCGAAAACGCATTGAATGAGTCTAAGCGCTGCTTCGGTGGAGAAGCGCCGCGAAGCCTTCGTTGCTTGACTGTCGATGAAGCAAGCTTCGATCTCACTCATTGCCGCTTCAAGCTCTAACCGCCTTTCCAACCGGTTCGTCCGCACATGCAGCGTGGAGGCTCGAATGGTCGCAAACAAGCAGAGGCATATGGACACCAAGCCAAAGAAAAGTCGTGTACGCTGCGCTTGCGCGCTGGCGAAGCTGTAGGCTTTCAGATGTTCTCGCTCCAATTCGGCAGCCTTGGCGAACGTGTCGAAGGATGGGATCCGATTGACAGCGCGGTCCAACCTCAACATTGAGGACAGGATAGCGCGGCCCTCGCGGGCCACATCCTCCGTGACTTGGTCCTGGCTAGGAGGAAGTCGGCCGAGAGACTGATCGATTTGTAATGCGAGGCTGAATCCCGGTCTGGCCGAAAATTGAAGGATCAGATTGGAAAATTCAGGCCTGTTCGACACTCCCCCCCGAAGGCGATTAGCCGAGCGAGCAAAGCGTACGAGAGAGCTTTGCAGAAGCTCATTTTGCGCGGCCGAGGCCGAGATGGCAGCTTCTGTGTTTTCGAGGGACTTTTTGAGCTGTGCAAGCAACCTGGAGTGCACCCCGGAGCTCTCATTGGGCGAAATCTCAACAAGGCGTTGGTAGTTTTGAAGGTTCCTTTTTAATGCTTGCCCGGTAGAAGCAACGGAACGGAAGTCCAATACCATGTCGGCGCGGGCGACGTCTCGCTGGAGCAATGCGTAGTTGATCTGAATCGTCCGCAGTTCGCTTAGGACCGCCTCGTTGATCTGGGGGTCTTGCCACTGTATCGCGACCAAGAGCGCAACCGAGGCCACTAGGGCCATTACAGAAGCTTTGTCGGTACTGAGCCATTTTTCCCAAACGAACGGCGTTTGATCCGCGGTGCGTGCCTTGCGAAGGTCCGATTTGAATTCTAGCTCCCCATCGCGTCGGTGTGCGGCCGGATGCTGCTGGAACAGGAAAGCCAAGTGTACCTCTCCCCTCAAATAGGCGGTGTAGACACCGTTGCACTCTGCCCCCATGGCCCGCTGACCTTCCATTGATTCGCGGGCGTTTCGACCTCGACGGCGAGGCGGCAGCACAAGGCGGGCAACTGATCGCAGTTTTCGGAACTGGTCTTCCGAGAGATCATCGAAGGGGCATACAAGCGCACGCCTGCAGCAGCCGAGGATGATACCGGTCGGTCAAACGCAACTGGCGAGGGCCGGATCTGCTGTTGGCTGGCAGCTAACACTGGCGAGGCGGCGGCCTCAACTCCGGCGTGCCTAGAGCCGGCTGCTGCGAAAGCGTCCGACACGCTTCCCTTGGGGTCATCCCGTCCAGCGGGCATCCTTGGATCGCTGAAAAAAGACGAGGCGGCTTGATGATCCTGCCCTCGCTGAAGCACCTCGCGAAACCCCTGTTCCAGTCGCAGAAGCTCCTCTGGACCGGTAGGCGGCTCGTCAGCTCGACCATCGAACAGCGGCCGGAGCGCCTCGGACACGTGTTGCTCAAAGCCCACTCGCCGGGCCTGGACCGCTTGCCCGTCTTCCAAGCCGGCGTCCTGCACCTGCGACAAAGCTGTTACACGGGATGGATTACTATTTCGCGGGTTCATACTAGCCTCACATCAAACTGTATCGTCAAAGTCCTGCGCCAATCCACGCAGCGGCTCATCGAGTTGATTCTGTGGAGAGCCCCCCGTCTGCTTTCGTCAAGGGCGTCGGCTCCGGGAGGGCGCCTGTCTGGCTTTCAAAGATGCGTTTCAGAATGCGATCCGAAAAATATCGCACCTTCCTCAATTTTAATGGTGGCAGACCTTGATGAGAACGATTTCGTACTCGTCATTGAGCAGCCGCACCTGTTCGGGACGCAACAGCGGTGCACCTTGATGTGAATTCTGAACGTTCCAATCGAACGTTCGCGCCTGGCTGTAGGAAATCGATTGGGCTTGAAATGTGAATCCACCGATAGCTTTGGAAATGTAGTTCGGAGTCTCGTCATCTACCTCGATGTTCCTAGAAGCGCGCCGGCAGCCCGGGCGGGGGGCTTGGGGTTAGACTGCCAGCGCACGCCACTCATAAAGAGCGGCCTCTTTTCGCGGTTCGGACACCCATAGTCAACCCGGCAACGTCTGGATGCCCGCTGTGCTTTTTGCAGAGCGGCGATGCCGGGCATATCGGCCGATCCTGTCTAGGATGGTGTGGCCACTCTCGTCGGCCGAGTTGATGCTCCAGCCAGTATCGCCTTGCCGACCAGCATGAGTTCGCCGTTAGCAATCCATCGTTGCGGGCGTTCCAGTCACGGCCTTCCATTCGGCGATGGCTTGCAAGCGATGAACATGTATGGCGAGAGCAGAACGTTTGGGGCGGGGGACGAAGAGGTTGCGGAGGGCTGACAAGGTCGAGACGAAGCGTTGCAGGCCTCCCGGCGATCGGACCCCTGCATCATCCGCTCCCGTTTTCGCGGCGGCACATGGGAATTCTCCGCTCTGTTGTTCAACCCCTTGTGCGACCGGTGCTCGACGTCCGGCATCATCTGTCGCTTTGCCGCTCCATACGAGCGAAGCTAGTCGGTGATCATGCGCTTCGGCGCGAGCCCCTGCTTCTTCCACAGCCGCGTCAGCAAGCGCAACCTCTCGCAGGGTGCGCTCTCAGAGTTCGTTCCTGCGCAGCGGCCTTGTTATCTCGATACTGGATAAGCGTCTACGAACCTACGCGCCGCATAACGAGCTTTGTTGCGCTGGTCGGTTGCGAAGGGTGGCTCTATGCATCGCAGTGGCGGACGCGAAATCCTCACCATCCTTCTGCATCGCGCTATTTGGCTTGCCGAAAACCCAATTTCGCCGGCACGCTGCCGCTGAATACGATGATCATCTCGCATTCTTGCTATGGAGACTGTCGTCCTTCCTGGGCACGCGGCTGACGGCGACGAAAGCGGGTTTATTCATGCAACACCCCTTTTTGGCAGGCAAGCTGGTGGACTTCGGGATGTCGGGGGCGAATATAGCGAAGACTCCCGCCGCTCGCTGATGCATTCTGGACGCAACCGCATCGAGCCGATGTGTTCGAGACGCTTCGCGGCTGCAGTCGCCGAACGATGGCGTGGTTATGCGACCTGTTCGGCATGGCTACCCCCGTCCAGTCAGGCGTTCACGAAGGTGTTTGTCGAGAGTTCGTGGAGAAAGTCCGCCACTTATCGTTGGCGAGGGCTTTGCTCCGGAGTGGCGATCGGTGCGCTGATCGACAGGCAGGCTCTGGCCAAAATCGAATCCCATGCCGTCGCGAAAGGCCGCAGAATTCGATGCGGGGGCAAACGCATCGCGCGAATGGCACGTCGAACTATCGGTCCTGTCTCCAGCGAGATGACCATCGCGCAAGAAAGAGACATTCGGGCGGCTGGCGCCTGTGATTGCTTCGACGATGCGGATAGGTCGTGCATGAGGCCAACGACACGATCTACGGCCTTCCCCCACATTTGTGCCTCAAACGGAAGCGTGTTTGGCGTGTCGCCGAGGCCTTGGAATATGGCATAGTGGTATGAACACGGGACGCATGTCGTCGGAAGCCGCGCCTTTCGGCCGAGTGAAGCAGTCCGGCATCGGGCGGGAGGGTTCCCGCCATTGCCTCGAGGACTACCTCGAAATGAAATACCTCTGCACGGGCGGCATCTGAAGCATGGGCTTGCAGGGCTCGCAGACCGGTAAACCAGCGAGCCATCTCCAAATATGTGAATTGTGGATTGCTCCTCGACGGGAGCTGAGGGGCGGCTCCGCAAGCCTTACGACGCTCTTTGCGAGCCGTAGCTGCCGAGCTGGCAAAAGGCTGGGCTACGTCGCGCCAGCGCAATCGGCGCGCAGAAAATTAGGCCTACCCGCTCCGGGACCGCGGACCTCGTCAGCTTCTCGTAAGTATGCCCGAGTAGGTTGCTCAGCTGATCTGTGGACGTGAGGCTAGCGTGAACCGGCACAAATTTGACCTATCCAATGTAACAGGTTGGCGGCAGGTGCAGCCCCCGGCATCTCAAGAGCAAGCGGCACAGGCCGGGCAAGAGGGCTTTGAGCAGCGCTCGGGCGAGGCGCGCCAAGCCGCTGCCCAAATTCCCGCCCCCGCCGTTCCGGCTCTGCCAGACCCGTTCCATCCTCATCCGTCTCAGGGAGACCTGAGCCTCATCGAAGGCGCGGCCCCATGGGAAGCGCAGCCCATGATGCAAGGGAGCGGACAAGAACACGCCGCGGCGCCGTACGCCGGAGGCAGTGGGTCGATGCTAGGTGCCTCGGTGCTGCAGCCGGGTCACTCAACGGCGCGCCATCATCATGCGCCGGATTCGTCAGTGGGTGATCTGAATCCTTCCGCACCGTTCGAGTTGCGTGACCATGCTCGTTCCCCCGTGCCGGCGGCGGTGCAGCCAGATCCTCCAGTAGTGGTCTCCGACGGTCGCGGCTGCAAGCGTCCTCTTTATTCCAACGATGCGACCGTTGTCGAAGGGCTGAGGTCACTCTACGCGGGTAAGGCCAAGGAGGAAACGGTCAAGCGCCATGTAAATTCTCTTTACGGCTTTGGTCGTTGGCTCTTTAAAAATAACAAGCCGGGATTTGCTGCTCGGCTTCACGAGAAGTCGCTGGATGAAGATCTCAAGGAGTACGAGAGCAGTGGTGGCTCCTCGACTGTGGCTGTGGCACTGCGTCGTCTCAGAGAGTCGGCGGGCGGAGTGCCAATGGTGGGCCGCGCTGTCCTGAATCCCGACCCTGCCGACGCCGCGCTCATCAGAGATTACAAAGCGGCTCTCATCAAAGAGTACAAGGGAGCGCCTGCGACCGGGCCGAATCGCCAAACCATTCACGACTATGGAGCTACTCTTAGACGTTTCAGTGAATACCTGCATAAAAACAAAAAGCCGGGGATTGCGGCTCGGCTTCACGAGGAGTCGCTGGATGAAGATGCCAAGCGCTATAAGGACTCCAGTGGTGACCGGAGGATCATTGCACTAGCTCAACTCCGGAAGTTCCTGCCGTCCGCCGCACTCGGGCGCGAAATTGCCCTTGCTGCTCGTCCGGAAGACGCAGTCGGCATGGAGGCTCGTGCCATTGGGGACGCCGCTGCGCAGCACAGCGGGCCGCAGAAGGCATTGGGTCGGCCAGAGAAGCTCCCTGGGGAAGCTAATGAAGACGCCGCTGTTCTGCCATCGTCTTTCGTACCAACTGGGCACCATCACCAAGCCTCGGATCCCGCAGAGTCCTTTCGTCCCCTGATCTGGCGCGACGGCGACCAGCGCGCGCCGGACGAGCGGATCGCTGCACAGGACAGGAGCAACCTGCTACCAAGCGAGGAGGTGCCACTGAGGCCACCGGAATTCGCTCCGCCCAGCTTGCGGGCGGGGAATTCCGCCTCGCCAGAGCTCTTTCCTGAGGGGATGTCCCCCGCGGTCGAAGGGTTTTTTGGTGTTTTCGGCGACCCCAGCGGGCGGGTGCTCGGCGCATTGCAATTGCTAGGCGACGAACATATCCACAGGGATTACCAGCTCCTGGAGCAGGAGTTGCAGGGGAACAATCCAGATCTCGCCGCCCGGACGCGGTTCGTGGATCCCCTCGTAGCCAATTATCATCTGCGCTTGGGCTCCGAGAGCGACAAGCTAAGCGCATTCCAGCGCATCGTCCATAATCAGAACGGTAACGACACAGCCGACTTCCTGTTCGTGCCAGTGAGCGATGGCGGTAAGACTCTTGCGGAGCGCGGCAAACATTGGTCGCTGCTGTTCGTTGATCGCAGCGACCGGGAACGGCCGGTTGCCTATCATTATGACTCCGTCAGCGGATGGCATGACAAGCTTGCAAAACACCTCGCAGAAAGGCTGGGCGCCAGCCTGGAGACCCGCGTGGACTTACCCCGCATCGCCCAGCAGAGCAACGAGTGGGATTGCGGAGTCTACGTGGTGGACGGCACGCGGGCGCTGGTTGGGCGATTGCAAAGATGGCAGCCAGACCTGCCAGACCTGCCAGACCTGAACCTCAACAACCTCGTCGTCAATCGGCAGGCACTACAAACCCGACTCATGGGTGACGATACATCTGGAACGGCAAATTATCTCACGAACTTTGAACTCATGGACCGACAGGCGCGAGACGCGGTTAAGGAAAGCCCCGTTGGGACGTTTCACCAGCGGATCAAGCGGCTCGGCCAGTCAGCGCGAGCGTTGCACGACAGAGCCCTGGCTCCAGTCGCGCCGGACCAAGGCAACCCAGACTCGGTGTTCGTACGGGACGTTATTCCCGGGGAAACACGCCATCATCATGCGCCGGATTCGTCAGTGGTTGATCTGAATCCCCCCGCACCGTTCGAGTTGCGTGACCATGCTCGTTCTATGCCGGCGGCGGTGCAGCCAGATCCTCCAGTAGTGGTCTCCGGTCGCGACAAGCGTCCTCTTTATTCCAACGATGCGACCGTTGTCGAAGGGCTGCGGTCAGCACTCTATGCCGGTAAGGTCGGGGAGCGCACGGTCACGGACCATGTAAATTCTCTTCTCGGCTTTGGTCGTTGGCTCTTTGATAATAACAAGCCGGGATTTGCTGCTCGGCTTGACGATCCGTTGCTGGATCAGGATCTCAAGGAGTACCAGCGCGAGAGTGGCTCCTCGAACGTGGCTAGAGCACTGGGTCGTCTCAAAGAGTCGGCGGGCGGAGCGCCAATGGTGGGCCGCGCTGCCCTGAATCCCGACCCTGTCGACGCCGAGCTCATCAGAGATTACAAAGCGGCTCTCATCAAAAAGTACGAGGCAGAGCCTGCGACCGGGCCGAATCCCAAAACCACTCAGGACTATGCGGCTACTCTTAGACGTTTCAGTCAATACCTGCATGAAAACAACAGGCCGGGGATTGCGGCTCGGCTTTACGAGGGGTCGCTGGATGAAGATGCCAGGCGTTATTTGGACTCCAGTGGCAACCGGTGGATCAGTGCACTAGCTCATCTCCGGAAGTTCCCGCCGTACGCCGCACTCGGGCGCGAAATTGCCCTTGCTGCTCGTCCGGAAGACGCAGTCGGCATGGAGGCTCGTGCCATTGGGGACGCCGCTGCGCAGCACAGCGGGCCGCAGAAGGCATTGGGTCGGCCAGAGTATCTCCCTGGGAAAGCTAAGCAGCTGAGCGAGATCGGCAATTCAGGCGCTCGCGTGCTGATGCAGGCCCCCACCCATCATGTGGATACATCGCCATGGGAGGCGCAACTCAGGAGCGGACAAGAACACGCCGCGGCGCCGTACGCCGGAGGCAGTGGGTCGATGCTGGGTGCCTCGGTGCTGCAGCCGGATCACTCAACGGCGCGCCATCATCATGCGCCGGATTCGTCAGTGGTTGATCTGAATCCCCCCTCACCGTCCGAGTTGCGTGACCCTGCTCGTTCTGTGCCGGCGGCGCCTGCC
>NZ_JAMYMO010000024.1:0-85888 GCF_040318575.1 Mesorhizobium sp. M1088 | reverse complement strand
TTCTGCTCATCTTCTTCCATCACAAGGTGTCCACCTATTTTGGTGGACACCTCATGCATCAGAGCACTCAACAGCAAAAGGTGCGGGGAAATTCGCGCTTACGTCCCAAGAGGCCCGTCGGCTACTCCATCGCAGGAACGAAAACCAGAAGAGTAGCGGACCTTTCGTGTGCAGTTTTTGCACACGATCTCTCATAACATATTGATTTTATGTATTGATCTGTCCCATCCATCACCGGACATTGCGGAGTATCCTGGTGGAGGTGGGCGGCCGACACGATTCGAACTCTGGCGCGACAGGTGAAATGACTGCCGTTCTCAAAGTTTGTTGGCCGATAGTTGGTGCGGGTGGTCGGGCTCGAACCGACACTCCTTTCGGAACTGGATTTTGAATCCAGCGCGTCTACCAGTTTCACCACACCCGCAAGGCGCTAACTCATTTACCTCTCAACGCTCTCATGCTGCACCTACGCAGAGGGTGGCAGTTCGAGAATTAAGCGGCTCTTAACTCCTAACCCATTGACCTCCAATCCTATTACCCTGCGGGCTGACGGTAGACGCATCCTGATTTTGAGTCGAGCGCGTCTACCAATTCCGCCATAGGGGCTCAGGCCGGGCGGCCTGGATGGGCGCGGACTATACGGTTGGAGGCCTGTTCGTCAACTGGCCAAATCCCGACATCTGGGCTCGCTCAAGCCTCAGCCTTTCGATTTCGTGAAGCAGCTGCCATTGTGCAGCGCGGAAAATCTTTCTAGACAGGCGGCGCATGTCATTGAAGCGCACCTCGTCCGACGAGGTTGATGCTGGGCGCTTCCAAGTCTTGTTTGTACATGTCGTGATCCCAAGACCGCTTCTGGTTTGGGCGTGCATTAGGAGTGCCGATGCTTCGCGGACTTTACGACTGGACCTTGTCGCTGGCGGCGAGCAAATCCGCCGAATGGTGGCTGGCCTTCATCGCCTTCGTCGAGAGCTCGGTGTTCCTGGTGCCGGCCGACGTCCTCTATCTGCCGATGGCGCTGTCGCGGCCGGATCGCGCCTATCGTTACGCGCTGGTCGCCACCGTCGCCTCGGTGCTGGGCGGCATCGCCGGCTGGTTCATCGGCCATTATGCCTATGATGCGATGGCGCGGCCGATCCTCGAATTTTATGGCAAATATGACGAGTTCGAGGCGATGCGCGTCTCATCGGGTGTTGGCTTCATCATCCTGATGCTGGTCACCTCCGGCCTCGCCCATCTGCCGCCGATCAAGGTTGTGACGATCCTGTCGGGCGTCATCGGTGTTCCTTTGCTGCTGTTCATCGTGCTGGCAATCGTGGCGCGCGGTGCTCGCTTCCTGTTTCTCGCGTGGCTCTTGCGCCGCTATGGCGAGCCGATCCGCCACTTCATCGAAAAGCGCCTTGGCCAGATTGCAGGCGCCGCCGCCGCCGCCCTGATTTTGCTCTATATCGTCGTCAAATACGCCGTCTGAACGGCATCGAACCGAATGGACTGAGCCCGATGACAGCGACCGTGAATACCGATACCGGACGCCAGCGGCTGCGCACCGCCCTGTTCCTCGCTGTCGCCATGGCCGCCACGGTCGGCTCGGCGCTGGCCTTCCAGTATCTCGGCGGCTACATCCCCTGCAAGCTCTGCCTCGAGCAGCGCACGCCTTACTACGTCGGCGTGCCCTTGATGCTGCTGGCGGTGCTTGCGTCGGCTCTTCAGGCGCCAGCCTGGGTAAGCCGTGGCCTGCTGGCCATTGGCGGCCTGCTGATGCTCTACGGCGGCTATCTCGGCGTTTATCACTCCGGCGTCGAATGGGCGTGGTGGCCAGGCCCGACCGATTGCACCGCAGCCGCCGGGCCGGTGGACACCGGCGGCAAGGGCGTGCTCGATGCGCTCGACAAATTCGTCCCGCCCTCCTGCGACAAGGCGGCGCTCCGCATCCTCGGCCTGTCGCTGGCCGGCTGGAACGCCATCGCCAGCTTTGTCCTGGCAGTCGTAGCCTTCCGCAGCGCCTTCGCCCGCGACTGATTTAGCGCGACACGAGATCATCCAAGAATTCGGCAGGCTGAGTCGGGTGGAGTGATTGCCGAGAACCGAAGCGGAGCGGACATTGGTCCGTGAGCATCGGAAGCGCAGAAAATCGCTTCAGACGGCCAGCCTCCCGAATTATCGGATGATCTCACGGCTCGAGTTCGACATCCCAGTACAGATAATCCATCCAGCTTTCGTGTAGATGGTTGGGCGGGAACAGCCGGCCGTTATTATGCAAATCATGCACCGTCGGCTGGTAGGGCTTCTGCAGCGGCCACATCTTGGCGTGGGCCGGCATCATGCCGCCCTTCCTCAGATTGCAGGGCGAGCAGGCAGCGACGACATTCTCCCAGGTCGTGGCGCCGCCGCGATGGCGAGGAATGACATGGTCGAACGTCAGATCGTCCGGCGTGCCGCAATATTGGCATTGGAAACGGTCACGCAGGAAGACGTTGAAACGGGTAAACGCCGGATGCCTCGACGGCTTCACGTAAGCCTTCAGGCTGACGACGCTCGGCAGCTTCATCGAAAAGGTCGGTGAAGAGACGGCGTGTTCGTATTCGGCGACGATGTTCACCCTCTCGAGGAACACCGCCTTGATGGCATCCTGCCAGGACCAGAGCGACAGGGGGTAATAGCTGAGCGGACGGTAATCCGCGTTCAGCACCAGCGCTGGAAGCCCATCCGGAGATACGGCAACCGTCACGTCGTTGACCTCCTTCACCCTAGAACCGGTCGGCGCGGATACTGTAAGCCCGACATGACAGGGATGTGAAGCGGATTGTCGATCATGCCGGGTCTCAAAAACGCATGATTTCAATGCTTTTTTGCGGATTCAGGACGGAGGCGCGGCATCCCTGCCCTTCAATTCGCGATAATAAGCCCAGAAAAGCCGCGATGCGACACCGCGCCACGGGCTCCATGATTCGGCAAGCCGGATCAGCATTTTCTCCGGCGGACGCGGGTCGATGCCTAGTGCATGGCCGACCGCGCTCTGCAATGCAACGTCGCGCGCCGGAAAGATGTCCGGGTGTCCGGCGGCAAACAAAAGGTAGACTTCAGCCGTCCACGGGCCGATCCCCGGCACCCTGGTCATGGCCGCGATCGCCTCGCTTGCATCGAGCCGACAGAGGTGATCGAGGTCGAGCCCGTCGGCCACCGCCCGGGCGACGGCAAGCAGGCCGCGCTGTTTGGGTCGCGACAGCCCGGCCTCGCGAAAGATCACCTCGTCGGCGGCAAGTATCGCCTGCGGCGTCAGCGGATCGAGCAGTCTCGTCAGCCGGCCGAAGATGGCGTCGGCGCTCGCGCGGGACACTTGTTGCGAAACGACGATGGAAGCAAGGCTCCTGAACCCCGGCTCCGATAGCCTGAGCGGCACCTCGCCGGCCATGCCGCGCACTCTTTCCAGGCGTGGGTCGAGTAAGCATAGCCTATCCAGCCCTTGCGCAATGTCGTCGAGACTGGCGATGCGTTGCATGTCTGCTTGTTCCAAAATCAAAAGTGCCGCACGCTTCGTCACGTGTCCCTCTGGACGCACGACGCCACCGGCGCAAAGTAGCAATTGGCGAAAGCGCCACACAACCCGATTGCCGCCGGACAATGACACTGCTGACATTCCGCTTCGCGCCGAGCCCGAACGGCGAACTGCATCTCGGCCATGCCTATTCGGCGCTGCTCAATCAGAAATTGGCAAAGGCGACGGGCGGACGCCTGCTGCTGCGCATCGAGGATATCGACACGACACGCTGCACGCCGGAATTCGAGGCAGGCATTTTTCGCGACCTGAAATGGCTGGGGCTTGGCTGGGAGGAACCGGTGCGCCGCCAGTCCGAGCATTTTGCCGAATATCGGGCGATGCTCGAGCGGCTGATCGAGGAAGAACTTGTCTACCCGGCCTTCATGAGCAGAAGTGAGATCCGCGCCTTCATCGCCGACAGCGAGAAGCGTGGCCGCGACTGGCCGCGCGACCCGGACGGCGTGCCGCTCTATCCTGCCGCCGACAAGGCGTTGACGGCGAGCGAACGCAAGCGGCGCCAGGCCGAAAATGTGCCATTTGCCTGGCGGCTGGACGTCGATGCGGCAATAGCGCGCGCCGGCAAGGACCTGTCATGGGCCGAATACACGAACGAGACGCTCTCCGCGACGCGTCGTGTCGAAGCCCATCCGCAGGATTGGGGCGACGTAGTCGTGGCGCGCCGCGAAATCCCGACCAGCTATCACCTCGCCGTCACCATGGACGACGCGCTGCAGGGCGTCAGCCATGTCGTGCGCGGCCAGGATCTCTATTCCGCGACCAGCGTGCAGCGGCTGCTTCAGCAACTGCTTGGCCTGCCGCAGCCGGCCTATTTTCACCATCGCCTGATCCTCGGCCCGGACGGACGAAAGCTGTCGAAGAGTCTTGGCGATACCGGCCTTGCCGCCCAGCGTAAGACGGGCGCATCGCCGGACGATGTGAGGCGGCTGGTCGGTCTCTAGCGGCGCCAAAGGCATTCCTTGAATGGAATTGAGCCTATGGATCAACGGTTTGGTTTTGCCTTCCGCTCGGAACGGCATTAGAGCAAGCGCGACAATCAGTCCTCACCGACGCGTGGCCTCCGGAAAAATGCACAGCCTCAAGCGGTTCATCCCCGCCTCTTTCGTCGTCCTGTGGGCGACCGGCTTCATCGGCGCGCGCTATGCCATGCCGTGGGCGGAGCCCTTTACTTTCCTGGCCGCGCGCTTTGTCCTGGCCGCAATCCTGCTTGTCGCTTTGATGGCCGCACTTGGTTCGAGCCGCGCCACCCGCGACGAGGCGCTGCACGCGACCGGCGCCGGCATCCTGATGCATGGCGTCTATCTCGGCGGCGTGTTCTGGGCCATCCACCGGGGCATGCCCGCTGGGCTTTCAGCCCTGATCGTCGGCCTGCAGCCGCTGATCACGGCAGTGCTCGCCGGCAGGCTTCTCAGCGAGGCCATCCTGCCGCGCCACTGGGCCGGTCTCGGCCTCGGGCTGATCGGTGTGGTGATCGTGCTCTGGCCGAAGCTCGGCGCGCTCGGCGGCGGGGTGACGGCCGAAACACTGGGCGCCTCACTTGTCTCGGTGCTCGGCATGAGCGCCGGCACGATCTGGCAGAAGCGCTTTGCTTCCGGCGGCGATCTGGTGGCTGCCACGTTCTGGCAATATGTCGGCGGCGCATCTGTAATGGCCTTGGCCTCGCTAGCCTTCGAGACGCGAACGGTCATCGTCAATGGCGAACTGATCTTCGCCATGGCCTGGCTCGTGCTGGTGCTGTCGATCGGCGCCATCTTCCTGTTGATGGTGATGATCCGCGACGGCGAAATGTCGAAGGTCGCCTCGCTGTTTTACCTCGTGCCGGCCGTCACCGCGGTCATCGCCTGGGCATTGTTCGGTGAGCACTTGAGCCCGCTCCAGATCGCCGGCATGGCGATCGCGACGCTCGGCGTCGGGCTGGCGACGGCTCAGCCGCCGACGCGGGCACGCGCCTCTAAATAGCGGCTGATCGCGGCGTTGAGCTCGCCACCGAGGATGAAGATCGCTGATACGATGTAGAGGAAGACGACGGCGATCATGATCGAGGCGAGGCCGGCATAGGTCGTTACATAGGACGAGAAATGATCGAGATAGGCGGCGAAGATGGTCGACCCGATGAGCCAGCCGACCAGCGTGAAGATGATGCCAGGCACGATCGAAACGAAGCGGCGCTTGCCGGCCGGCAACCAGAAATGCACGGCGAACAGGCCGCCGATGATGACGACCGAGGCGATGACGTACCGCCACAGCGTGATCGTGCCCATATAAGGTTTTATCCATTCGAAATGCGACTCGGCCAGCCGTGCCAGCAACGGCGCGAAGACCAGCAGCACGCTGATGGCCAAAAACCCGGCCGTCGCGATCAGCACGAAGATGATGCTCTGCACCCGCCGGTAGATGATGCCGCGCGTTTCCGAGACACGATAGGCCCGGTTGAGCGAGGTGCGCAGCGCCTCGATGCCGTTCGAGGCGAAATATCCGGCAAGCATGATACCGTAGGTCAACAGGTCACTGCGCCGGACGGTAAGCACGTTGAGCACCTCGCGCGCGATCGGTTTGGCGATCTGCTCGGGCCATGTGTCGAACACAAGGTGCACGGCGGTGTCGGCGAAAGCCTGCGCGCCGAAAAAACTCGCCAGCGTCGTGGCGAAGATCAGGAAAGGAAAAAGCGCCATCAGCGCGGTGATCGCCAGATGGCTGGCCATTGCCCAGCCGTCGTCGGTGTTGAAATGGCCGAGCGCGTCGTAGAGGACGCGTTTGAGGGCTACGATCTTCCGCAACAAGAACCGCGTTCCCTTCGATTGTCCCGACGCCGCGAATATGGGAAGGGTTTGCGGTAAATGACAACCCTAGGTCAAACCACCATTCCTCCCGGAGAAGAGTTGCGCACCATCATTGTCACAGGTGCCTCTTCCGGTATAGGCGCCTATTGCGCCCATGCTCTTAAGAGGGAAGGCTGGCGGGTGTTCGCAACGGCCCGAAAGCCCGAAGATATCGCCGCGCTCGAGGCCGACGGCATCGAGGCCTTTTATCTGGACTACACCGAGCCCGGATCGATCGAGGCGCTGGTGGCGTCGGTGCTGGAACGGACCGGCGGCCGGCTCGGTGCGCTCTTCAACAATGGCGCCTACGGACAACCCGGCGCCGTCGAGGACCTGCCGGTCGAGGCTTTACGGCAGCAGTTCGAGGCCAATGTCTTTGGCTGGCATGATCTCACTCGCCGCGTCGTACCGGTGATGCGCCGTCAGGGCCATGGTCGTCTCGTTCATTGCTCATCGATCCTCGGCCTCGCGCCGGTGCCTTTTCGCGGCGCCTACTCGGCATCGAAGCACGCTATCGAAGGGCTGATGCTGTCCCTCTATCAAGAACTCCTCGGCAGCGGAATCCATGTTTCGCTGATCGAGCCGGGGCCGGTGAAATCGAAGATCGCCAGCAACAGCCTAGCATGGTTCCTGGCGAATATCGATCACGAGAATTCCGTTCATCGCCTCGCCTATGCGGCGCAACTCAAACGGCTGCGGGCCGGCGGCATCACATCGCGGCTGAAGCCCGGGGCGGAGGTGGTTTATGCCGCCTTGCACCATGCGCTTCTGTCGCGGCGCCCGCGCCCGCATTATGTGGTAACAGTGCCGGCCAGGATCGGTGTGATCCTTAAACGCATCCTGCCGGCTTCTGCACTCTACCGTCTGCTCGCCAATCGCGCCTGAACGCAATTCAACTGGAACACACCATGGCAACCGTCTTCAACATCCTCGCCGTTCTTGTCATGGTCGCAGTGGTGATCGTGCTGATCCGCGGCCTCATCAACATGATGCGCGGCGGCTCCAGCATGACCTCCAACAAGCTGATGCAGACGCGCGTGCTCTTGCAGTTCGTGGCCTTGGTGCTGATCATGCTGGCGGTGTATTTCACCCGTAAGTGACGCAGCACCAGCCGGGAGGTACCCCGTGGTCAAGCTCAACAAGATCTACACCCGCACTGGCGACGATGGCACCACCGGTCTCGGCTCCGGCGAGCGGCGGCTGAAATCCGACCTTCGCATCGACGCCTACGGCACGGTCGACGAGGCCAATGCCTGCATCGGCATGGCCCGCATTCATACCGCGGCAGTAAATCCGGCCATCGATGCGATGCTCGGCCGCATCCAGAACGACCTTTTCGACCTCGGCGCCGATCTGGCAGTCCCCAATAATGGCAAGCCGCTCGACTACGAGCCGTTGCGCATCATCGCCTCGCAGACCGACCGCGTCGAACAGGACATCGATCTCCTCAACAAGGACCTTGAGCCGCTCAAATCCTTCGTGCTCAACGGCGGTACGCCGGCAGCGGCTGCCCTTCACCTCGCCCGCACGGTGGCCCGCCGCGCCGAGCGCATCATGGTTGCGCTGTCGCAAGATCCAGACGAGCACGTCAACCGCGAGGCGATAAGATACATCAACCGTGTCTCGGACTTTCTGTTCGTCGCCGCACGCGCGGTCAATGACAACGGAAATGCCGACGTGCTATGGGTTCCCGGCAAGAACCGCTGAATCTGCCGGAAGCGGGAGAGGCCTGATGTTTATCCCGCTTTATGACACCAACCGGCTGCGGCACATCAAGCTGCAATATGTGACGATCAGCCTGATCGCGCTCAACGTGCTGATCTACTTTGTCACCACACTGGGCGGCGAGGATTTCGCCAACGCCGCGGTGATGGGCCTCGGTTTCATCCCGTCGGTTGTGCATGACAGCGTCGAGCTCGCTCCGCAATTTGTCGTCATTCCGGAGAGCCTGAGCTATCTGACCTATTCCTTCCTGCACGCGGATATCTTCCACCTCGGCGGCAACATGCTGTTCCTGTGGGTGTTCGGCGACAATGTCGAGGATGCACTTGGCCATGTCCGCTACCTCGTCTTCTACCTGCTTTGCGCCATCGCCGGCGCTTTCCTCCAGGGTCTGGTGGCTTGGGATTCGCGGGTGCCGCTGATTGGCGCGTCGGGCGCCATCGCCGGTGTGGTCGCCGCCTATCTGATCCTATATCCGCGGGTGAAGGTATGGGTGCTGGTCTTCGCGCGCATCCCGTTGCGCATCCCGGCGTTCATCCCGCTGATCCTGTGGATCCTGTTCCAGATCTTCATGTTCTCCCAGGGGGGCGAGGATCAGGTTTCCTGGGCCTGCCATATCGGCGGCATCATCGCTGGAGCCGTGCTGGTGCTTGTCTTGCGCAGCCGCGGCGTACCGCTACTCGCCGGCGCAGACGAGGAGCCAGCCGTGGTCGCCGGTCCGGCGCCCGTAGCCGGGGAGCCGGCGCCAAGCGACCCACAACCTGCGCAGCCGGCGCCGCGCTGGGGCCGGGGAAGCGTTTCCGGTCCGGACTGAACCGATTTGAGTGCTTCGCCGAGGATCCGAGTGCGCCCCGGATATTGACGCGCGGGGTCGCCGCAACTACGGAAGCGCCACCCTACTGGCGTGGCGAAGACCAGAATTCCGTCCGGAATGTCGGCTTTCGACAACTATGAAGAGGTGCACGCTGCTATAGCGCGCCCGACGAGCGTGAAGAGACTATCGTGAAAGAGGTGACAGGCAAATGAAGATCCTTGTGCCCGTGAAGCGGGTTGTGGATGCGAACGTCAAGGTCCGGGTGAAGGCGGACGGTTCGGCGGTGGAACTCGCCAACGTCAAGATGGCGATGAACCCGTTCGACGAGATCGCGGTCGAAGAGGCGATCCGGCTGAAGGAAGCTGGCAAGGCCGAAGAGATCATCGTCGTGTCGATCGGGCCGCAGCAGGCACAGGAGACCTTGCGCACGGCGCTCGCCATGGGCGCCGACCGCGCCATCCTGGTCAAGACCGACGAGCAGACTGAGCCGCTGGGCGTCGCCAAGGTGCTGAAGGGCGTCGTCGAGGCAGAACAGCCCGGCCTTGTCATTCTCGGCAAGCAGGCGATCGACGACGATTCCAACCAGACCGGCCAGATGCTGGCCGCACTTCTCGGCTGGGCGCAGGGCACCTTCGCCTCCAAGATCGTGCTCGACGGTGACAAGGCCACGGTGACGCGCGAGGTCGATGGCGGCCTGCAGACGCTGGAACTGAAGATGCCGGCGATCGTCACGGCCGATTTGCGGCTGAACCAGCCACGCTACGCGTCTCTGCCCAACATCATGAAGGCCAAGAAGAAGCCGCTCGACGAGAAGAGCCCTGCCGATTACGGCGCCGACGTCAAGCCGCGGCTTAAAGTGCTCAAGACCGAGGAGCCGGGCGGCCGCAAGGCGGGCGTCAAGGTCAAGAGCGTCGCCGAACTGGTAGACAAGCTGAAGAACGAAGCCGGCGTGCTGTAAGGCCAGGAAGGGATAAAAAATGACAATTCTTCTGATTGCCGAACACGACAACGCTGCGCTTTCCGACCAGACCGCCAAGGCGCTTTCGGCGGCGCTGCAGATCGGTTCGGACGTGCATGTGCTGGTTGCCGGCAAAGGTGCCAAGCCGGCAGCGGACGCCGCCGCCAAGCTCAAGGGCGTCACTAAGGTGCTGCTCGCCGACGCCGACGAACTGACCGAGCGTCTCGCCGAACCGCTGGCGGCACTCGTCGTTTCGCTTGCTGAGCCATACGAGACGATCATCGCGCCGGCGACCTCGTCGGGCAAGAACGTCGCGCCCCGCGTGGCGGCGCTGCTCGATGTCGCCCAGATATCTGAAATCATCGAAGTCGTGTCGCCCGACACCTTCAAGCGCCCGATCTATGCCGGCAACGCCATCCAGACGGTGCAGTCCAGTGACGCCAAGAAGGTCATCACGGTGCGTACCGCTTCCTTCCAGGCAGCGCCCGAGGGCGGTTCCGCGTCGGTCGAGACGGTCCAGGCGGCGGCCAATCCCGGCCTGTCGAGCTTTGTCGAGAACAAGCTCTCCGAGACCGACCGTCCAGAGCTGACCTCGGCCAAGATCATCATCTCGGGCGGCCGTGCGCTGGGCTCCTCCGAGAAGTTCCAGGAGGTCATCCTGCCGGTCGCCGACAAGCTCGGTGCGGCGGTTGGCGCATCTCGCGCCGCCGTCGATGCCGGCTATGCGCCCAACGACTGGCAGGTCGGCCAGACCGGCAAGGTGGTAGCGCCCGACCTTTATATTGCCGTCGGCATCTCCGGTGCCATCCAGCACCTTGCCGGCATGAAGGATTCGAAGGTGATCGTTGCCATCAACAAGGACGAGGAAGCGCCGATCTTCCAGGTCGCTGACTACGGTCTCGTCGGCGATCTCTTCGTCATTCTGCCGGAACTGCAAAAGGCGCTTTGACGCCTTCTGCCAAAGCGTATTAAATTCTGAGGGGTGGGGTAGACGAAGTCGCCCCGCCCTTTTAGTTTGCACTGCACAAAAAACGGGCCGCAAAGGCCTCGACGGGATCGGGTAATGAGCAAGATCGAAACGATCGGCATCATCGGCGCGGGCCAGATGGGTGGCGGCATCGCCCATGTGTCGGCGCTGGCGGGCTATAAGGTGCTGGTTTACGATATTTCGCCCGACCGCATCGAAAAGGGCATCGCTACGATCAGCGGCAACATGGCCCGTCAGGTCGGCTCCGGCAAACTCGAGGAAAAGCTGCGCAATGAGGCGATGGCGCGCATTTCGGCGGCACCGGCCATGGCCGACCTTGCGGGCGCCGATCTGGTGATCGAAGCAGCGACGGAGGACGAGACGGTCAAGCGCAAGATCTACGCCCAGCTCTGCCCGCAGCTCAACCCCGAGGCCATCCTGGCGACGAACACGTCATCGATCTCGATCACACGGCTGGCTTCGCAGACCGACCGGCCGGAACGCTTCATCGGCATACATTTCATGAATCCGGTTCCGGTGATGAAACTGGTCGAACTGGTGCGCGGCATCGCCACCGAGGACCAGACCTTCGAGGCGGCAAAAACCTATGTGAAGCAGCTCGACAAGACGATCACCGTCTCGGAGGATTTCCCGGCCTTCATCGTCAACCGCATCCTGCTGCCGATGATCAACGAGGCGATCTACACGCTCTATGAAGGTGTCGGCTCGGTCGACGCCATCGATACCGCCATGAAGCTCGGCGCCAACCATCCGATGGGGCCGCTGCAGCTTGCCGACTTCATCGGGCTCGATACCTGCCTATCGATCATGCAGGTGCTGCATGACGGGCTGTCGGATTCGAAATACCGCCCCTGCCCGCTGCTGGTCAAATATGTCGAGGCCGGCTGGCTCGGCCGCAAGACCGGGCGCGGCTTCTACGACTATCGCGGCGAGCATCCCGTTCCGACACGCTGATCGCCTCGCTACCAGCGCACAAAAAGTCGTCCGCCGAGCGCCCCGAGCACGGCAAGGATGGCGACCGCGATCGTATACCAGGTGCCGACGAAAAGCGGCGAATCGTCGAAGCAATGCGCCGCATAGAAGGTCGCCGCCAGCCCGCCGGCAAGCAGGCCCGCGGCCGCACCGGCAAGCACCGGCCTTGTCGGCGCGCCATGGCGCAGCACCGCGAGAAAGACGGCAAGCGGGCCGATCCCGATCAACGGAATGAAGGTCAGGCAGATGACCATGTTCGTGCCGACCAGGCGCGTGCCCCAGTCGGACGCAGGCACGGCGAAGAGTTCGAAAATCACAGCCACAATCACCAGCAGCGGCGCGGCGATCATCCAGCTCACCGCCCGGCCGGTCGATGCACCGGGCGTCGACAGCCCACGCACCAGGACAAAGGCGCTGACGGCAAGAGCAATCGTGAAGACGAATTTGGACAGGAACCGCATCGTGTGCATGGCGATCGCAATGTCGGGGCGCGGGCCGATCGTCAGCCAGAAAACCGCGGCCGCGATCACGATGGCCACGCCGGCGGCAAGCCACCAGGCGGTGCCTAGCGGCAGCGCCTTGCTGCGGGCATCGGCGTCAAGCGCCCTGATGAAATCTTCGGTCCTCATGTTATTCTTATTCCCGCCCCGCCCTGAACCGTTTGGCAATGGCGGCAAGCCCGCGGTGCAGTGACACCCGCACAGCCGTCTCGCTGATGCCGAATTTGGCCGCGGTCTCACCGATTGACCGGCCTTCGACCGATACGGCCGAGACGACGGAACGCTGTGCCGGCGACAGGCTGTCGAGCGCCCGGTTGACGTCGCGCTCGCTCACCGTCTCCGATTCCGGCTCGGCAAAGGTCTCGGCGATTTCGTCGATCTCGATCTCGATCCGCCGACCGCGCCGCCGGAACGCATCGATCAGCTTGAAGCGGGCTATTGCATAGACCCAAGGCAGCACCGGCGCATCATGGCGCCAGGTGTGTCGTTTCACATGAATGGCCAGCAAGGTTTCCTGCACGACATCCTCGGGATCCACCCCGCCCTGCACGATCTTGCGCCGGGCAAAGCCACGAACGAGCGCGGCGATCCGGTGCAGAAAGTCGGCATAGGCTCTTTCGTCTCCGGCGATCGCGGCCCGCAACAGCCGTGAAAGCTCGGCTTCGTCCTTGCCGCTCACAAGAGTTCACTCCCCGATATTCGCGTCTCGGCGCTGATTTGTTACGTGGCCGGCGAAATAATGTCCAAGGCAAATTAGCTGAGCATCACGAAAGTTTGCTCCTTTTGAGCGATTGAGTGGGCCAGCAATGTTGACTGCGCTAGTCATGTATTGATAGGTGCAGCGTGCCAAGCCAAAGCCAATCGAAATCGAGGACGACGCCATGAAATATGCTCTTTCCGCCCTTGCCGGTGCGACAGCACTTGCAATCAGCCTGATCGCCGGCCCGGCAATGGCAGAGGACGAGGGCATCGTCGTCTACAACGCCCAGCACGAAAACCTGACCAAGGCTTGGGCGGAGGGATTTACCAAGGAAACCGGCATCAAGGTTACCGTCCGCAATGGCGGCGACAGCGATTTCTCCAATCAGATCGTTGCGGAAGGCACCGCTTCGCCCGCCGATGTATTCCTGACGGAGAATTCGCCGGCCATGGCATTGGTCGAGGCGGCCGGCCTGTTCGCACCGGTCGACACCGAGACGCTGGCCCAGGTTCCGCAGGAGTACCAGCCGGCGAGCGGCAAATGGGTCGGCGTTGCCGCGCGCAGCACCGTCTTTGCCTACAACAAGACCAAGCTGAGCGCCGACCAGCTGCCCAAATCGCTGCTCGATCTCGCCGATCCGAGCTGGAAGGGCCGCTGGGCCGCTTCGCCCTCCGGCGCCGATTTCCAGGCGATCGTCAGCGCGCTTCTGCAGCTCAAGGGTGAGGCGGCGACGGCCGAATGGCTGAAGGCGATGAAGGCGAATTTTACCGCCTATAAGGGCAACAGCACGGTGATGAAGGCGGTCAATGCCGGCGAGGTCGAAGGCGGCGTGATCTATCACTATTACTACTACGGCGATCAGGCCAAGACCGGCGAGAACAGCAAGAACGTCGAGTTGCACTATTTCAAGCATCAGGATCCCGGTGCTTTCGTCTCGATTTCCGGCGGCGGCGTGCTGGCCTCGAGCAAGCACCCGAAGGAAGCGCAGGCTTTCCTGAAATGGGTCACCGGCAATGGCGGCCAGGACGTGCTGAAAACAGGCGATTCGTTCGAATACGCAGTCGGCAAGGGCGCCGAGTCCAATCCGAAGCTGGTGCCGCTGGCCGATCTGCAGGCGCCGAAAGTCGACCCGACGACGCTGAACTCGAAAAAGGTGACCGACCTGATGACGGCGGCCGGCTTGCTTTAGCCGGCGTTCGTCCTAAAAGGGCAACCGACTGCGCTCCTGTGGGAATTCGCTTTCCACAGGAGCGCTCTGTTTTCAAGATGGCATTTGCCTATGACCACAAGCTACCCGCGAGATTATCCGCCGCCGATCGTTTCCGCCTCCGGGCGGAGCTGGCGCAACGTCTGATCTGATGCAATCCGCGATCGATCTCGCACGCCCAGGCTTGCCGGCCGACGCCACGGCCGTGCGGGCACGTCGTTGGTCGGTCTCATGGATTGCGTTGGCTGCCGTCTTTGTCTCGCTTTTCGCGCTGCTGCCGCTTGCCTTCATCGTCTGGGTGGCGGTGCAGACCGGCTGGGAAACGGTGGCGGCGCTGGTGTTCAGGCCGCGCGTCGGCGAACTTCTGGTCAACACCAGCCTGCTGGTGGTGTTGGCGGTGCCGATCTCGATCGTGCTGTCGGTCATGCTGGCCTGGCTGACCGAGCGCAGCGATCTGCCGGGTACCCGCCTATGGGCCTGGCTGTCGGTGGCGCCGCTCGCCATTCCGGCCTTCGTCCATAGTTACGCCTGGATCACCATGGTGCCCAGACTGCACGGCCTGTGGGCCGGCGTGCTTGTGTCGGTCATCGCCTACTTCCCCTTCCTTTATCTGCCGGTGGCGGCGGCATTGCGCCGGCTCGATCCCGCTCTCGAAGATGCAGCGGCAGCCCTTGGTCTCGGCCCGTGGCGTGTGTTCAGGCGTGTCGTGCTGCCGCAGCTCCGGCTCGCCATTTGCGGCGGCTCCCTGCTGGTCGGCCTGCATCTCCTGGCCGAATACGGGCTCTATGTGTTCATCCGCTTCGACACCTTCACCACCGCGATCGTCGACCAGTTCCAGTCGACCTTCAACGGTCCCGCCGCCAACATGCTGGCCGGCGTGCTGGTGACCTGCTGCCTTGTGTTGCTCGGGCTGGAGGTGCTGGTGCGCGGCGAGGAGCGCTATGCCCGCGTCGGTTCGGGTGCTGCGCGCCAGCAGCAGCGCACGAGCCTTGGGCGCGCCACCATTCCTTGCCTGCTGCTGCCTGCCATTACCACGCTGCTGGCGCTCGGCGTGCCGTTCGCCACTATCGGCCGCTGGCTCATGGCCGGCGGCGCCGATGTCTGGCGGCTCGACGAGATCGGCCTGGCGCTTGGCCAAACGCTGTTCCTGGCAATTGCCGGCGCGCTGCTCGCCACCGTCGCGGCAATGCCGATGGCGTGGATTTCGATCCGCGCGCCGGGGCGGCTGCAACGCGTCCTGGAGGGCTGCAACTATATCGTCGGCGCGTTGCCCGGCGTTGTCATCGCCCTGGCGCTGGTCACCATCGCCGTGCGTATCGCCATGCCGCTCTACCAGACCCTGTTCACCATCCTGGTCGCCTATGCGCTGATGTTCCTGCCGCGCGCCCTGATTAGCCTCAGGGCGTCGATCGCACAGGCGCCGGTCGAGCTCGAACGCGCCGCCTCCAGCCTCGGCCGGTCGCCGCTCAAGGCGCTGTGGTCGACGACCATCCGCCTGTCGGCGCCGGGCGCCGCAGCCGGCATGGCGTTGGTCGCGCTGGGTATCATGAACGAATTGACCGCAACCCAGATGCTGGCGCCCAACGGCACCCGCACGCTGGCCATGGCGTTCTGGTCCTATAGCGGCGAGATCGACTATGCGTCGGCGGCGCCTTATGCCCTGATCATGGTGGCGATGTCGCTGCCTTTGACCTGGTTGCTCTACGTCCAGTCGAAGCGGATGGCCGGGCGATGAGCTTTCTCGAGCTGAGCGGCATCCACAAGCACTACGGGCCCGTGGCAGCACTTGCCGGCGTCGACCTCAGCGTGGCCAGCGGCAGCCGTACGGCAATCGTCGGGCCGTCCGGTTGCGGCAAGACCACCTTGCTGCGGCTGATCGCCGGCTTCGAGGCGCCGGACCAGGGCCGCATCGTGCTTGATGACGAGGTGCTGGCCGATGGCGACACGGCCGTGCCGGCGCATCGCCGCGGCATCGGGCTGGTGGCGCAGGACGGCGCTCTATTCCCGCATCTGAGCATCGCCGCCAATATCGGCTTCGGCATGGGGCGTCACGAGGAAAAGCGCAGTGAGCGCATCGCCGAGCTCGCCTATGTCGTCGGGCTGGACAAAGGTATCCTGAAGCGCCGTCCGCACGAACTCTCCGGTGGCCAGCAGCAGCGCGTCGCGCTCGCCCGCGCCATGGCCATGAAGCCGCGGCTGATGCTGCTCGACGAGCCGTTCTCGGCGCTCGACACCGGCCTGCGCGCCTCGATGCGCAAGGCCGTGGCCGAGCTCCTTGAAACCGCCGGCATCACCACCATCCTGGTCACCCACGACCAGGCCGAGGCGCTGTCATTCGCCAGCCAGGTCGCGGTGATGCGCGACGGCAAATTCTCGCAGGTCGGCACGCCGCGCGAGCTCTATTTCAAGCCGAAGGACAGGATGGTCGCCGAGTTCCTTGGCGACGCCATCGTCCTGCCGGCAAGGATCGCCGATGGCTTCGCCATCTCGCCGCTCGGCCGCATCGCTGTCGACAGCTCGGAGCGGCGCGACGTCGCCCGCATCATGCTGCGGCCGGAGCAGGTGTTGCTTAAGCGCACATCGCGTGAAGGCATGTCCGGCACGCCGGACATGCTGTTCGGCGAGGTGACAGAATCGGAGTTCGCCGGCTCGATGTGCACCATCGCGGTGCGTCTGTTGAACAGCCCCGATCCGCCCGACGCCGCCGCTATCGGCAATACGCCGTTGATCCTGCGCAAGCCGGGCATGGACGCGCCGGCGATCGGCGAGATCGTCCGGCTGACCGTGTCGGGCAAGGCGCATGTGTTTGCCTGAACGGTTTTGCGCAAGGCCGACTTCAATCGACCCGTTTGCCCGCCTGATCGAACCAATGCAGCTTTTCGGACCTGGCCACGACGCGCAATTGGTCGCCTGGCTTGGCGCTGGCGCGGCCTGAGACGCGCACGACGATGCGGCTGCCGGCTGCCACGCAATGGAGAAAGCTTTCGGCACCGACCGGTTCGACCGCTTCCACTGTTGCCGGCAGCGCGAGCGCGCCGGCCGGCGCCTCTGCCGCGAAGGTGATGTCGGCGTCCTCCGGACGAAAGCCTAGCGTCACTGCCTTGCCCTGTCGAGGCGCCAAGCCAATCACAGTACCGTCCGCCAATACCGAGCTTGGGGAGGCCCCTGTGAGCGCCAGCAGATTCATCGGCGGTGCGCCTATGAACGAAGCGACGAAGGTCGAGGCCGGTTTCTCGTACACATCAAGCGGCGCGCCGGTCTGCTCGACCAGGCCGGCGTTCATGACGACGAGGATGTCGGCCAGCGTCATCGCCTCAAGCTGGTCGTGCGTGACATAAACCGAGGTGACGCCAAGCGAGCGCTGCAGATTCTTGATCTCGATGCGCATCTGCCCGCGCAATTTCGCATCGAGGTTGGACAGCGGTTCGTCGAACAGGAAGACCTTCGGGTTGCGCACGATGGCGCGACCCATGGCGACGCGCTGGCGCTGACCGCCGGAAAGCTCGCGCGGGCGCCGGTCGAGCAGCGCCGAAAGCTCCAGCACCTTGGCAGTCGAGCGTACCCTGCTGTCGATCTCGTCATTCGGCGTGCCGCGGTTGCGCAGGCCATAGGCCATGTTGTCATAGACCTTCATATGTGGGTAGAGCGCGTAGTTCTGGAACACCATGGCGATGTCGCGCTCGGTCGGGCCAATGGCGTTGACCACCTTGCCGTCAATGGCGACTGTACCGGCAGAAATCGTCTCCAGCCCGGCGATCATCCTCAGCAGCGTAGACTTGCCGCAGCCGGACGGGCCGACCAGCACGCAAAGCTCCTTGTCGGGAATGGCGATGGAAACGCCCTTCACGGCCTCGACGCCGCTGGGATAGATTTTCCTGACATCCTTCAGATCCACGGTCGCCATCGGCTTCTCACTTTTCGGATTCGACCAGACCGCGCACGAACCAGCGTTGCATCAGCACGACCACCAGGATCGGCGGCACGATGGCCAGCATTGCCGTGACCATCACGAGGTGCCATTGGGTGTCGGCATCGGCGAAGGAAACCATCTTTCTCAGCGCGATGACGATGGTGTTCATGTCGTTGCTGTTGGTGACGAGCAGCGGCCAAAGATACTGCGTCCAGCCATAGATGAAGAGGATCACGAACAGCGCGGCGATGTTTGTCCGCGACAGCGGCACCAGAATATCGAAAAAGAAGCGCCATGGCCCGGCACCGTCGACACGCGCCGCCTCGACCAATTCGCCCGGTATGGTCATGAAGAACTGGCGAAACAGCAGCGTTGCGGTGGCCGAGGCGATCAGCGGGACGATCAGGCCGGCATAGGTGTCGATCATGCCAAGATCGACCATCACCTTGTAGGTCGGCAGGATGCGCACCTCGACTGGAAGCATCAAGGTGATGAAGATCAGCCAGAAGAAGGTCATGCGCAGCGGAAAGCGAAAGAACACGATCGCGTAGGCCGACAGGATCGAGATGAAGATCTTTCCCACCGCAACGCCGAGCGCCATGATCGTGGTGTTGAGCAGCAGCCTGCCGACGCTGACCCCGCCGATACGACCGATGCCGCCGAATAGCGCCTCGCTGTAATTGTTCCATAGCTGGCCGCCGGGCAAGAGCGGCAGGGGCGGCCTGAGGATCGTTTGCAGCGTGTGCGTCGAGGCAACGAAGGTGTAGTAGATCGGAAAAGCCACGATCACTATGCCGAGGATGAGCACGGCATGGGCGATGAAGGTGCGGAGCGGGGACTGGCCGATCATCGCTGCCCTCAGCCGTAGTGGACTTTGCGTTCCACATAGCGGAACTGGATTGCTGTGAGCGCGATGACGATGGCCATCAGGATGACCGACTGCGCCGCCGAGTCGCCCAGGATCAGATTGACGAAGCCGTCATTGTAGACCTTGTAGACCAGCGTCTCTGTCGTCTTGCCCGGCCCGCCGCCGGTGACGGCATGAACGATGCCGAACGTGTCGAACAGGGCATAGACGGTGTTGACGACCAGCAGGAAAAAGGTTGTCGGCGCAAGCAGCGGGAAGACGATGGTCCACAAGCGCTTGGTTTCGCCGGCGCCGTCCATGGCCGCCGCTTCGATCAGCGTTTTCGGCACCGCCTGCAGGCCGGCGACGAAGAACAGAAAGTTGTAGCTGATCTGCTTCCAGGCAGCAGCCGACACCAGCAGGATCATGGCGTGGGTGCCGTTGAGCAGCGGGTCCCATACGATGCCGAGGCTTCTGAGCAAATAGGCCAACGAGCCGATCGAGGGATTGAACAGGAAAAGCCAAAGCATGCCGGCAATCGCCGGCGCCACGGCGTAAGGCCATATCAACAGTGTGCGGTAGAGGCCTTTGCCGCGCACGGCCTTCTCTGCCATGACCGCGAGCAGCAGGGCCACAACCATGGCAACGATCGCGGTCGCAAGAGAGAACACTACTGTGACCTTGATCGAGTTGAGATAGGCCGGATCGACCAGCACCTTCCGGAAATTGGCAAACCAGACGAACCTGCTCTTCAGCCCGAACGGGTCTTGCCTGAGCATCGACTGGTAAAGCGCCTGACCGGCCGGCCAGTAGAAGAAAACCAGGGTGATGGCGAGTTGTGGCGCCACCAGCAGGTAGGGCAGGATCTTGTTGGGAAAGACGACGCGTGGAGACAGGCTGATTTCCCTCGCTATCCAGGTATCGCCCGCGCGAGCTCGCGTGGGCGATATTCCAACCGACTAACCGAGATAATCCCGTCAGTTCTCCAGCGCTTCCTTGATCGCCGCGTTGCCGCGCGCAACCGCATTGTCGAGTGCCTGCTGGGCGGTTTGCTGGCCGGCCAGCATTTTCTCCAGCTCCTCGTTCTGGACATCGCGCACCTGCGGCAGATTCGGCAGGCGCACGCCCTTCGAATTGTCGGTCGGCGCCTTGCCCGTCATCTGCAGGATGGGTGTCTCGCGGCCGGGGTTTTTGTCATAGAAGCCTGATTTCTTAGTCGCCTCGTATGCCGCAAGCGTCACTGGCAAATATCCCGACTTCTGGTGCAGATATTCCTGCACATCGGTCTTGGACAGATAGGCAAAGAAAGCCGCGACGCCCTTGTATTCCTCGTCCGACTTGTTGCCGAACACCCACAGGCTGGCACCACCCGGCGTTGTGTTCTGTGGTGCGCCCTTGGCGTCGGTATCATAGGGAAGCTGGCCGATGCCATAGTTCATGCCGGACTTGACGATATCGCCGAGGCCGCCCGACGATTCGGTGAAGATGCCGCATTCGCCGGCGAGGAATATCTGCTTGGCTTCGGAGGTGCGTCCGCCATATTTGAACGTGCCGTCCTTGGCCAGGTCAGCGAGCGCCTGGAAGTGGTTGACGAAAATCGGCGCATTGATCTTGAGTTCGACATCACCGCCGGCCAGGCCATTCTGCTGGGTGGCCCAAGGCACGTCATTCCACGCCGCGAAATTCTCCAGGTGGATCCAGGTCAGCCAGGTCGAGGTATAGCCGCAAGGGGCGGCGCCGCTCGTCTTGATCTTCTTGGCAGCTTCCCACACCTCGTTCCACGTCTTGGGCGGATTGTTCACGTCGAGGCCTGCCTTCTGGAAGATGTCCTTGTTGTAATAGAGGATCGGCGAGGAAGAGTTGTAGGGGAACGATAGCATGGTGCCGTCCGGCTTCGAATAATAGCCGACGATGCCGGGCAGATACTGGCTCTTGTCGAAAGTCATCCCGGCGCCGGTCATCACATCGGCCACCGGCTTTATCGCACCCTCGGCCGCCATCATCACGCCGGTGCCGACGTCGAACACCTGGAGGATATCGGGCGCTTGCCCGGCACGAAAGGCAGCGATGCCGGCATTCAGCGTCTCCGGATAGGTGCCCTTGAACACCGGAACGAGCTCATAGTCGCTCTGGCTGGCGTTGAAATCCTTGGAGATCTTGGCGACGACCTCGGCGTTGGCGCCGGTCATGGCGTGCCACCAGCTGATCTGCGTGACGGCGAAGGCGGAGGTGGTGGAAAGCAGGGTCACGGTGGCGGCGATACCGGCCGCAAAGCCGAAGAACTTCATGTTTCATCTCCCGTTTGTCATTGGCGAAAGGGGCACTTCCGCAAAGCCAATATGTGGCGCTGATGACAATCGGACAACGGTTTTATTGCGGATCAATGAACATCATTCCTTCCTAAAGTGCACTCGCTACTGAAACCGGGCGCCAGAAATCACATCACCGTCTTTTCGGCGCAGCGGCGTCGGTTTTCCCCCGAAAAGACCCGCCTCATGGCCCACGGGTTAACCATTCGTTAAAATCTCCAAGAGCTAATCAGTCACACCTCCCCTGTTAATTTTGGCAGACCGAGTGAACCAGGATGCTGACGGTCTATAATTGTATTGTAAGTCAGCACGATCCGAGACTGGTTGCGCTTGCCGCACTCATCTGTGGAATTTCTTGCTTCTCAGCGGTTAATCTCCTTAAGCATGTCGGCCGATCGACCGAGCGAAACCGGCTTGTCTGGCTGATGATCGCCGCGGCCTCGACCGGGTTCGGCATATGGGCGACGCATTTCATCGCCATGACCGCGTTTACGCCGGGAATACCGAACGCATACAATCCGGGATTATCCGCCTTTTCGCTTGCCGCCGCCGTTATCATGACCGCGCTTGGGATGTGGGTCGCCACCTTGCGCCGCGGCATCGACCATTTCCTCGTCGGTGGCGCCATTCTGGGCGGCGCCATCGCGACGATGCACTACATCGGCATGGCAGCTTTCGAGGTCGAAGGCCGGGTCGTATGGAACCTGCTCCTTGTCGCGATATCGCTTCTGGCCGGCGTGACCCTCGCGGCACTGGCGCTCCTTGTCGTCTTGCGCCGTCCGTCAGCGCTCGCGACTTTCGGCGGCGCCGCGCTTTTGACGCTGGCGATTTGCAGCTTGCATTTCATCGCGATGGCCGCGGTGTCGATCATTCCGGATTCCTCGATTGAAATATCCGAACATTCCATCGAGCCCATTTCCCAGGCCTTTGCCGCAGCGGTCGCCAGCCTGATAATCCTTGTGCTATCGGGTGCCGCGCTGTGGATCGACCTGCGCTTTCGCCGCCAGAAGCTCGAGGCCGATCGCATGCACGATCTCGCCAATGCGGCGGTGGAAGGTCTGATCGTTTGCGATGGCACCCGCATTGTCAGCGCCAATGACAGTATGGCGAAGCTGACCGGAACAGCGACAGCCACCCTGAACACGATGCAATTCGGCGAGCTTTTCGACGGACAGAGCGCAGCCGATATGTCCGGCTTCGGCGAACAGGCGCAGGAAGCGAAGTTAAGGGGCAGCGACGGGGCGAGAATTCCTGTCGAGCTGATCGCCAGGAGAATCACCTACTGCGGCAGGCCTCATACGGTGCTTGCCGTTCGCGACATCCGTGAGCGCAAGAAGGCAGAACAAGAGATCCTCCGCCTCGCGCATTTCGATCCGCTTACCGGGCTTGCCAATCGGCGGAGCTTTTCTTCCCGGCTGGAAGCAGAATTCGCGTCGATGGATCGTGGCGGCAAGGATGGATATCTGGCGCTCCTGCTGCTTGACCTCGACCGGTTCAAGCAAGTCAACGACCTCTACGGCCACAGCGCCGGCGATGCTATGCTGCAGAAGCTGGCGCACTGCATTTCCGGCATCCCGCGCAACGGACAGATGCTCGCGCGTCTCGGCGGCGATGAATTTGCCATCATAGCTCCGAACCTCCCCGACCCCCTGGCCGCAGGCCGGATAGCCGAGGACTTGCTGGCGGCGATCCGGGAGGAAAACAGGGTTTCGGTCGGCTCCGGCCTCGTCTCGGCCAGCATCGGCATTGCCTTCTTTCCGCTGGATGCCGAAGACCAGGCCGGCCTGATCAGCCATGCCGACACGGCACTCCATCGCGCCAAAACCGAAGGCAGGGACACTTATCGGTTTTTCGAGATGGCCATGGGCACCGCGGCCCGCGACAAGCGCGTGATGGAGCATGAATTGCGCCAGGCGATCGCCCGCAAGGAGTTCCACCTCGTCTATCAGCCGCAGAAGGAGATCCGCGGCGGCAGGATGATCGGCTTCGAAGCCCTGGTCCGTTGGCAGCACCCTGAGCGGGGTGACATTTCTCCGGCCGTTTTCATCCCGGTGGCCGAGGACAGTGGCGCTATCGCGCAGATCGGCGACTGGGTGCTGACGACGGCTTGTAACGATGCTGTTCGCTGGACAAACCCGCTGATGGTCGCCGTCAACGTCTCCGCCGTGCAACTTCACAATCCGAATTTCAGCCGCAAGGTGCACGACGCATTGACGAGATCCGGCCTGGCCCCCGGCAGGCTCGAACTGGAGATCACCGAAACGGCCCTGGTGAAGGACATGCCGCGCGCGCTGGCAACCTTGAGGCAGGTCAAGGCGCTTGGCGTGCATGTGGCGATGGACGATTTTGGCACCGGCTATTCTTCGCTGTCCAACCTCAGCGCCTTTCCCTTCGACAAGATCAAGATCGACGGGTCGTTCATCAAATCGGTCGACAAGAACGCCCAGTTCGCGGCGATCGTTCGCGCCGTGCTGGGGCTTGGACGCGGTCTCGGCCTACCGGTTCTGGCAGAAGGCATCGAGAACGAGGCTTGCGAGATCGGGCAAGGCTACTACCTCGGCAAACCGGCTCCGATCGAGACATTCGGGGAACTGACGGGCGTGGCCGCTCCGGCAATCCGCACCGCCAGCCGACGCGGCGCAAGCATTGCCGTGCTCAAGCCGCGCCTGCGCACGGTCTGAGCCTATCCCGGCTGAAGCGCCGCCTCGACCAGACGCTTGGCATCCGGCCCCGACCATTCGGCCGGGCCATTCATATGGGCGATCAGGCAGCCTTGCCCATCGATCAGCATGGTGACCGGCAGACCGAGCGCCAGGCCGCGCGTCTTGACGTCGTTGAACAGCGCCATCGTGGCATCGCGATAGTAGCCGAGCGACTTGACGCCGGTGTCCTCCAGGAACTTCTTCGGTTTGGCATCGTCGCCGGCATCGACGTTGACGGCAACAACCTGAAACGCATCGCTGCCCATCTCCTTCTGCAGCGCATCGAGCGCGGGCATTTCGGCGCGGCAAGGTGCGCACCATGTCGCCCACAGATTGAGCAGCACCGTCTTGCCGGCATGATCGGCGATCGTCGTCGGCTTGCCGTCGGGGCCGTTGAAGGCAAGGCTTTTCAGCGATTGCGGCGGATCCGCCGGCAAAAGCGCGGCAACCTGGCCGGTGGCAGCGGCGGCGATCTTCTTGGCACGGTCGGTCTTGGCGGCGCAGGCGACGTCGTCCTTGCCGCCGCCGGCGGCCACTTGCGCGGGCGCCTTGTTGCCAGAACTGCTTTCCCTGACATATACCGCGACCGCGCCGGCCAGCACGCCCGCAACCAAAGCGGCGAGGATGAGACGCAAAGCCGGGAAAAATCTATTGCCGTCTGCCATTTTTGAAAAACTGCTCCGGAGCACGGGTTATAGCGATGAATGACAAGAAGGCCAGCAACCAGATGTGGGGCGGACGTTTTGCCTCGGGTCCGGCCGCAATCATGGAAGCGATCAACGCGTCGATCTCGTTCGACCGCAAACTCTATGCGCAAGATATTCGCGGCTCGATCGCCCATAGCCAGATGCTGGCGCAAACGGGCATTATTTCGGCGGCCGACCAAGAGAAAATCGCTCACGGGCTGAACACGATCCTGGCAGAGATCGAGGCTGGTACATTTGAGTTTTCGACCAGGCTGGAAGACATCCACATGAATGTCGAGGCCCGTCTGGCCGAGCTGATCGGCCCCGCCGCTGGCCGCCTGCATACCGCCCGCTCGCGCAACGACCAGGTGGCGGTCGACCTCAGGCTGTGGGTCAAGGACGAGTGCTTTCGCGTCACCGAGGCGCTGAAGGGCCTGATCACGGCGTTCCTGGATCGGGCCGAGGAGCATGCGGCAACAGTGATGCCGGGCTTCACCCACATGCAGGCGGCGCAGCCGGTGACCTTCGGCCACCACTGCATGGCCTATGTCGAGATGTTTGCGCGCGACCTGTCGCGTGCCCGCGATGCGATTGAGCGGATGGATGAAAGCCCGCTCGGCGCCGCCGCCCTTGCCGGCACCAGCTTTTCCATCGACCGGCACCAGACGGCGAAGGCGCTTGGCTTCCGCGAGCCGATGCGCAATTCGCTCGACAGTGTTTCGGACCGCGATTTCGCGCTCGAGTTCCTGGGCTTTGCGGCGATCTGCGCGACGCATCTGTCGCGGCTGGCCGAAGAGATCATCATCTGGTCGACGCCGCAATTCGGCTTCATCAGGCTGTCGGATAGTTTCTCGACGGGTTCGTCGATCATGCCGCAGAAGAAGAACCCGGACGCTGCCGAACTGGTGCGCGGCAAGACCGGCCGTGTCACCGGCCATCTCGTCGGTCTGCTGACGGTGATGAAGGGCATGCCGCTGACCTATGGCAAGGACATGCAGGAAGACAAGGAATCGGTCTTCGACGCGGCCGAGACGCTCGACCTGATGCTGGCGGCGATGACCGGCATGGTGCGCGATATGACGGTGAACACTGCCGCGATGAAGAAGGCGGCCGGCGCCGGCTATTCGACTGCGACCGACCTCGCCGACTGGCTGGTGCGCTCGCTCGGCCTGCCGTTCCGCGAGGCGCACCATATCACTGGCCGGGCGGTGGCGCTGGCCGAGGAGAAGAAGGTCGGGCTCGACAGGCTTTCGCTGGAGGATCTGCAGTCCATTCACCCCGGTATCAGCGCCGACGTGTTTTCGGTTCTTGCCGTGCAGAATTCTGTAAAGAGCCGCACGAGCTTCGGCGGCACCGCGCCGTCCGAGGTGCGCAAGCAGATCCGCTACTGGAAAAAGCGGCTCGCCAAGGCGTAAGACGCGGGGTGCAATGGCCGCAAAACTCGGCTAGAAGCGGCTGCGGGCAACAGTTTCGGACGGATGGCACGATGACCGGAAGCAGGATTTTGGTGACGCTGACGCTGCTGGCGGCAATGGCCACCGTTGCGGCCTGCGGCAGGAAGGCTGCGCTCGACACGCCGTACGCGGCAGCCGTGCAGGCCCGCAAGGACGCCGAGAAGGCCAAGCAACCCTTGCCGCCGGAGCCGGAAAAACCTGTCGAGGACAAGAAATTCATCCTCGACCCGCTGCTCTGATTTCGGACCAATCTCGTGAACCATTTCGACTACCGCGACGGCGCGCTGCATGCCGAGGACGTGGCGATATCAGACATCGCCGCCAGCGTCGGCACGCCGTTCTACTGTTATTCGACGGCGACGCTGACCAGGCATTTTCGCGTCTTCACCGAGGCCTTTGCCGGGCTCGATGCTCTCGTCTGCTATGCCATGAAGGCGAATTCCAACCAGGCCGTGCTGAGGGTGCTGGCAAGGCTCGGCGCCGGCGCCGACGTGGTCTCGGAGGGCGAATTGCGCCGCGCTTTGGCGGCCGGCATCCCGGCAAGCAAGATCCTGTTTTCGGGCGTCGGCAAGACCGCGCGCGAAATGGATTCTGCGCTCTCGGCCGGCATTCTCTGTTTCAACGTCGAATCCGAACCGGAGCTGGAGCTGCTGTCGGCCCGCGCCACCGCGCTGGGCAAGATCGCGCCGATCTCGCTGCGCATCAATCCGGATGTCGACGCCAGGACGCACAAGAAGATTTCGACTGGGAAGGCCGAGAACAAGTTCGGCATTCCGTGGCAGCATGCGCGGAAGGTCTATGCGCGCGCGGCTGAGCTGACGGGCATCAAGGTCACCGGCATAGACACCCATATCGGCAGCCAGATCACCGAATTGCAGCCCTTCGACGACGCCTTTGCGCTGCTGGTGGAGCTGGTCGGCGCCTTGCGCTCCGACGGTCATGCCATCGAGCACATCGATGTCGGCGGCGGCCTTGGCATTCCCTACCGCGTCGACAACAACCCGCCGCCTTTGCCCGATGCCTATGCCCGGATCGTCAGGAAACATGTTGCCAAACTTGGGCTGAAGGTAATGTTCGAGCCAGGCCGGCTGATCGTCGGGAATGCCGGCATCCTGGTGTCGGAAGTAATCTTCGTGAAGGAGGGCGACGCCAAGAACTTCCTCGTCGTCGACGCCGCGATGAACGACCTGATCCGGCCGACGCTTTACGACGCTTTCCACGACATCAAGCCGGTGGCGCAGCAGCCGGCCGCTGCACCACGCATGAAGGTCGACGTCGTCGGCCCGGTTTGCGAGACCGGCGACTATCTCGGGCTCGACCGTGACCTGCCCCGGCTGAAATCCGGCGACCTGATCGCTGTCTCCACCGCCGGCGCCTATGGCGCCGTTCAGGCCGGCACCTACAATACCAGGCTGCTGGTACCGGAAGTGCTGGTCGACGGCGACCGCTTCCACGTTGTGCGTCGGCGCCAGACCTATGACGAGCTGATCGGACTGGACTCGGTGCCGGACTGGTTGGAGTAGAACTCTGCAGCTACAGCCGGTGCTGAATGAGCGCCCTGATCTCGGCGATTCTGTCCTCATTCCGGCGATAGAATATCCACTGCTTGATGCGCTTGCTGCGCAAAAGCCCTGCCTGGGTGAGCACGCGCATATGCTCGCTGAGCGTAGCCTGGGTGATCCCCAGCCTCTCCGCCATCAGCAGCGCGCAGACGCCGTCCTCGACCAGATCGCCGTCCGTCTGCGGCGGAAAATGCGCCCGCGGGTCCTTGAGCCAATCGAGGATCTGGAGCCTGCGCTCGTTGGCAATCGCTTTGAAAACGTCGACCTCTTGCATTTAGGCACTTTGCCAAGTTACTAAGTAATGTCAACTCTGGGAGTGAAAGCATGCTGCACGGCCACACGATCACACGCGAGCGCATTGCGGCGATAGAACCCCGCATCCGGCCCTTCGTGCGCCACACGCCGGTGCTGCGCGTCGACATGGCCGATTTCGGCCGCCCGCCTCTGCCCGTCGACCTGAAGCTTGAGTGCTTGCAGCATTCCGGCTCGTTCAAGGCGCGTGGTGCGTTCACCAATCTCCTCGAACGGCCGGTTCCTGCGGCCGGCGTCGTCGCCGCGTCGGGCGGCAATCACGGCGCCGCCGTCGCCTATGCCGCCATGCGGCTCGGCCACAAGGCGACCATCTTTGTTCCCGAAGTGAGCCCGCAGGCCAAGCTGGACCGCATCCGCGGCTATGGCGCCGAGCTGATCGTCGGCGGCGCCCGTTATGCCGAGGCGCTGGCCGCCAGCGAGAGCTTCGCCGAAAAATCCGGCGCGCTGCAGATCCACGCCTTCAACCAGGAGGAGACGCTGGTCGGGCAAGGCACGCTCGGCCTCGAGATCGAGGCCGACCTGCCGAAGCTCGACACCCTGCTGGTCGCCGTCGGCGGCGGCGGGCTGATCGGCGGCATCGCTGCCTGGTTTTCCGGCCGCATCAGGATAATCGCGGTCGAGCCGGAGGGTGCGCCGACGCTTCATCGCGCCTTCGAGGCGGGCCGACCCGTCGACGCGCCGGCTGAGGGCATCGCCGCCGATTCGCTCGCGCCAAAGCGTGTCGGCGAAATGATGTATCCTATCGCCGAGGCATTCGTCGAGCGCTCGATCCTGGTCGGCGACGACGACATTATCGCCGCCCAGGCGGCGCTGTGGGACCGCGTGCGAATCATCTCCGAGCCGGGCGGTGCGGCCGCCTTCGCGGCGCTCCTGTCCGGCCGCTACGCACCGGCTGCAGGCGAGCGCGTTGCCGTACTGGTCTGCGGCGCAAACGCCAATCCGGCGAAATTCTGACAATATCCGGGGCATTATTGTTCACGTTTTGGGGAACCGCCTCGCCTTCGCCGTGTTTGTTGGTATCCTTAGGGCGATGTGCATCCGCTTGGACGCACGAAGTACGCGCTAAGATTTTAGGTCTTCGCATCGTGCTTCCCGAAAATCGACTTTTCGGGCCCATGCGATAGACTCGTGAGGCCTGGGCTATCCCGCCCGGCCAGGAAGGGCCGATGACACAACGACCCATTTTCACCAGCGATCGCAGTCTGGCCAGGCGCCTTGCCTTGAGCCGGCTGGGGACGCAGGTCTCGATAATCGTCGAACGCGGCTGGCCATTGCTGCTGCCACTGATCATCGTCGCCAGCCTGTTCCTCAGCATTTCGTGGCTCGGCCTGTTCCCATTTTTGCCCGATCTGGCGCGGATCGGTCTTATCACGGCATTCGGCGTCGCAGCGCTTGCCGCACTTTATCCACTGCGTTTCTTCCGCACGCCATCCAGGGCCGAGGTCGACCGCCGCATCGAGGCGGCGAACCGATTGCTGCACAGCCCGGTGCAGGTCCAGACCGATCGCCCGAGCGGCAAGGAAAGCATTTTTTCGCAAGCCCTGTGGCGCGAGCATCAGCGGCGCATGGCGGACCGGCTGGGCGAGCTTGGCGGCGACGTGCCGCACACACGCGTGCCGGAACGCGACCCGTGGGCGCTGCGCGCCGTTGCCGCGCTTTTGTTGGTCACTGCCTTTGCCTTCTCCTTCGGGCCATCGGGCGGCAGGCTGAGCGACGGTTTTGTTGCCCGTGCCGCCCGCGACGTCGTGCCGCCGCGCATTGATGCCTGGGTGACGCCGCCGGCCTATACCGGCAGGCCGCCGGTATTCCTGAACGCCCCCGTCTTGGCCAACAACGCCACTCAAGCGTCGCCGACCTTCACGGTTCCGGAGGGCAGCGATGTGTCGCTGCGCGTCACCGGCGGTTCGGGCGAGGAAACGCTGAGCTACGCCGATACCGGCGGCAACACCCGCGCCATCGATCCGACCGGGCCGCAAGCCGCCAAGACTGAGGCAAGTCCGGCAACGCCTTCCACCGTGCGCCAGTTCAGCGGCAAGTTGACGGCCGACGGCACGCTGACGCTGCAGTCCAGCGACGGCGAGCTCGGCCGCTGGGCCTTCGCCATAATTCCCGACAAGCCGCCGCAGATCCGCTTTGTCGGCGAGCCGAAGCGCGCCGTCAACGGCGCCTTCGAACTCAACTACCAGATCGACGACGACTATGGCGCGGCCTCCGCCAAGGCGGTTTTCGCATTGGCCGATCCGCAAGTGCCCAACGCGCATCCGCTCTATGGCCCGCCGGAAATGCCGCTGACGTTGCCGCGCCGCGGCGGCAAGGCCAATGCCGCTAAGACGACGAAGGATCTGACCGACCATGTCTGGGCCGGTGGCAACGTCAAGCTGTCGCTTGTCGTCACCGACGGTGCCGGACACACGGCGACCAGCGAAACCAAGACGCTGGTGATGCCGGAGCGGCCATTCTCCAACCCGTTGGCGCGGGCTGTGGTCGAGCAGCGCCGCATGCTGGCGCTCGACGCCTATGCCAAGGACCGCGTGCTCGACCTAATGGATGCGATCACGCTCAGGCCCGAAGACACGTTCGACAACATGACGCACTATCTCGCCATCATGAGCGCCCGCACCCGGCTGAAGATGGCCGACAGCGACGACCAGTTGCGCGACGAGGTCGCTTACCTCTGGGAGATCGCGCTCGGCATCGAGGAAGGCAATCTGTCGGCGGCCGAGAAGCGGCTGCGTCAGGCGCAGCAGGCGCTGCAGGACGCGATCAAGAACGGCGCCAGCGACCAAGAGATCGAGAAGGCGATGAAGGAACTGCGCGAGGCGATGAATCAGTTCCTGCAGGAATTCGCGGCGCGGGCGCAGCAGAATCCGAATGCGCCACAGATGCAGCAGAACGGCCAGGAACTGCGCCAGAGCGACATCGACCGCATGATGGACCAGATCGAGAACCTGGCGAAATCCGGCAATCGCGACCAGGCGCAGCAATTGCTGTCGGAGCTGCAGGACATGATGAACAATCTGCAGGCAGGCCGCCAGCAACAGGGCGGTCAGCAGGACAGCGAGATGCGCCAGCAGATGGACAAGCTGGGCGAAATCATGCGGCGCCAGCAGGAGATGATGAACGACACTTTCCGCATGGACCAGATGCAGCGCGGCCAGCAACAGCGCGGGCAGAACCGCGACGAGCAGCTCGGCGAGAACAGTGAGCCAGGCCCGATGGGCGAAGAGGGCAAGCCCGGCCCAGGTGACGACCGCGATCCGCTCGGCCGGCCGAACCCGATGACGCCGCAGGAATTTGCTGACGCGCTGAAGCAATTGCAGGAAGGCCAGGGCAAGCTGCAGAGCGAGCTCGATCAATTGAGGAAGAGCCTCGAAGGCATGGGCCTCGACCCCAATGAGGGGTTTGGCGAGGCCGGCAAATCCATGGGCAATGCCGAACAGGCGCTCGGCGAGGGCGAAGGCGACCAGGCCGTCGGTCACCAGGGCCGCGCATTGGAAGCCTTGCGCAGGGGCGCCAAGGACATGATGAAGCAACTGCAGGCAATGCAAGGCGACCAGGGCGGCAACGGCCAGGGCGGACGCCAGCAGAATGCCGACCGTGACCCGCTCGGGCGGCCTCGCACCAGCGAGGGTCCCGACGACGGAAGTTCGGTGAGAGTGCCCGACGAGATCGACGTGCAGCGTGCCCGCCAGATCCTCGAAGCGATCCGCAAGCGGCTCGGCAACGCACTCAGCCCCGATATCGAGCGCAGCTATCTGGAGCGGTTGCTGGAGCTGAAGTAAGGCTGCCTGTATTCGGAAGATCGCCGCGCGCAGTCCGTGGTGGCCGCCAGCCCCGAGCTGAGTGGCATGCTTTAACGGTTGGTGAAAGCCTCGCGGATCGCCTCTTCCATGCCGTCGATTGCCTCGCCGGAAGCGTTCGGATTGCGCCGCAGCACCACGTTCGAGGAATCGATGTCGCCGAACCCGTCGGCGGCCGTAAGCTCGCGGCAGCCGGCCGGGATGTTGCTGCGCGAGATCGGCGCGATCGCCAACCCGGAGGTGACGGCGAGCCGCAGACCGCCATTGGTATCGCTGGTGTAGGCGACACGATAGGCGAGACCGCGCTGTTCCAGCGACTTTATGGCGAAATCCTTGCACCAACCGGCACGGTTGTAGAGCGCGATCGGCACCGGCCGCTCCTCATGCATGTGATGCAGCTCCGACGTCACCCATACGGTTGGGTCATGCATCAGCACCTCACCGCCTGACAGATCCTGCCATTCGAACACCACCGCCAGATCGAGCTCGCCGGCGGCGAGCGCCGCGATCTGCGCACCGGAATGCGCGTAGCGGACGGTGATGTCGACCTGAGGATGGCGCTTGGCAAAGACGCCGAGTGCCCGCGACAGGATCGCGTGGCCATATTCCTCCGGGATACCGATGCGCACCGGCCCGCCAAGCGGCGCCGCGACCATCGATGCCGCCGTCTCGTCGAGCAGTGAAACGATACGCCTGGCGTTGGCGATGAGTTCGCCGCCGCGCTGCGTCAACGCTACACCGCGCGACCCGCGCTCGAACAGGCTGTCGCCGATCATGCCTTCGAGCCTCTTCATCTGCATCGAGACTGCCGACTGGGTGCGGCCGGCCCGCTCCGCCGCTTTGGTGAAATTGCCGGTGTCGGCGACCGCCACGAAGGTGCGCAACAGGTCGCTGTCGAGATTGGGTCGCATGTGCCCGCCATAAGAAAATCTGATTGCTGGCATCATTCCAATTCGTTTGCAACATGTCAAACGGCGGACGATAGTCGCCTTACCCATTGGATATGCGGCCGCGAAATCGGCTGCGGACCAATCAAAAGTCCTCACTCGTACCCGCTGCCCGAAACGGTGGCGGGTTCTTTTTACCCGGATGCAGGCCTGCTTTCGGCCGCGCACGCGGGAGACAGGAGCGCCTATGCAGAATCGGCTTGTGCTCGGCATCCTCAGCCTCTGTCTCGGCGTGCTGGTCTTTTCGCTGCAGGACCCGCTGGTCAAGGCGGTGTCGAGCCACTATCCGGTCACCGAGGTGATGGCGATCCGCTCGATCGTCGCCCTGCCGATCCTGGTTTTCCTCGTCCACGCCGATGTCGGATTGCAGGCGATCCTGTCGAAGCGGTTCGGCATGCTGACGATGCGCGCCTTCATCCAGTTCACCTCCTACACGGCCTACTATCTGGCAATCGCCGCCCTGCCGCTGGCTGACGCGGTGGCGCTCTATTTCATGGCGCCGCTGTTCATCATGGCGCTGGCCGGCCCCTATCTCGGCGAACGCGTGTCCTGGCAGGCGCTCGCCACCGTCCTGGTCGGCATGCTCGGCGTGCTGGTCATGGTGCGCCCGGGCGCCGGCTTGTTCGACTGGGCAGCGCTGCTGTCGCTAGGTTCGGCTCTGCTCTACGGTTTCTCGCAGCTGATGGCACGCAAGATCGGCGACACCGAATCCTCGACTGTCATGGCGTTCTATCAGAACGGCGCCTATCTGGTCGGCGCCGCCTTGGTGGCGGCATTGTTTTGGCTGGCAGGCATTGACCACGCCGTGCATCCGAGCCTCGAATTCCTCGTCCGGCCATGGGTCTGGCCGGCGACGCCGGACCTCCTCAAGATGGGGGCATGCGGCTTCGTTGCCTCGGCCGGCATGATCCTGTTGTCGCAGGCCTACCGGCTGGCGCCCGCCAACAGCGTCGCCACCTTCGAATACACCGGTATCATCTGGTCGCCGCTATGGGGTTTTCTGTTCTTTGCCGAGGTGCCGCGACCAGCGACGGCGGCCGGCGCAGCCCTCATCATCGGCGCCGGGCTTTTTGCGCTCAATGCCGGCCGGCACCGGAGCGGCGTGCCAGCCAATACGGCGACCTGCGACCCTGCCTGAAGGCGGTCGGCCTTGGACTTAGGCGAAGCAGGCGAGCGCCTGTTCGACGCGGGCGCGGATTTCAGCCAGCGTGAACGGCTTTTGCACGACGTCGAGAATAATGCCGTCCAATTCGTCGGCGCGCTCGCGCTGGTCGGCATAGCCGGTCATCAGCATGATCTTCATCGCCGGGAACAGCGCCGCTGCCGCCTTGGCCATCTCGATGCCGTCCATCTCCGGCATGCGGATGTCGGACAGCACAAGGTCATAGCTCCCTTGCGCCGCCCGGATCAGAGAAAGGCCGTGTGCGCCGTCCGCGGCGACAGTGACATTATGCCCGGCGCGCTCGAGCGCGCGAGCGGCGAGAGTGCGGACGGATTCATCGTCCTCGACGATCAGGAGATTTGCCATGGGCAGGATATTTGGCGAGGAAAAGTTGATGTTTCCTGAAAGCCAGGAAGGCCATGAGGCCTTTTCAAAATTCGCTCCGCCGAGTCATATGACGTGGTTTTCGAGACCCGGAGCGGACGTTCGAGTCCGTGAGCACCGGAAGCGCAGAAAACCGCGTCAGATGACCGCCGGAGTAGAATTTTCAAAAGGCCTCAGGCGTCGCCCTTGACGATGCCGACGAACGGCAATTCGCGAAACGCGTGGGCGACGTCCATGCCATAACCGACGACGAAATAATCGGGGCAGTCAAAGCCGACATAGTCGGCGTTGAGCGTGGTCTGGCGGCGCATGCGCTTGTCGAGCAGCACGGCGATGGCACAGCTCCTTGCGCCGCGCGACAGCATGAGGTCGCGGGTGAAACTCAGCGTCTTGCCGGATTCCAGAATGTCATCGATCAAAAGCACATCGCGACCGGCGACCTCGTTGTCGATGTCGCGCAGCACCCTCACCTCACCGCTGGTCGTGCCGGCGCCATAGCTGGAGATGAAGATGAACTCGACCTCCGGCGACAGGCCGACATCGTGCATGGCACGGATAAGATCGGCGGCGAAGATGAACGATCCCTTCAGCACCGAGATTACCAGAAGGTCGTGGTAGTCGTGCCCGGCGATCTCCTTGGCAAGTTCCAGGTTCCGCCGCGCGATGGCGGACGCCGAAAACAGGACTTCGATTTCCTTGCCGCGCACAACTGGCATTGGCTGCCCTTCCAGAATGATCGCCTTTGTAGGCGAAGCCGACCGAAACGGTCTTCAACCCGTTTCTAGGCATGTCGTGCCGTCTGGCAAGGCCAAATCTTTCGCAGGGCACCCGCGAACGGTCGGATGTCCCACCGTCGCGAATCGTTTATCTGGTGACCTGTTGATTTTCTGGCGCCGCTCTAACGAACCAGCGCATGGCCGCCCGAAATCCAGAAGGCGGCAAAGACGGCACCGACGCCGACAATCCAGAAGATCGGCCCACCATGCACCCACAACGGCCGTTCGACGGCGGTTTCGGCTTGCGCAACATGTCCATGCCTTCGATCGAAGGCATGGAAATCATGCGCGCAGGCGGCGGCGCAAAGTCTTGACGTGTAAAATGGCGGGGCAGCACCTCATAGTCGGCATCGATGACCTCGGCGGTCACGTCGCGCATGATGCGTTCCGGCTCGGCGGCCGGATCGGTCATGATTTCGCCGGAAACCGGGCGCGCGGTTCGATCCTCAGCCATCATGGCCCAACACTACCGCACCTGTTCGCTGTTCGTTTCTTTTGGGTAAACGGAAATGGTTAACGCTTCCCCACCGGAACCCCTGTGACTCGCTCGAAAAGCCCCCAAATTAACCGTCGGTTAACCATGCCGGCCGATGGTCTTTCCACAGAAAGGGCTGGCATCTTGCCGCCGAGAATTTCAGGTCGTCGAAAGTGATCCGCTTCGAAAATGTCGGCCTCCGCTATGGCATGGGTCCGGAGATTCTCCGCGACATCTCCTTGCACATTCCGGAGCGCTCCTTTCAGTTCCTGAGCGGACCTTCAGGCGCCGGCAAGACGACGTTGCTGCGGCTTTTGTTCATGTCGCTGAAGCCGACGCGCGGCCTGATCACCATTTTCGGCAAGGACCGCTCGCGCATCTCGCGCACCGAATTGCCGCATCTGAGACGTCGCATCGGCGTGGTGTTCCAGGATTTTCGCCTGCTCGACCATATGACCACCTACGAGAACGTGGCATTGCCGCTGCGCGTGCGCGGCCGCGAGGAGGCGACCTATCGCACCGACGTCACCGAGCTGCTGAAATGGGTCGGCCTCGGCGAGCGCATGCATGTGCTGCCACCGGTGCTGTCTGGCGGCGAGAAGCAGCGCGCCGCCATTGCCCGGGCGTTGATCGAGCAGCCCGAGATCCTGCTCGCCGACGAGCCGACCGGCAATGTCGACCCGCCGCTGGCGCGACGCTTGCTGCGGTTGTTCATCGAGCTCAACCGGCTGGGCACCGCCGTGGTGATCGCCACACACGACCTCGGCCTGATGGAACAGGTCGACGCACGGCGAATGATCCTGGCCGGCGGAAGGCTGGACATCTATGACTGAGCTCTCCGTCGAACATTTCGAGGGTCAGGACGCCGCGGCGGCAAAGCCCCGCGTCCAGCGCAAAATGGCGCCGATCGTGCCGGCGCAGAACATCGCCGGCCGGGCGCTGGTGCTGGTCATTGCCATCATGACGTTTCTGTCCTGTCTGACGTTTGGCGCAGTCACGCTGGTGCGTGACACCGCCTCCGTCTGGGAGAACCAGATCTCGCGCGAAGCGACCATCCAGATCAAGCCGGTCGACGGCCTCGACATGGAGGCCGCACTTGCGCTGGCCTCGCAGATCGCCGGCGAATTCCCTGGCGTGAAAAGCGCCAGGATCATCGATCGCGAAGCAACGGCCCGACTGCTCGAGCCTTGGCTAGGCTCGGGCCTGAACATCGATGAGCTGCCGGTGCCGCGCTTGATCATCATCACCATCGACGAGAATAGTCCGCCCGATTTCGCCGCACTGCGCGCGGCAATCACGCCGAAGCTGCCGAGCGCCTCGCTCGACGATCATCGCACCTGGGTCGACCGGCTGGTTGCCATGGCCCGCACCACGGTAACGATCGGTATCGCAGTGTTGGCGCTGATGCTGTCTGCGACGGTGCTGACCGTTGTATTCGCGACGCGCGGCGCCATGGCCGGCAATGGCCACATCATCGAGGTGCTGCATTTCGTCGGCGCCGAGGCGCGCTTCATCGCGCGCGAATTCCGCCGGCATTTTCTGGTCACCGGCATGAAGGGCGCCGCGGCAGGCGGCGCCGCAGCGATCCTGGTCTTCATCGTCTTCTCCTGGTGGTCGTCACACAACATGGCAACGCCGCAGGCCGACCAGGCGACCGCCCTGTTCGGCAATTTCGCCATCGGCTCGGCGGGTTATCTCGGGGTCGCTGTCATGGTGCTGGTGATCGGCGCGCTGACGGCGGCAACCTCCCATTTCACCGTGGTTGCTTATCTCAGCGACATCGACATTCGCCAGCCGGACGCCGGCTAAAGGAAAGATCGATCACGGATGAAAACGCATCGTCACGAAAATTGCATTTTTTTCCTACCAAAGGCCGTATTTCGGGATTAACCATTTCATGATGGACGTTCGGGACTCGACCGATACCGCTGGATGCATGCCAGTGCTGGTTGCGCGCCCGCCTGTATTCGCCGAGCCTGATGAATTTGCCAAGCCGGATCAGTTTGCCAAACATGGGCGGCTGCTGGCAGGCCGCTCCTTGCGCATCTCGGCTCTCCTTCTGCTCGCCTTTATGGCGCTGTTTGTCGCCGGCTTCGGCTGGTTCGCCAATACCGTCAGCCGCCTGACTACGCCCGCCAATCCGGCAAGGGCCGACGCTATCATCGTGCTGACCGGCGGCCAATCGCGCCTCGACGCTGCGATGGGCCTGCTTGCCTTAGGCAAGGGCGAGCGGCTGCTGATCAGCGGCGTCCATCCCTCCGCCAGCCGCCGCCAGCTTCAGGCCGCGACCGGCGGCGACAAGAGGCTGTTTTCCTGCTGCGTCGACATCGACCGCGCCGCGCTCGACACGATCGGCAATGCCGAGGAAAGTGCCAAATGGGTCGAGGACCATGCCTACGGCACCGTCATTCTCGTCACCAATAATTATCATATGCCGCGTAGCCTGCTGGAAATGGGCCGGCTGCTGCACGGCGCAAGGCTCGAGCCCTATCCGGTGGTCAACACCAACCTCGAGAATGGCGGCTGGCTGACCAAGCCGGAAGCGCTGCGCGTGCTGTTCACCGAATACAACAAATACCTGCTGGCGCTGGCGCGCGGCATCATGCCGGTGAAGCAAACCGAGAGCGTCGCGCTGGCCGACGCCGCAGGCGGAAGCTGAACGGCACCGGCACTTTTATTCCCTGGCTCTTATTCCCTGGCTGCTGCATCCGATCGCAAGCGTGCGATCTCCTGTTCGAGCCGTTCGATGCGCTTGTCGCGTTCGCCGAGCGCCGCCGCCACGTCGGCCGCTTCGAAACGCTGCGGGATGTGCTGCGAGCAATTTGAATCCCAAGCCGAAACCGTAAACAGGATGACCTGCTCGGGTCGCGCCTTATAGTCTTGCGGCATCAGCTTTGCCGTCAGCTCGGCATCGCCCTCGACGACTTGCGCTTTGCCCCAGATCTTGATGCGCTGCCGGTGCGCATAATCGATCAGGAATAGGAAAGCCTGTGGGTTGTCGCTGAGGTTGCCCTGGGTGATGAACTGCCTGTTGCCGGAAAAATCGGCAAAGCCGATCGTCCGTTCGTCGAGCACCGTGAGGAAACCGGCAGGCCCGCCGCGATGCTGGATGTAAGGCTGCCCGTCCGCATTGGCGGTCGACAGAAAGACGCTGGTCTGCGCCTCGATGAAGGCGGCGAGATCGGGCGTAATTGCCGCCTGCCAGCCGCCACGCTCCTCGACACGGGCATAGGCCTGGCGCGAGCCCTTGCGCGCCTGAATCGCCTTCACCGTCGGGGTGAAAGCAACATCGCTGGTGTGAGCGTTCATGGAAGCCTCCTCAAGCGCCGAGCTGCGCTGCATTGCTAGTCGGGAAAATACGTCCTTCCATCTTCGAGATGCAGATGCCATATCTGCAATCCATCCTTCCGTTTTCCGGAAGGGCAAATTTCGGGAGAGCTATGGATCGCCTCCAGTCCATGTCGCTTTTCGTTGCCGCGGCGGAGACAGGCAGCCTCTCGGCTGCCGGGCGCCGCTTCGGCATTCCGCTGACGACGGTCAGCCGCAAGGTTTCGGACCTGGAAAAGCACCTGAAGACACGGCTGTTGAACCGCTCGGCGCGGCAGCTGTCGCTGACCGATGCAGGCCATGCCTATCTCGCCGCCTGTCGTCGCATTCTCGACGAGGTCGGCGAGGCCGAGCGAATAGCCGCCGGCGAATACAATGCCCCGACCGGCGAACTCATCGTCACTGCGCCGATCGTCTTCGGCCGCCTGCATGTGCTGCCGGTCGTCACCAGCTTCCTCTCCGTCTATCCTGAGGTAGGTGTGCGGCTGACACTCGCCGACCGGATAACCCAGTTGGTCGAAGAGCACATCGACCTCGCCATCCGCATCGGCGAGCTTGCCGATTCGAGCCTGATCGCCACCCGCCTGGGCTCAATCCGCCGCGTCGTTTGCGCGAGCCCGGCCTATCTCGCCGAGCACGGCACACCGAAAACGCCGCAGGAGCTTGCAGCACACAGTGCCATCACCTTCGAAGGGCTCACCGCCGCAGCCTGGAGCTTCGCCACCGGCAAGACCGAATTCAGCGTGCCGATCCGCTCCAGGTTACGGGTCAACACGGCTGAGGCAGCGATCGATGCGGCGATTGCCGGCGTCGGCGTGACGAGGCTGCTTTCCTATCAGATTGCCGCCGCAGTCCGGTCGGGTACGCTGCGCCCGGTGCTGCAAGAGTTTGAGCCAGACCCATGGCCGGTGAGCCTCGTCCATGCCGGCCAGGGGCTACTGCCGGTGAAGCTGCGCGCATTCCTCGACTTCGCCGCCCCGCGCCTGAGACAGCGCCTGCTGCAGGCCGCGTGGGAAACGTGACGAAGACGGCCCTCGCAAGGCCGGGCCGATCGCCCGCCTCGCAGCGTTTCCTTTTTGCCGGCGCTTGGTGTAACGAACGCACACCTCCTCACCGGGCACTTGTTGTATGCTGTATTTCCGCTCGCTGGCGTTCAATCTCGCCTTTTACCTCAATCTGATCGTCCAGATGATCCTCTGGACCCCGTATTATTTCCTGTCGCCGCGCCATCGCGCCTGGTTCGTGCCGAAATTCTGGTCGCGCACCAGCATGTGGCTCTACGACAAGATCGCCGGCACCAGAAGTGAGATCACCGGCCAGGAAAACCTGCCTGACGGCTCCTTCATCCTGGCGCCGAAGCACCAGTCCTTCTGGGACACGATCGCTTTCCTGCCTTATCTCGACGATCCCGTTTACATATTGAAACGGGAGCTGACGTGGATCCCGTTCTTCGGCTGGTACATTTTGAAGATGCGGATGATTCCTGTCGACCGCGGCAGCCGCTCGAAGGCATTGAAAATGGTGATCGCCGCGACCAAACAGGAATTGGCGCGCAATCCGCGCCAGCTGATCATCTACCCCGAGGGCACCCGCCGGGCGCCGGGCGACGAACCGGTCTACAAATATGGCATCGTCGAACTTTATGCCCAGCTTGGCATTCCGGTGGTGCCGGTCGCCCACGTCGCCGGTCTCTATTGGCCGCGCCGCAAATTCCTGCGCTATCCCGGCACGATCAAGGCGCGCTTCCTGCCGCCGATCCCGCCCGGCCTCGGCAAGGACGAATTCATGCAACGGCTGATCGGCGAGACGGAAGCCGCCTGCGACCAGCTTCTCGTCGAGGCGGCACAGACGCCGAACCCGCCGCCGATGCCGCCGACGGCAATGAAACGGCTTGGTGAGCTCGATGCGAAACCTGAATTGAAAGGCTGAGACACCCGCCGCGCATGCCGGAAAGGCTCACGGCAAGGCAGCCAGGGCGGCTGTTGCAACCAGCGTCACGGCAAACACCAGATTGATGATCCGCGACGCCAGCGGTTTGCGCAGCAAATGTGCAAAAGCCGCGCCGGCGAGAAGCCACAAGAGATGAATGGCAGCAATCATCAAGGCGAGGACCGCCAGCTTGGCTGAAATAGCAAGACCGCCGGCGCCAGGAGACGCGCCGGCGAACACGGCGGCAATCGCCACATAAGCTTTCGGATTGGCAACGGCCAGAAGGAACCCGCCCAGGAAAGTGGGAGGTGCCGCCCCACCAATGCGTGCCGCCAGCGGCGGCGCCGTCGCTATCTTAAACGCCAGATAGAGGATGTAGGCTGCTGACGCGACCGCCAACAGCGCTGCGAGCTTCGGCAGCGCGGTGAGAACGGCCATGATGCCCGTCGCCACCACCAAAAGCACGAGAACCGTCCCGACAACGATTCCCGAGGCATAGCGCAGCGAACCGCGCAGGCCGAACGCGGCGCCGATCGCGGTGACGCTTATCGTCGCCGGCCCCGGGCTGCCCATGACGATGGCCGACGCCAACACAAGCGCCAGCAATCGCTGCCATAGCTGCTGATCGATAAGACCCTGTCCGGCCATGCGACGTCCCTGCATCCTGTGACGAGGCAGGGACGGTAAGGCAAGGCAGCGGCGCCGGTCTTGAACGATCGTGCGCGGCTACGCGCTGGCCTTGTCGAGCTCGGCGATATCGTCCGGGCCGAGCTGCAACGACGCGGCACGCACCAGGCTGTCGAGCTGGTCGAGCGTCGTCGCGCTGGCGATCGGGGCGGTGACGCCGGGCCGCGCCATGACCCAGGCAAGCGCCACTTCCGCCGGCTTGGCCGAATGTCTGGCCGACACCGCATCGAGCGCTGAGAGAATGCGCATGCCGCGCGCGTTGAGATAGCCTTTCACACCACTGCCGCGCGGACTTTTGCCGAGATCGGCTTCGCTCCGGTACTTGCCGCTCAGAAACCCTTTGGCGAGGCTGAAATAGGTGATGACGCCGATGTCCTCGGCCGCGCACAGATCGCGCAGCGGACCATCGAAGGACGAGCGGTCGTAGAGGTTGTATTCCGGCTGCAGCACCTCGTAGCGCGGCAGGCCGCGCAGGCTTGCTACGTCAAGTGCGGCCCGCAACTGGGCGGCGTCGAGGTTGGAAGCGCCGGTATAACGGATTTTGCCCTTGTCGAGCAGTTTCTGGTAGGCGCCGAGCGTTTCCTCATAAGGGGTCGCCGGGTCGGGCCAGTGCGACAGATAGAGATCGACGCTATCGACCTGCAGCCTCTTCAGCGAAGCATCGATGGCGTTTTCGATATAGGCGGCGGACAGGTCCCTCTTGCCCTGTCCCATATCCGAACCGACCTTGGTGATAACGACAACCTTGTCGCGGTTGCCGCGGCTTTTCATCCATTTGCCGATGATGGTTTCGGATTCGCCGCCCTGGTGGCCGGCAATCCAGCGCGAATAGGAATCGGCCGTGTCGATGGCGTTGAGGCCAGCGTCGACAAAGCGGTCGAGCAGGTCGAACGAGGTTTTCTCATCGGCGGTCCAGCCGAACACATTGCCGCCCAGAACCAATGGCGCGATGGATAGGTCGGTGCGACCGAGACGACGTTTCTGCAAGGCTGATCTCCATGGTGATTCATGCTGGGGCGGATGGGAGCCGCCGACCGGGCTAACCTATGTCGCGCCGTGGCAACGTCAAACGCATAGCCTCTTTTCCAGCCCGCCGGCGCTTCACAAAGCCGCGACCCGCCGCGCCGTGTCCGGCCCCAAGGCGCTGGTCCCGGGTATCCAAACCAGCAGCCTCTGAAGAAACGATCTGGCAAGTTTGGCACATAGATTGTCAAATCTGCCAATTCTGACTTTTGCCGGCCGACCGTAGGTTCCGCCGCGCTGACGCAAGTCTCAGCACGGTCTGGCCGGGGCTCAGACTGTTGGCCTCGGATCGTTTGTTATGGAGACCGGCATGAAAGCAATTGTATTTGACGCCATCGGTTCGCCGCGCGACGTGCTCTATGTGAATGACCTGCCGTTGCCACGGATCAGCGACGGCGAGGTGCTGGTCAGGATGGTCTCGGCCTCGATCAATCCGGGCGACTTCCTGTTTATCCAGAACCTCTATCCCGAACCGAAGAAGCCGCATTTTCCCCGGCAGATCGCCGGAAACCATGGCGCCGGCATCGTCGAAGCCGTTGGCGAGAACGTTCGGTTGGAACCGGGGACGCTTGTCGCGTTCAGCTATTATGGCAGCTGGGCCGAGTACGCCGCCATTCCCGCCGAATGGCTGATCCCGTTGCCTGCCGGCTATCCTGTCGAACGCGCCGGGCAGATGGTGAACCCCATTACCGCGTGGGATCTGCTGGTGGATTCCCGTGTGCGGCCTGGCCAGTGGCTGGCTGTCACGGCCGGCTATTCGTCAATTTCGACAATGGTGATGCAGTTCGCCCAACGACGCGGCATCAACGTCATCGCTCTTGTGCGGCGCTCGCACCAAAGCTTCGATCTGAAGACGCTTGGCGCCGCCGCCACTCTTGACCTTTCGGAGTTGAAGACAAGTATCCGGGAAGCCGTGATGGATATCACCGGCGGCGCCGGATTGAATGGGATTATCGACAATGTCGGCGGACCTGTCAGCGGCGAATTGATCCGCACCCTGGCGCTCGGCGGGCAGATGGTGATCAATGGCGGAATGAGTGCCGAGCGCTTCGAACTGCACAATTTCGACGTGTTGCTGAGCGGCGTCGAAATCAGGGCGAATATCTATCGCTACTTCTTTTCGCCGCCTGCCGAAGCCGACCGGCCTGTCCTATGCGAGATTATCGACACCTTCGGCCAGCCCGGCTTCCACGTTCCTGTCGGCGGTCTCCACCCGCTGACCGAGTTCAAGCTTGCCGTGGCAAACAGTCTGGATCGCGCCGATCTTGGAAAACAGATTTTCAGGATGTAGCCCGCGTCACGACACCGAAAACATCATGGTAACGACAAAAGGCGCTACGTCGCGATCCGTCTCGTCACGTCTTCCAGCCAGTGGTCGCTTATACCCAGTGCTTCGAGGTGCTCCAGCGTGCTGAGCACGTAATCCTCATTCCTCCCCGATTGGCCGACGGCGCCGCGAACGACGGCCGCCGCCTCGGCCGGGTCGAGCGCACCGGCATATTGCTCATGGCTGCGGTCCACGACATAGGCGACGGCGTCGACCGTCTTGCCCCCATCCGTTTCACCCTTGTCGAGGCGAACGCTGAGCACACGTTCGAGATAGACGTTGGTGACCAGCTCGCGTTCGCGCAGATAGGTAATGACCTCGTTGCGCAGCTCGCCTGGAACCCGGAACGCCAGCCCGATGCAGGAGCCTCCGCGGTCGAGGCCGAGCACCAGGCCCGGCCGTTCGCGCGTGCCGCGATGCACGAAAGAATAGACGCAGAGCGAACGGCGGTAGCCATGCAGGCGGGCGCGCCGCGTCTCGACATGTGCGAATCCCGGTCGCCAGATCAGTGAGCCGTAGCCAAAAACCCAAAAATCGCCCATATCGCCAAGCCTGATTGTGACGACCACCTCACCGGTGGTGTTTCAGTCCGTCTACCTGTTGGTGCCGCAAGCGACAGCCCGCCCGTGCCACCCCGCGTTAACGAAAGCCGCAGCATGACGTCAAGTGACGAGCGCCCGCCGCCCAGCCAACGTCGCCGCCTGTTGTGGCTTGCCGCTTTCATCCTCGTGCTGTTCGGCATCTACAGCGCGGGCTGGTTCTACCTGGCGGACCTGGTCGAGAGCGCAACCAAAAAGGCGGTCGCCGATCTCGACGACAAAGGCATCAAGGCCGACTGCGCCAATCTCGCGGTCAGCGGCTATCCCTTCAGCTTCACCGTTTCCTGCGATAGCCTGGCTTACGAGGACGACAGCCGCAACGTCGCGACATCGACAGGCAAGATCAACGCCGCCACGCAGATCACCCGGCTTCTATCGCCTGCCGCCGAGCTCAGGGGGCCGCTCAGGACCTCAGTTCCCGGCATGACCCCGCTCTGGATCGACTGGGATGATCTGCGGGCCGACATGAAGCTGTCCTGGCCACTGCCGAGACGCCTCTCGCTGCAGGCAGAAGGCCTGTCCGGCCAGACCGATCCGGCAGACGACACCGATCCCGTCTCGCTGTTCAGCGCCGGAACCGCCACCGGACAATTGCGCCCAAACGGCCCGGACATCGACTATGCCGGCAATTTCACCGATCTTGAAATCGACGCGGCGGCCATCGGCGGGCGCGTCTTGCCGCCGCTCGACGGCAGCGGCGACGTGACGCTGAAGAACGGCCTGACACTGATCAAGGCAAATCCGACGAGCCTGCGCGGCCAGGCGGCCGAAATCCACGAGCTCGATCTGTCGTCCGGAACTGCGCGCATCACCGTTTCCGGACCGCTGTCGGTCGATGACGACGGTCTCATAAATGCCGACCTGACGATCAGGCTCAATGATCCAAAGGCCGTGGCGGCAATCCTCGCCACCGCCATCCCCGAGCAGAAGAAAGAGATCCAGACCGGCTTTGCCGGACTGGCGCTGCTCGGCAACCAGCCGTCGATGCCGCTGAAGATCGTCAGGGGCAAGGCCTCGCTCGGCTTCATCCCGCTCGGCAAGATCAAGCCGCTCGACTAGAGCAATTCCAGGAAAAGTGTGAAACGGTTTTCCGTCCGGAATTGCGCAAAACAAAGAGATAGAGCCGTTCGGCGTTTCTGTGAAACGATGAACCGCTCTAAGCCAGGCCGGCCTGCGATCGGCCTGCCGCGGCTTATCCCTTCGGCGGGTGTTCGACTGCCTGGCGGCCGAAATCCGGTACGTCGATATCCTGGCCGGCCTCGATGATCGAGCGGCGGACGGCGCGGGTGCGGGTGAACAGGTCGAACAGTTTTTCGCCGTCGCCCCAGCGGATCGCCCGCTGCAGCGAGGACAGATCCTCGGAAAACCGCGCCAGCATTTCGAGAATGGCGTCCTTGTTGTGCAGGCAGACGTCGCGCCACATGGTCGGGTCGGACGCCGCGAGACGGGTGAAGTCGCGAAAGCCGGAAGCCGAGTATTTGATGACCTCGGACTTGGTCACCGACTCCAGATCGTCGGCGGTACCGACGATGTTGTAAGCGATGATATGCGGCAGGTGCGAAACGATGGCCAGCGTCATGTCGTGATGCTGCGGGTCCATCGTGTCGATGTTGGAGCCGCAGCGGCGCCAGAATTCCGAGAGCTTTTCCAGTGCTGCGGGATCGGTGCCGGGCAGCGGCGTGAAAATGCACCAGCGGTTCTCGAACAGTTCGGCAAAACCGGCGTCCGGTCCCGATTTTTCGGTGCCGGCCAAAGGATGGCCGGGGATGAAGTGCACGCCATCAGGCACGTGCGGCTGCATCTGCGCGATCACCGACGCCTTGGTCGAGCCGACATCGGTGAGGATGGCGCCCTTCTTCAGCGCCGGCGCGATCTCCGCGGCGACCGTACCGGAAGAACCGACCGGCACCGAAACGATAACCAGATCAGCATCGCGAACCGCCTCTTTCGCATCCGTCGTATAGGTGTCGCCAAGGCCGAGTTGGCTCGCCCGTGCCAGCGTCGCTTCGCTGCGCGTCGAAATCGCGATTTGGCCGGCGAGCCCCTCGCGGCGGATGACGCGGGCCAGCGACGAGCCGATCAGGCCGATGCCGACCAGCGCGATTTTTTCGAACATCGGTGATGTCATGGTGTTCTAGCTTTTCAGGAATGTCGCGAGTGCTGCGACAACGCCGCGATTGGCCTCTTCGGTGCCGATGCTCATGCGCAGCGCGTTGGGAAAACCGTACCCGGAAACGCGCCGCAATATGTAGCCGCGCGCACTGAGGTAGTCGTCGGCGGCCGCCGCCGAATGCTTTTTGTCCTCGGGAAAGTGGATGAGGATGAAATTGCCGACGCTCGGCGTCACCCGCAGCCCGAGCCCGCTTAATTGCTCGCTCAGCCAGGCCAGCCAGGTCTCGTTGTGCGCGACGCTGCGTTCGATGTGGGCACGGTCGCGGATCGCCGCGATGCCGGCCTCGATTGCCGTCGCATTGACGTTGAAGGGTCCCCGCACGCGGTTGATCGCGTCGATGACGTGCATTGGCGCATACATCCAGCCGATCCGCGCCCCGCCCAGGCCCAATTTGGAGAAAGTGCGGGTCATGACCACGTTTTCCGCGCTGCCCACCAACTCGACGCCGGCTTCATAATCGTTGCGCCGGACATATTCGGCGTAAGCTGCATCCAGCACCAGAAGCACGTTTCGCGGCAGGCCGGCATGCAGGCGGCGCACCTCCTGGAACGGCACGTAGGTGCCGGTTGGATTGTTTGGATTGGCAAGGAAGATGATCCGGGTAGCCGGCGTCACCGCGGCGAGGATCGCATCGATGTCGGCGCGTTCATCGGTCTCCTTGACCGTTACCGGGACGGCACCGGCCGACTGTATGTAGATCTTGTAGACCATGAAGCCGTGTTCGGTGATGATGGCTTCGTCGCCGGGTGCGAGGTAGGTCTGCGCCAGCAGGCCCAGAATCTCGTCGGAGCCGTTGGAGCAGACGATGTTCGCCGGGTTGAGCCCGTGCACCTCGGCGATCGCTTCCCTCAGGCGCCTGGCGCTGCCGTCGGGATAGACCGCGAGCTTGTCGGCGACCGCGCGCGCGGCCTCTATCGCCTTTGGCGAAGGACCGAGCGGGTTCTCGTTCGCCGACAATTTATGGACCTTGGCGACACCTTCAGGCGCCGCGCTCTTGCCGGGCACATAGGCTTCGATGTCCATGATGCCGGCGCGGGGCCTTGGACGTGTCTGATCCGGTGTCTGGCTCATTTCATGAAATCCGTCGAGAGTGCCTCCATCCGGAAGCCGCAGCGGAAATACAAGCCGTGGCCCGGAATGTCGAGGGCCGGCAATTCGGGATCAAGAACTTGCCGTTGACGAAGCCATGCGCGAGTCATAGAAGAACGGCTACAGTTCCGTGGTGATTTGGCCGGTCGGCTTGCAGCCACGTTAAACAACTTGCTAAAGGGCCGTTTGCATCTTGTAACCGGCTTTGCGAAGGCATGGCCGGTTTTTTGTTGCCCAGACCGGTGGACAACTGAAGGCCGGGCAAGGAGATGTGATGGTCGCTTTGCGCGCTCGAAAAACCAACAACGAGGCCGACCAGCCGTCGAGCCCGGTGTTGCGTTTCGGCGCCGACAAGCCGCTCAAGCTCGACGCCGGCACGCTGCTGTCGCCGTTCCAGATCGCCTACCAGACCTATGGCACGCTCAACGACGCGCGCTCCAACGCCATCCTCGTCTGCCATGCGCTGACCGGCGACCAGCACGTCGCCAACACCAATCCGGTGACCGGCAAGCCGGGCTGGTGGGAAGTGCTGATCGGTCCCGGCAAGATCATCGATACCGACCGTTTCTTCGTCATCTCGTCAAACGTCATCGGCGGCTGTCTCGGCTCCACCGGCCCCGCCTCGACCAATCCCGCCACCGCCAAGCCCTACGGGCTCGACCTGCCGATCATCACCATCCGCGACATGGTGCGGGCGCAGTTGATGCTGGTCGAGCATTTCGGCATCGAACAGCTGTTCAGCGTGCTGGGCGGCTCGATGGGCGGCATGCAGGTGCTGCAATGGGCCTCGAGCTATCCCGAGCGCGTCTTCTCGGCGCTGCCGATCGCCACCGGCGCCCGCCATTCCTCGCAGAACATCGCTTTCCACGAGGTCGGCAGGCAGGCGGTGATGGCCGACCCGGACTGGCACGGCGGCAAATATTTCGAGCATGGCAAGCGGCCGGAAAAAGGGCTGGCGGTGGCGCGCATGGCCGCCCACATCACCTATCTGTCGGAAGCAGCGCTGCACCGCAAGTTCGGCCGCAACCTGCAGGACCGCGAAGCGCTTACCTTCGGCTTCGATGCCGACTTCCAGATCGAGAGCTATCTGCGCCATCAGGGCATGACCTTCGTCGATCGCTTCGATGCCAACTCCTATCTCTACATGACGCGGGCGATGGATTATTTCGATCTCGCCGCCGACCATGGCGGCCGGTTGGCCGATGCCTTCGCCGGCACCAAGACGCGCTTCTGCCTGGTTTCGTTCACCAGCGACTGGCTGTTCCCGACCGAAGAGAGCCGCTCGGTCGTGCACGCGCTGAACGCAGCCGGCGCCTCGGTATCGTTCGTCGAGATCGAGACCGACCGCGGCCACGACGCCTTCCTGCTCGACGAACCGGAACTGTTCGCCGCCATCAAGGGCTTCATCGCCTCGGCCGCGCGGGCGAGAGGGCTCGGCGCATGACCCCGAAAAGTTGCGGACCGTTCGGATCAGGATCATGCGCCAGGCAGGAGCCGAAGGCATGAGCGTCAACCGCGCCCAGCGCGTCGACCTCGAAGTCGTCGCCGATCTCATCCCGCCGCAGTCGCGGGTGCTGGACGTCGGTTCCGGCGACGGCCTGCTGCTCGAATTGCTGCAGGAGACCAAGAAGGTCGATGGCCGCGGGCTGGAACTGTCGCAGCGCGGCGTCAACGAATGCGTGGCGCGCGGCCTGTCGGTTATTCAAGGCGATGCTGACAAGGATCTCCAATTCTATCCCGACAAGGGTTTCGACTTCGTCGTTCTGTCGCAGACCTTGCAGGCGACCCGCAATCCGAAGCTGGTGCTCGACGAACTGCTCCGGATCGGCAACCGCGCCATCGTCTCATTCCCGAATTTCGGCCACTGGCGGGTGCGCCTTTCGCTGCTCTTCAACGGCCGCATGCCGGTGACCAAGGACCTGCCCTATTCCTGGTACGACACGCCCAACATCCATTTCTGCACCATTCGCGACTTCGTCAATCTGTGCGACGAGCTTGGCGCGACGGTGGAAAAGGCAACCGCGCTCGACGCCAACGGCCAGCGGATCGGCTTCTCCATGCCTTGGTGGTTCTGGAACTTTTTCGGCCAGCAAGCGGTATTCCTGCTGAAACGATAGGTTTGACAGGCAGAAGCAACGAACCTCAGACCTGCGCAAGAAACCATATTTTCAATTTTCAATCCAATGAAGTTGCCCGGCATTCTTTGTTGCTTTAACAGGTCTCAAACGGGTTGGTTTGGGGGAAGCAATGAAGACGTTAGTATTAGCAACAGCTTTGATGTCGGCCACTTTGATTTCCGGATGCACGACGTCGAAGACCGATTTCCAGAATGGACAAGTCGCGTTGAGCGGCAGCCCGGCGCTGAAACGGCAGGCGATCCAGCGGTGCATGACCAAATTCAAGATGCGGTTCGGCAAGGTTGAAAGGGCAAACCTCGCCGCGCTCATGAACGTCCCGGATGCCGGATTGGAACACACGTTCTGCACGCGATTGATGAACGGCTTCGCGAACGGCAGGATCAACTACTCGGATTACCTGGCTGCATTGTCGCATGGCGACATGTCCAACGCGATCAAGGTGCTGCAGGGGCGGTGAAGCTGCCGATGCAGACGCGATCCAAATTCGGTGCCGCCAGATAGATGGCGGCACCATAGACGCCGGTTGTACCCGATCATTCCCTCTATTCAAGCACGTCCGTGGCCTTGTGCGGGTGCTGGACGCCATCAACGAAGACCACGTCGGACCGGGAATTGCCGGTACGCAGCGGCAATATCTCCTGATAGGCGGGCGAGTCGTACCATGCACGTGCCTGCTGCCGGTTGGGAAACTCGATGACTATGAGATAGCCCGGCCAGGTGTTTTCAACGACTTCCACCTCGCCTCCGTGCACCACGAAGCGGCCGCCAAACGGTTCCAGCGTGGCATCGATCTTGTGCAGGTACTCGACGATCTGCGGTCCCGGCGTGACCTGGCGCATATGGGCGACGGCGTAGGCGGTCATGGCGTAACTCCTTGTGGTCGAAGGCCGGACAACCGGCTTGATGGGAGCAGTTTGCCGAGACGTCGCGCACAGGTCGATTACCCCCGAGGTAATGACACTGAATACAAAACCGACGCGCCGCTGCCGTCAGCGGAAAGATATTTCCGCCTGGCACCGATGATTTCCACCCACCTGCGCTGTCCTTATCGATGAGCGCGCCTGGATGGTCCGGCGGCCGGGAATAGAGAGGTGATACATGGGATCGTTGCAAAATCAGAATGTCGTCGTCGTCGGAGGCAGCCGTGGTGTCGGCCGCTCCATCGCGGAGGCCGCTCTCAAGGAGAAAGCGACGGTGCTGGCCGTCGCCCGCGGAAAACAGGCCCTGGCGCAATTTGCCTGGGAGGTCTCGGGCGTGAAGACGCTCGCGGCCGATGCTACGATGGACTCCGCCCCGGATAAGGTCTTCGCCGCGCTTGAGCCGGACATCCTGGTGATCTGCGCAGGTGCGCTGGCGCCTTCTGCGCCGGTGCATGAACAGAACTGGAAGGCGTTCTCGGCAAATTGGGACACGGACGTCAAGGCGTCGTTCCTGTTTTGCCGGGCCGCTCTGCGGCGTCCGCTCAAGCCGGGGACCCGGATCGTTCTGATCTCCAGCGGCGCGGCCTTGACCGGCGGACCACCGAACGCCGGCGGCTATGCTGGCGCAAAACGCATGCAGATGTTCCTGGCCGGTCATAGCCAGAAGGAGGCCGACCGGCTTGGCCTCGGCCTGCGCTTCATGGCGCTCGCGCCGATGCGCATCATGCCGGAAACCGGCGTGGGCAAAGCCGGCGTCGACAGCATAGCGGCCTATATGGGCATCCAGCCGGCGGACTTCATCGCCGCCATGACCGACATGCAAACGCCGGCCGATGTCGGACGGGCGGTGGTCGCACTCGCCACCGGCCAGCCGCAAGGCAGTTCCTTCATGGTGAGCGGTAGCGGGCTTGCCCCGGCCGCCTGAGGGGCGCGTAATGCAACGCTCGCTCGTAACCGCAGAAGCCACATGACAAACGGTCAACCACCTCTGCAACCATCACGCCAGCCGATCCTCGATCGGCTGGCCTTCGAGAAGGTCACGGCCGCGCATCGCCGCGAGCTCAAGCTGCATTGTTATCGCATGATGGGTTCGCTGCACGAGGCCGACGACCTCGTCCAGGACACGTTGCTTCGCGCCTGGCGCGCAAGATCGGAGTTCGACGGGCGAGGTTCGGTTCGCGGTTGGCTCTACATGATCGCGACCAACGCTTGCCTCAACGCCATCAAGGCGAGGTCGAGGGCGCGTCGCATTCTCCGGGAACCCGGACGGCCGCCCTCGCACGGGGCGGCCATAGGCGGGCCGGTAGCCGACATCGCCTGGCTGGAGCCCTACCCCGACGCCGAGCTTCCAGACATTGCCGGCAGCGAGCCAGGTCCGGAAGCCCGTTACGAGAGCCGCGAGGCCGTCCAGCTCGCCTTCGTCGCGGCGATCCAGGATCTGCCGCCCAGGCAGCGCGCCGCGCTGCTGCTTGCCGACGTCCTCGGATGGTCGGCTGTCGAGACGGCGCGTTTGCTGGGCGGATCGACGGCTTCGATCAACAGCGCGTTGCAACGGGCCCGCGCAACGCTGGCGGCGCGCTATCCTCAGGGACGGCCGGCCAGCCGATCACGGCCCAGCCCCGAAGAAGGCCTGCTGCTCGAACGCTACATGCAGGCCTGGCAGGCCGCCAATCTCGACAGCTTGATCGAGCTGCTGCGTGAGGACGCCATCTACACCATGCCGCCTTGGCGTGAATGGTATCAAGGCCGCGAAGCGATCCGCGGTTTCTTCGAGACCGTCTGGCCTAAGTTTGGCGGCTTCCGCACACTGGCCACCCGCGCCAATGCCCAGCCGGCGGTCGGGGTTTATTCCCGCAGCCACGACGGCCCTGAATGGCGGGCCCATTCCCTGCATGTGTTCGACGCAGCCGAGGGCGGGATCGCTTCCTTGACGATCTTCATAGGGCCGCTCGGGCCATCTCTGTTCCCGGCCTTCGGCCTGCCACCAGCCTAGCTTACCCCTGGGCCAGCCTTATCGGTCAAGTTCCGGGAAATAGGGGTCCGAGAAAAACCTTCGGTCGCGCTCACCTTGCAGGCAGTCGATCGGTGCGTCGATGCGGATCGTCCTCGGATCCACCTTGGGATACTCGATGCCGCTGACCTCGAGGATCAGTTTGCGGCGAGTGGCGGTGGCGAATTCGGAAGCAGCATAGATCGGCAGCACGAACGAGCCCGGCCCGCCGGTAACGCATTCGGCATAATACCGGTCGAGATGGCTGAAGGTGGGTGACGGGCTGACCAGGATCGGCAGCCCGTTGATGACGATGCCCTTCGCCAGTGCCGCATCGCGTGCCGTTGTGACCGGCAAGCCGGTGTTGTTTGGGCCGTCCCCCGAGACGTCGATGACGCGGCGTTTGCCGGTGAAGGCCGTGCCGTCGAAAAGCTCGGCGCCGAAAGCCACAGCACCGGAAATCGAGGTGCCGCGAAAGCTCCTGAACGGGCGGGCCGCGATCTTGTCGGCGAAAGCGTTGGCGCTCTCCTTGCTGTCGACGACCTGCCAGGCAATGACCGCATCGTCGCGGATGGTGCCGGCCCATTCAAAATAGGCGATGGCGATGCGGCCGAAGGTGCCGGCACGCACGGCGTTGATGAAGTCGGGGTGGCGCAGCGCCGCGACATAGCCGGCGCGCTGCAGGGCAAACTCCCTTTCATCCATCGACTGCGAGATGTCGACGGCCAGCACCAACTCGACATCGACGGCAATTGCATTGGCCGGCGCGGCCGCAGGTGCCGCCGGGGTGCAGGCAAGGCAGGCGAGCAGGGCGAGTGCGTCAAGCATGGCCGATCGGAACGTTCCCATCTGAAACGATCGCGACAGTTTTTCGCCGCGATCGCGGCGAAATAAAGCTTGCCTTCTATTTCTTTCGGCCGGTCGAGGCGATCGCCGGGGGCGGTTCGATGGCACCTGCCCTGATACGGGCCGGCTTGAGTGGCGGTTGGCCGGCATCCTTGACGATGGTCAACGCCCGCCGGAAAAAGCGGGCATTGTGCTGGCCGCGGCCGATATTGAGGATCGCGGCGTCGGGAAGGCGCTTCTCCAGCATCGACAGCACTTGCCTCAGCGTTGGGCCGTCGAACGCGTCCAGCGCCTCGTCGATGATCACCCATTTCGGCCGTCGCAAGGCCAGCCTGGCAAAGGCCAGCAGACGCTGCTCGTCGTCGCTGAGCTCACGCTCCCAGCGCGCCGAGCGATCGAGCGAGGACGACAGGCGTTGCAGCCCGACATCGGCCAGCACCTCCGAGATCTCGGCATCGCTCGCCTCCGCCGCGCCGTCTGAATGGTTGAGCACCTCGCGCAGCTTGCCGAGCGGGAAATAGGGGGTACGCGGAACAAAGATCGGCGCTTCTCCGGCCGGCATGCCGATCCGTCCGCTGCCCCATGGCCACAGACCGGCAATGGCCCGGAAGAACAGCGTCTTGCCGGCGCCCGGATCTCCGGTGATCATGACCCGGTCGCCGGCGCGGATTTCGACATGCGCCTCGGCAAGCTTGGTGCATCCCTCCGGCGAGGCGACCTCGAGTTTCTCGAAGGTCAGGCTGCCGTCCGGGTTTTCGCCGAACGAAATGCGCCTTTCCGTATGGTGCAGCGCGTCGGTGTCGGCAAGCGCGATGCGGAAGTCGGCGACCCGCATCAGCGTAGCGCGCCAATCGGCGATGCCGCCGATATTGTTGATGAACCAGCGCAGCGACGAATGGACCTGGTTGAAAGCGCCGACTGCCATCATCAAGCCGCCAAAGCTGATATCGCCGGCGAAATAGACCGGTGAGGCGACCAGGATCGGCGCGACGACAGTGATCCAGCCATAGGTGTCGGTAACCCAGGAAAGATTGATCTGGGCGCTGTAGATGCGCCGCATGGCGCCCAGCACCATGCCGAGATCGAATTCGAGCCGGCGCCTGGCATCGGCCTCGCCATGCGCCAGCGCGATGGCATCGACATTCTCGTTGACGCGAACCACCGAGGAGCGCAGCTCCGCTTCACGCGTATAGCGATCGTTGTTGAAGCGGATCAACGGTCGCCCGACCAGCCAGCTCAACCAGGAGGCGGTGCCGGCATAAAGGATCGCCGCCCAGACCATGTAGCCGGGTATGGCCAGCGAATGGCCGCCTATGTGGAAGACGAAGCCGGAGGACAGCGACCACAGGACCCCAACGAACGAGGCAAGCAGGATGCAGGACTGCAGTAGGCCGATGCCAAGACCGGTGGAAAGATCGGAGAGATGCCCGGCATCCTGCTGCAGGCGCTGGTCGGGATTGACGCCGATGGCGCCGGCATGGGTCAGCCGGAAGGCACGCGCCGGCCGCATCCATTCGTCGATCAGGTCGAGCGTCAGCGCCTCGCGCAGCTTCAGGCGGAGCATCTGGTCGAGCCAGGTCTGGCCGACATTGAGCACCACAAGCCCGCCGGCGATGCCGGCAAAGACCAGAAGCTGATGCAGGAAAGCCGGCATGTCGCGCCGCGCCAGCGCGTCGTAGAAAGGCTGGTTCCAGCGATTGAGCAGAACCTGCCCGATCGAGCTCGCCACGATGACGGCGACGATGCCGATCGCTGCCCAAAGCAATTGTTTTCGCACCGGCGAGCTGGTCAGCGCTATCTTGATTGTTGCCAGCTGCTCACGCAGGCTGCTGGCTTCGATCGACGTGGCAAGCTTCTGGGCGCTGGCCTCGACATCCGGACGATCATCCATCGGTTAAATCCTTGCATTCGGAGCAATGCCAAACCGGTCATAGGGATCGGCCGCACGGCCTTCAATCGGACAGCAAACCTGATATCGTCAGATAGGCGTGAAAAAGCACGTCTCGGATCACGAACGCGTCATCCTGGCGGTGCCGGGTGTTCGGCCCGCGACAGCCGGCCAAGCGTCGGCGCGCCATGCGGCGAGAGAACCGGCACGAAGACGCGGCGGGACGCGCGCTGGGCAACCGGCACGCCTTGATAGAGCCGCTTCTGCGCCTCGACGACGATAACGCCCGAAAAGATCGGCCAGAAGCGCCGGCCGGCGCGTTCCAGCACGTTATGGAACTGCATCATGAAACGTCGCGGCGACGGCGGGAAGAACAGCGCATCGGACCACGCCGCCGGCGTGAAATTCGCTTCGCGCAGCAATTCGGTCAGCTGGCCGCGCGAGAACGGTCGGCCATTGCCGAAAGGCGTATGCTCGAAGCGTGCCCAGACACCGCGCCGGTTGGGCACGACGATGACGACACGGCCGGCCGGCGACAGCACCCGCCAGATCTCGTTCAGCGTCTCGCGCGGGTTCTCGACATGTTCGAGCGAATGGACGAGCAGCATGCGGTCGATGCAGGAATCGACCAGCGGCAGTTCCTCATCGAAGACCAGCGCGGTCGCCGTCGGCCCGGTCGCCGGCCAGACCACCGCGCCCTGTGTTGCCGGCATGAAGGCAAAGACACGCTCGGCATCGCTGCCGAAGCGTTCCAGCCACGGCAAGGTGTAGCCGAGGCCGACCAGCCGCTCGTTGGGCACGACGGCCCATATCGAGGACAGCGCCATGGTGATCGAGCGTTCGGCCAGGCGGCCGAGCGTGGTTGAATAAAACGAACGGAGATCGACAATGTCTGAATGCATGCGCGGAACGGTAGCTTCGAAGCAGTCCAAGTTCAACAAAGGCAGATGACATCGGCTGGCGGGCGCCCTATGTCTGCGGCAATAAAGGGAGAGATGCGATGCCGGTCGAGATCGAACAATTCATGTGCCGCAGCGACAATTTCGGCGTGCTGGTGCATGACCCGAAAAGCGGTCAGACGGCGCTCATCGATGCGCCCGAGGAGGCGCCCATCCTGGCGGCGATCAAGCGCACCGGCTGGACCCCGACGATGATCCTGACCACTCACCACCATCTCGACCATGTCGAGGCCAATCTGGCGCTGAAGGAGCGTTTCAAGCTGCGCATTGTCGGGCCGGAAGCCGAAAAGGCAAAGATTCCCGGCATCGACGAAACTGTCGAGCAAGGCTCGGTCGTCCATCTCGGCGACGAGCGGATCGAGGTCATCGCCACGCCCGGCCATACCGCCGGCCATGTCACCTATCATCTGCCGGCGTCGAAAGTAGCATTCGCCGCCGACACGCTGTTTGCGCTCGGCTGTGGGCGGCTGCTCGAATGCAAGCCGCCGGTGATGTACGAATCCCTGAAGAAGCTCGCGGCGCTGCCGGCCGAGACGGTCGTCTATTGCGGCCATGAGTATACGCTGGCCAATGCCCGTTTCGCGCTCACCGTCGACCCGACCAATTCGGCGCTGAAAGAGCGTGCCGCCAAGGTCGAGGCGCTGCGCGCCGACGGCAAGCCGACGCTGCCGACGACGATCGGCGAGGAACTGTCGACCAATCCGTTCCTGCGCTGGCACGATCCGGCGATCCGCAGGCATCTCGGCCTGGAGAAGGCCTCCGACGCCGAAGTGTTCGCCGAGATCCGCAAGCGCAAGGACAATTTCTGAGCGGCGCCAGGAGCTAGGGTCATGACCAGTTCCGCCGAAATCATCGCCCTGCTCGGCCTGAAGCCGCATCCGGAAGGCGGCTGGTATGCCGAGACCTTTCGCGACGGCACGGCAGGCACGCGCGGGCATTCGACGGCGATCTATTTCCTCCTCGAGAAGGACCAATTGTCGGCCTGGCACCGGGTCAAGGACGCGGCCGAGGTCTGGCATTTCTATGACGGTGCGCCGCTGGCGCTGTCGATACACCGAGAAGGCGGTCCCGTCATCGAGGAGGTCCTCGGTACGGCGCTTGCCGCGGGCGAGCGGCCGCAGATCGTCGTGCCGGCAGGCTGGTGGCAGTCGGCACGCAGCCTCGGCGAATGGACCCTGGTCGGCTGCACCGTGGCGCCGGGTTTCGATTTCTCCGCCTTCGAACTCGCCGAACCAGGCTGGCTGCCGGGAACGCCCTAGGCACCTAGCCCAGCAGCAAACCCAGCGTGATCGCCAGCTGGCCGACGTAATACAGCGCCCAGACCCCATGGCGCACCCAAATGCGGTGCGCCGAGATGGCGGGCAGCAGGAACTTTTCCGCGGCGTGCAGCCCGTCGGACAGCATGAGCAGGATGACGCCGCCGACGACCCAGACGCTGTTCAGGGTGAGCGCCGCAATGCCCATGCCAAGCAGCGCCGCGGCATGGATGCCAATCGGCAAACGCAAGGCCGGGCCGATGCGGCGCCAGAGCGCGAAAAGCATGGCCAGCACCGACACGATCATCGCCAGCACGATCGCTGCCCGCCACGGCTCGGCCGAAAGCAGCCCGAGGCCGCCGCCGGCACGCAGGAACAGCACGACGTAAAGTACGTGCGCGGCAAGAAAACTGGCCGTGCCGCCAAGAAATGCCTTCTCGCCGTCGCGCGACAGGAAGGCATCGCCGACGGCACTGGCGCCGAGCGCGGCGACGAGCAGCCATGGGCCGCCCTGCTGCACGACCAGCACCGCCAGCATCGCCACCGCCAATGTCCTTGCCGCCGACCGCGAAAGACGCGGCGGCATGCCGAGGCTGAACGCGTAAATCACCGCCGCCGCCAGCGAAAACAGCAGCGTCGCATTGGCATTGGCATCGATGCCGCCGGGAAACGGCATCATGCGTTTGCCTCGCTCGTAGCCCTCTTGCGCAGGAACAGCGATTTCGCCGCCAGTGCCGCGCCGCCGGTGATCAGCACGCAGGCGGCGAGGATGCGCCATGACGGCTCGGCGAAGCCGGCGGCGATCAGCACCAGGGTGGACAGCAGCGGCGCGGCATAGCTCGCCGCCCCCAGCACCTGGATGTTGCCGCGCTTGACGCCGATGTCCCAGGCATAGAACGCCGCCCCCACCGGCATCAGACCGAGGCCGAGCACGGCCAGCCACTGGCCGGCGCCGGCGGGCAGCACCGTCTGTTCCAGCAACAGATGGCAGACCAGCGAAAGCGCCGCGGTGGCGGCGCAGAACCAGGTGACGATGCTGGTCGGCACCGACGGGAAGCGCCGCGACAACAGCGAATAGGACGACCACAGCACCGCGCAGACGCCGGCCATGGCATAGCCGAAGGCATAACGCGCATCGAAGGCAAGCCCGCCGCCCTTGGTGACGATCAGGACCGTGCCGGCAAGGCCGAGCAGCGCGCCGGCGACGTGGTTCCAGGCCAGCCGCTCGCCCGGCATCAGCGCCGACCCGAGCACGATCAGCAGCGGCCACAGATAGGCGATAAGGCTGGCCTCGACGGCCGGCGCATTGCGCAGCGCGGTGAAGTAGAAGAAGTGGTAGCCGAACAGGCCGGCAATGCCGATCACCCAGACCTGGCGCGGTATCTTCGCGGCGCCGTCGGCTGCCGGCATGAACAGCCGGGCAACCAGCCCGACGCAAGTGCCGATCGTGAAGGTGATTGCCGAAAGCAGGAACGGCGGCACGGCGCCCGAGGCATCCGTAAGCAGCGCCAGCAGCGCCCACATGGCGACCGCGGAGAAGCCGATCAGTGTTGCGCGCGCCATACCCGTCGCCCCCTGCCCATCGTTGGCGGCGCACCATCACGCCTATTCGTTTGCTTCGAACCGCTCCGCGCTGATCGTCAACGGGCCGATTTGCGTGCTGACCGTGGCGCGGATCGGCGCATATACGCCGCTTTGGCCGACCGGTGCAAACGTCACCATGATGCGGCTGCGTTTCTTCAGGTAGTTCAGCGCCTTGCGGTTCTTGCGGTAACCGGCCACCGGCTCGAAGCCCAGCCTGCAGGTGACCGTATCGCCCTTGTAGCCGGCCACCGAGATCGACCCTTTGGACTCGTAGGTCAGTTTCAGATCGGCACGCATTTCGCCGTCATAGAGCTTCACCGTGCGCCCGCAGACCTGGTCGAGGCTGTCGGCATGGATGACGGTCGCGGCCATCGGATCGAGGACCGATACGAGATGGCTGCCGACCAGCGGTATCCAATTCTCGGGATTGCGCTTCTTCGGCTCAGGCACGACCTTGGTCGAGGTGACGACGCCGTTGGCAAACTGGATGTCGATCATCGATGCCTTCTTGCCGGACGTGTAGTCGGCGTGGAACGCTTGCGGCTGCAACTGCTTGCCCGAAATCTTGCCCTTCGACGAGATCGTGCCTCGCGTATCGTCGAACAAAGTGGCGAGCCCGGCGGCGGAAACGCTGCCCTCGATCGAATAGCTGTCACCCTCGTACTGGCTGGAGAATTTCGCCTTGGCCACGGAGAGGCCGAGGAACGACACCGAATACTCGCCCGTGAAGGATTGCGGCTCAGCGGCCGAAACCGTCGTCGAAAGCGCGACGGCCATCAGCACGACCAGGGCATGGAGGAAAGAACGAGGCATGGCGGGTCCTTGATTGTCGACCGGACGGGGCGGCTCCGGTCTGGCATGTCCCTGTGCGATCGCTTATAGGCTGAATTCCGGCCTTAATGTGAAAGGCGCCGTCGGCAGGCAACGTTGGGGCTGGTCGACAGCCAAAATAAAAAACCCGCCTCGGCGGGCGGGTCGTTGGAGCCAATTAGCACCATACCGAAATTAGTAGCATAGCTGCCGGCACAAAGCAAGAACAAAATGTGGCCACCTGGAAAATCGCGACAGGTTTGCGCAGCCCCTCATCGCCCTGCCGGGCACTTCTCCCCGTATAGGGACGGGGAGAAGGTCGCCTTGCAAACGGTTTCGCCAATTTGCGGAGTTGCAGAAAGCGCCGAGCCTGCGGCCCAGCCCCTTCTCCCCGTCACTATACGGGGGAAGGTGCCGGCAGGCGGATGAGGGGCAGCGCCGGCATCGGTCATCTTTTGATTGATTCCCTTGGCACTAACCAACCCCAAGCTTGACGCCTCGGCGAAATGCAACTATGGAACGCCAACTTTTTCCATGAGGCCGCCTGACCGAAACCGCGCGCCACCCGGCGCGGGTCGAATGTTTGGCCAGGACCGAGAACCGAAGGTTAGAACCATGTCCCGCACCTGCGAACTCACTGCCAAGGCAGTCATGTCCGGCAACAATGTGAGCCACGCCAACAACAAGACCAAGCGTCGCTTCCTGCCCAATCTCGTCAATGTGACGCTGATCTCGGAAGCGCTGAACCAGAACGTGCGCCTGCGCATTTCGGCCAACGCATTGCGTTCGGTCGAGCATCGCGGCGGCCTCGACGCCTTCCTGGCCAAGGCCGATGCCAAGGAATTGTCGCAGCGCGCCCGCCTGTTGAAGAAGCAGATCGCCAAGAAGATCGCCGAGCAGCCGGCCGCCTGAGTTTTTCGGCGGCAGCCGCCTTCCAGGGCGTGGTCCGAACTCCGGATCGCGTTCCGCTGGTTCCATTACCCAGGATAAAAAAATGATTTTCCTCTCGCGGTACCTGCCCTTCGTGGCGGCCATGGCGCTCGTCGTCGTGGCCTCGAACATCCTCGTGCAGTTCCCGATGCAAGGTTCAATCGGCGGGCTGTCGCTGGCCGACATCCTGACCTGGGGCGCCTTCACCTATCCGTTCTCCTTCCTGGTCACCGATCTCGCCAACCGCCGCTATGGGCCGGCGGTGGCGCGCAGGATCGTCTTTGTCGGCTTCATGACAGCGGTGATCTGCTCGATCGTCATCCCACCGCTGCTGTTTCGCCACGGCCTGATCGAATTCGAGACCGCCGCCGACCGGCTGGTGCGCATTGCCGCTGCCTCGGGCGCCGCCTTCCTCACCGCGCAGTTGCTCGACGTCACCGTGTTCAACCGGCTGCGCCGGCAGAGCTGGTGGCGCGCGCCGATCGTCGGCACGCTGGTCGGCTCCGTTTTCGATACGGTGGTGTTTTTCACCGTCGCCTTCGCGGCGGCGTTCGCCTTCGCCGGGCCCAACGACGGCTTTGCGCTGGAAACCGCGCCGCTGATGGGCGTGCTGCCGGTCGAGACTATGCGCTGGATTTCCTGGGCGCTCGGCGATCTCGGCGTCAAGCTGGTCATAGCGGTGGTGGCGCTGATCCCCTACCGGCTGCTTGCCGCCCGCTGGAGCCAGCCGGCACTGGCGGCATAGAAGCATGATCCCGAAAAGTGGGAACCGGTTTTCGGACAAGATCATGCTCAAAGACTATCGAGCATGATCCCCTGGCTTCAACTGGACTCGGCAAAAACGCCTGACGGCGGACAGGAACTCCGCCTGAAGCGGCGCGGCGGCGAATTCTCGATCATGCTTGGCGCGAACGAGCTGATGAACAGCCGGCTCAGCGGTTCCGAAGAGGCGCTTGCGAAACTGTCCTGCCAAAGGATTGCCGGCCGCCGGACCCCAAACATCCTGATCGGCGGCCTCGGCATGGGCTTTACCTTGCGCGCGGCGCTGGCCGAGCTCGGCGACGGTGCGCAGGTCGCCGTTGCCGAACTGGTGCCGGCAGTCGTGATTTGGGCGCGCGGCCCGATGGCCGAGCTGTTCGGCGGCTGCCTTGATGACCGGCGCGTCAGCATTCGTGAGACCGATGTCGGTCAGCTCATCCGTTCGCAAGCATCGACCTGGGACGCGATCCTGCTCGATGTCGACAACGGCCCCGAAGGCATCGTCTACAAGGCCAACGATGCGCTCTACAGCGCAGCCGGCCTGATCAGCGCGAGAGCAGCTCTCAAGCCCGGCGGTGTGCTGGCGGTCTGGTCGCAGGGCCCTGACGCAGGCTTCACCCGAAGGCTCAAGCAGGGCGGCTTCACGGTCGAGGAGGTCAAGGTGCGGGCTCACGGCAAGCGCGGCGCCCGTCACATCGTCTGGCTCGCGACCAAGGGGCAATAGGCCACCTCGCAATCCGGGCCGGCCTTGTTGACGCCGCCCGGTACGTCCACGAACCTCTACTTCGCCTTCTGAAGCTCGGCGGCAAGCGCCTGCAGCAGCCCGCGTGTGCCCTCCTCGCGCCCTTGCGCTGAATCGACGCCATCGAAGAACGCACCCTGTTCGGTATAGGTCAGGCGGGTGCCCTCGCCGGAAGGTGCAAGCTCGACCGTGGTGAGCGACGCCGACAGCGGCTGCGCCCCGACCGCCATCCGGTAGGAAAATACGATGCGCCGGTCAGGGACGATGTCCTGGAACTGCGCATCGAGCCTGATCTCCGGGCCGCCCTGGTAGCTGAACCGCGAAACCTCGCTGCCGCCGACACGGAAATCGAAGGTGAATTCGGCGATGGTGAAGCCGTCGCCTTCGACGCGCCAACGCCGCACCGTCGCCTTGTCGGCAAAGGCGAGGAAGACGCGTTCGCGCGATTGCGGGTAGGTCCGCTCGATCGTGAAGCTTGAATGGATGACGGACTGGTCGTTCACGGGGGCAATCTGGTTCATTTCTTTTCGTCCTTTTCCTGGTCGTGGGGTGTTGCGTCCGGTTGGTCAGTCTCCGCCAGGATCTGGCCGAGACGGTCGAGCTGGCGTTCGGCCGGTGTACGGCGGGCGGCGATCCAGTCGGCGAGCGGGGCTAGCCCGCCGGGCTCGATCCGGCAGGTGCGCACGCGTCCGACCTTCTCGCTGCGGATCAGCCCGCACGCTTCCAGCGCCTGGAGATGCTGGAGTACGGCGGCGAAGGTCATGCCGAACGGCTCCGCCAACTGGCTGACGGTGGCCGGCCCGCGGCTCAGCCTTTCCAGGATTGCCCGGCGCGTCGGCTCGGCAAGAGCCCGCAGGATGCTGTCGATCTCGGAATACTTAAGCATGGACTTGAGTATTTCGCCGATGACACAAATTGTCAAGTCACGACTAAAGTATTTTTGCAGATGGTGAGAGCCGGCTGGAAAACCCGCGACGCGGGTCATTGCCAGGGGAAATTGCAAGGGAAATTGCCTGCGCTGCAAAACGGCGCGGAAACGCCAGCGATGCTGTCAGCCAGCAGGCCGGTCGCGCGTCAATCCTCGTGCAGCACAAATTCCAGGTAAAGATTGCGCTGCAGGATCGAGTGGTTGTCGTCGGACATCAGCGACACGATCAGCGCGCCATCGTCGCGGGTCCAGACGTCGAGCGCTTCCATGTTGTCGATCTGGTAGCCCATGTCGGCTTCGAGCAGCACCGGCCCGTCGGCGACGGCGCCCTTCTCGACGCCTTCGCCATAGATGCGCCGCAGCCGCATCTTGACGCCGCCGGCCATCGAAAAACTGCGCTCCAGAAGCAACAGGTCGCCGTCCGGCAGGAAGGCGCCGTCGGTGATGTCGAAATCGCCATTGCGCTTGACGGTGAAGACGCCCTTGTGCGGCCCTTCGATGATCGCGGCAAAGATGTTGCCGGCCTTGTCGAGGCTCTTTTCCGACACCACGACCAGTCCGCCCGCGTGCTGCCCGTTGGGGTTGGCGCGGGTGACGGTCTCAAAGCCGCGATTGCGGCGAAGTTCCCAGGCTGGAATCAGGAAGCCCAATTGCCTGAACGGCGCCTTCATGCCGTCCGGATCGATCTTGAACTCTGCGATACGGTGATCGCCCTCGAAACCGACCGTGGCAATGCCGTCCTTGACCGCGAGGCCTTCGGCATCGACCGCCCATTTCTCGTCGATCGGCTGACCGGCCGCATCGACCATCTGCTGCATGCGAAAATTCTGGATGCCGGAAGGCCGCTTCTCGGCATCGTGGACGAGGGTGCCGAAGAACCAGAAGCCGGTGTCGGCGACGCCGATGAAATCGCTGCCGGGCTCGAGGAACCGAAGTGCCGACAGCGCGCCGAAATCGCGCGTCGACGAGGTCATTTCGAGCCCGCCGATGAATTCGAGCGGCCCGAACTGTTTGTCCGGCCGGCCGATGTGGAATTCGCTGATCGGCCGTGCCGAGATTTCGGCCGGCTCGACCGAGGCCGGCCCGGCAGCGACAGCCGGCGCCAAACTGACGCCCAACAACGCAATGGCGGCCAAAAGCTTCTGCCAAAAGCCGCCGCGGGAAAAAATCATCCGGCGCGCCGCATGCCGCCGCGCCGCGTGTCGCGCACGGTTTCCTCGGCGAACAGCGAGGCCAGCTGCTCGGTCATGGCGCCGGCCAGTTCTTCGGCATCGACGATGGTGACGGCGCGGCGATAGTAGCGGGTGACGTCGTGGCCGATGCCGATGGCCAAAAGCTCGACCGGCGAGCGCGTCTCGATGAGCTCGATGATGGCCCGCAGATGCCGCTCGAGATAATTGCCCGGATTGACCGACAGCGTCGAATCATCGACCGGCGCGCCGTCCGAGATCATCATCAGGATCTTGCGCTGCTCCGGCCGCGCGATCAGCCGGTTGTGCGCCCACAGCAGCGCCTCGCCGTCGATGTTTTCCTTGAGCAGGCCCTCGCGCATCATCAGGCCGAGGTTGCGGCGCGCCCGCCGCCACGGATGGTCGGCGGATTTGTAGATGATGTGGCGCAGATCGTTGAGCCGGCCGGGGTTCGGCGGTTTGCCTTCCTTCAGCCATTTCTCGCGCGCCTGTCCGCCCTTCCAGGCGCGGGTGGTGAAGCCGAGGATTTCGACCGAGACGCCGCAGCGTTCCAGCGTGCGCGCCAGGATGTCGGCGCAGGTCGCGGCGACGGTGATCGGCCGGCCGCGCATCGAACCCGAATTATCGAGCACCAGCGACACCACCGTGTCGCGGAATTTGGTATCGCGCTCCTGCTTGAAGGACAAAGGCTGCATCGGGTCGATGACGACGCGCACCAGCCGTGCCGGATCGAGATAGCCCTCTTCGAGATCGAAATCCCAGGAGCGGTTCTGCTGCGCCATCAGACGGCGCTGCAGCCGGTTGGCCAGCCGCCCGACGACGCCGGAAAGGTTGGCGAGCTGCTTGTCGAGGAAGGCGCGCAGCCGGTCGAGCTCCTCCTCCTCGCACAGTTCCTCCGCACCTACGGTCTCGTCGAAGGCGGTCGTGAAGACCTTGTAGTCGATCTCTTTCGGCAGATTGGTGAAGGGATTGTCGTTGCGGCGCGCCTCGCCGGGCGTCTCCGCATCGGCGTCGTCATCGTCGGAGAGATCCTCGGCGGTGGCGTCGGAGGCTTCCGTCTCGGCCGATTGCTCGTCGTCCGACGATGCCTCTGTATCCTCGGACTGCGACTGCTCGGAGCCGGAATCGTCTTCGCCGCCCTCCTCGCTCTGCTCCTCGCCTTGCGGCTGGTTTTCGTCGTTGTCCTCGGAGTCTTCCGTCTCCTGGTCGTCGCCGAGCTCCTCGGCCATTTCCATGGAGGCGAGCATCTCGCGCACGACGCGGGCGAACGCCTGCTGGTCGTCGAGCTTTGCCGACAGCCCGTCGAGATCGGCACTGGCCTTTTCCTCGACCCAGGGGCGCCAGAGATCGACCAGCCGTTCGCCGCTCTTCGGCACAGTGCGGCCGGTCAGCTTTTCGCGCACCATCAGCGCCAGCGCTTCCTCGATCGGCGCGTCGGCCTTGTCCTTGACGTCGACGAGGTTGGCCCTGGCGTATTTGTCCTCCAGCATCGAGCCGATATTGTCGGCGACGCCCTGCATGGCGCGGCTGCCGATCGCCTCCACCCGGGCCTGCTCTACCGCGTCATAGATGGCGCGGGCCTGTTTGCCTTCCGGGGCCAGCCTGGTGTGGATGCGCGCATCGTGGCAGGCGCGCTTCAGCGCCATGGAATCGCCGAGCCCGCGGGTGATGGCGATGTCCGCCTTCGATGCCTTCTTCGGCAGTTCCGGTAGCCGGGCGCGGCTGCCGGCCAGTGCCGGCCGATCCTTGGCGAAGCCGACCTCGAGATCCTTGTCGCCGGCGATGGCGCGCATGCAGACGGTAACCGCGCGCTTGAAGCTGTCGTTCTCAGCGCCGGTCTTGGATTTGTTTCGCGTATTGTCGCCCGGACCCGCCATCGAGACTCTGCTTAGCCCAGCACCACATTGGCAGCCGATTCCGGCAGATCCTCGCCAAAGGCGCGTTGGTAGAACTCGGCCACCAGCGAGCGTTCGAGCTCGTCGCATTTGTTGAGGAAGGTCAGCCGGAACGCCATGCCGATATCGCCGAAGATCTCGGCATTCTCGGCCCAGGTGATAACCGTGCGCGGGCTCATAACCGTCGACAAATCGCCGTTGATGAAGGCCGAGCGCGTCATGTCGGCGACGCGCACCATCTTGTTGACGATCTCCTTGCCCTTGCCGTCGCGATAATGCTTGGCCTTGGCCAGCACGATGTTCACCTCATTGTCGTGCGGCAAATAGTTCAGCGTGGTGACGATCGACCAGCGGTCCATCTGCGCCTGGTTGATCTGCTGGGTGCCATGATAGAGGCCGGTGGTGTCGCCCAGCCCAACCGTGTTGGCGGTCGAAAACAGCCGGAAGGCCGGGTGCGGGCGGATGACCCGGCTCTGGTCGAGCAGCGTCAGCCGGCCCGACGATTCCAGCACGCGCTGGATGACGAACATCACGTCCGGGCGGCCGGCATCGTACTCGTCGAAGCACAGCGCGACATTGTGCTGATAGGCCCAGGGCAGGATGCCGTCGCGGAATTCGGTGATCTGCAGCCCGTCCTTGACGACGATGGCGTCCTTGCCGACGAGATCGATGCGGCTGACATGGCTGTCGAGGTTGACGCGCACGCAAGGCCAGTTGAGGCGGGCGGCGACCTGTTCGATATGCGTCGACTTGCCGGTGCCGTGGTAACCGGACACCATGACCCGGCGGTTATAGGCAAAGCCGGCGAGGATCGCCATGGTCGTGTTCTTGTCGAACAGGTAGTCCGGATCGATGTCGGGGACATGCTCGCTCGTCACCGCATAGGCCGGCACCACCATCTTGGAGTCGAAGCCGAATATCTCCTTCACCGACACCGTGGTGTCGGGCAGGTTGGCGATGTCGCGATCGACCTTGTTCATCTCTATCAACGTCTCCACAAGCGAAACGCCGCGTTTCGCCGGCAATCGATTTTGTTCGGGGGCGGTCTTAGAGCCTTTTCCAACCTTATGAAAGTTGGAAAACGACACGAACCGTAAGGTCGCTCAGCACAAACCTGCCTGCTTGAGCACGCGATACGCCTGGAGCACATCGCGGAACCGGTCTTCCGAACCTCTGTCGCCGCCATTCGCATCCGGATGGTGGCGTTTCACAAGTTCCTTATAGCGCGCCTTGATATCCTTGCCAGTTGCCTTTGTATCAAGGCCAAGCGTTTCCAGTGCCTTGGCCTCAAGCGGCTTGGCCTTGCGCTCGCGTGCTTCGCGCGGGTCCTTCGGGCCTTTGAACAGGTCGAACGGATCGCGCATGCGATTGTAGTAGCCGGCGCGACCGGAGCGCGCCTGGGCAAAGTCCGGCGAGGAGCGGGTCGATGCGCCGTTGACGCCCATTTTCCAGGTCGGCCGGTGGCCGGTCATGGCTTCCTTCTGGAAGCGGGCGATCTCGGTGTCGGGAACGCCCGAGAAATAATTGAAGCCTTTGTTGTACTCGCGCACATGGTCGAAGCAGAACTGGAAATACTCGCCTTCCTTCATCCGTCCGACCGGGGCACGGTGGGTACCGGCCTCCTTGCAGCCATCCCACTGGCAGATCGGCGAACGCGACTTCAACTCCGCGTCCTTCTCCGGGCGGATGCGAATCTTTTCGAAATATTTTGGGTACGGCTTCATCTCACCCATTTATGGGCTGTTCGCGCATGCGAAACAAGAATTGACATTTTCGCGATGATCGCCCTAACCGCTGAATCGCGGCATAAAACCGGCGAATTGCGAATTTTGTGCGATGACATAGATGTGGTGAAGGGAAGCGGCGATGTCCATACAGGCAACGATGGAAGACAAGCTGAAAAAGGCGTTTTCGCCGGAACGGCTGGCCGTCATCAACGAAAGCCATCTCCATGCCGGCCATCATCATGTGGATTCCGGCCATCACGCGACCTTCGACGGCGCCGGCGAGACGCATTTCCGCGTCCGCATCGTCGCGCCAGCCTTTGCCGGCATGAGCCGCGTCGAACGTCACCGCGCCGTCAACACATTGCTGGCCGAGGAATTGAAATCCGGCGTGCACGCCCTGGCGATCGAGCCGGCGGCGCCCGGCGAAAAGACCCGCTGGTAATTTCAGCCGAGGCTCGCCCTCAGGAAAGCCATCACCGCGGCGGTCAATGCATCGCCCTCGGTGCCGAAGTCGCGATTGATCGACATGTGCGAATAGGCGCTGCCGTCGAACAGCGTGACCCTGGTTCCGGTGGCGCGCAGACGCCCGGCGAAGGCCTGCGCGTCCGCCGCGCGGGCTTTCGCCCGCGAATGGGCGATGAAGGTCGGCGGGTGCTTGCGGCCTTCCACATAGGTGACAGGCGACAGCGCGCGCCACTGTGCCGGATCGGGAAAGGCGCGGGCATAGACCCCTGCCATGCCGCCGCTTCTGGCCAGCGCCTCCAGATCGTAGGCCCTGGTGTCGTCGAGAACCAGCGCTGCGACGCCGGGCAGGCCGCCGCGCAGCCCGGTCAATGCGACGAGATGGCAGCCGGCCGAATGGCCCATGGCGACGATCCGGTCCGGATCGCCGCCATGCCTGGCGATGTTGGCGCGGACGTAACGATAGGCCAGTTCGACATCTGCCGCCTGGGTGGCGACGTCGGCCTTGGGCAGCATCCGGTAGTCGATCGAGACGAAGCCGAAGCCATTGTCGAGCAGGAATTGCGGCTTGGCATTGACGTTGCCGCGGTTGCCGACTCGCCAGGCGCCGCCATGGACGAAAAAGACGACCGGCAGGCCGCTTGCGCCGTCGCGGGAATAAATGTCGAGCTTGGCCGGCCCATAGTCGAAGGTTTCGGGCGACGGCGAACGCAGCCGCAATGCCGCCGCAGCCTGTCCCGGCAGCAGCGCCGCCATCGACGCCAGAAGCAGGCTTCGCCGATCGATCTTCATCAACGCCTGACTGCCCACGGCTGCCACAAGGTGCGCACTGTCATTCTCCAAGCATCGCCGGCTTGATCCTCAGCCGCGCGATACGGTTCTTGTCGCGCTTCATGACGACGAAGCGCTTGCCGTGAAACGTAAAGGCCTGCTTTTCGTCCGGGATCGACTGCGCCTCGTGGATGACAAGGCCGGCGATGGTGGTGGCTTCCTCGTCCGGCAGGTTCCAGTCGAGCGCCCGATTAAGGTCGCGGATCGGCACCGTGCCGTCGACGACGACGGAGCCGTCGGCCTCCTGCTTGACGCCCTGGATGTCGATGTCGTGCTCGTCGGCGATCTCGCCGACGATCTCCTCGATGATGTCCTCCAGCGTCACCAGCCCTTCGACCTCGCCATATTCGTCGACGACGATGGCGAAATGCGCCTTGCGGCGCAGGAAGGCATTGAGCTGCTCCTGAAGCGTCGTGGTGTCGGGCACGAACCACGGTTTCGACGCGATCTTCATCACGTCGATCCTGGAAAAATCGTTGCCGACCTCGTTCAGCGCGCGCAGCAGATCCTTCGCGTGCAGCACGCCGACAATGTTGTCGAGCGAACCCTTCCACAACGGCATGCGGGTGTGCGGGCTCTGCAGGATCTCGCGCACCACCGCTTCGGGCGGGTCGTCGGCGTTGACGGAGCGCATATTGGTGCGGTGGACCATGACGTCCGACACTTCGAGCTCCTCGAGGTCGAACAGGCCGCCGATGCGGGCGCGGTCCTCGCGCACCACCTGGCCGTCGCGGCGGAAATCGTCGACGGCGCCGCGCAGTTCCTCGCGCGCAGAGCGCTGCGGCTCCATGCGTTGCAGCTCGTAGCCGAAGGCGGCGAGCAGGCGCCGGCGCAAGACGAAGCCCAGCACGCCGAGGCCGGCGAGCACGGCAGCCGCGATCCAGCCGGCCTGGCTCATCCCGGCCGGCTTTCCTGCCGACCCGGATGGTTCTCCCGGAGGAACGCCAGCACTTCCGAGGCCGGCACATCCCTGGCGATGAAGGCCTGGCCGACGCCGCGCGTCAGGATGAAGGTCAGCGCGCCGCGCGACACCTTCTTGTCCTGGGTGATGAAGGAGAACAGCGTCTCGGCGTCGGGCAGTTCGCCTGGAATGTCGGCCATCCGCCAGGGCAGACCGACGGCGCGAAGATGCGCCTCGACACGCGCCGCGTCGTCGGGGCTCGCCAAATTGAGCCTTGACGAAAAGCGGTGCGCCAGCGCCATGCCGATGGCGACGCCCTCGCCATGCACGAGCCTTGCGCCGTCATAGCCGATCGCCGCCTCCAGCGCATGACCGAAGGTGTGGCCGAGATTGAGCAACGCGCGGTCGCCGGTCTCGAACTCGTCGCGGGCAACGACGTCGGCCTTGGCACGACAGGCCTCGGCGATGGCCGCAGCCCGCTCCGGCCCGCCGGCAAACACTTGACGCCAGTTTTCTTCCAGCCAGGCGAAAAACTCGGGCCGGTCGATCAGCCCGTATTTGGCCAGTTCGGCATAGCCGGCGCGAAACTCGCGGATCGGCAGCGTGTCGAGCACTTCGGTGTCGGCCAGCACCAGCTTCGGCTGGTGGAATACCCCGACCAGGTTCTTGCCGCGCTTGCTGTTGATGCCGGTCTTGCCGCCGACGGAGGAATCGACCTGCGCCAGCAGCGAGGTCGGAACCTGCACGAAGTTCATGCCGCGCCGCGCGATGCCGGCGGCAAAGCCGGCGAGGTCGCCGACGACGCCGCCGCCGAGCGCGATGACGACGTCGCCGCGCTCCAGCTTGGCGGCCAGCACGCCGTCGACCACCTCTTCGAGATGCGCAAAGCTCTTGGTCTTTTCGCCTGGCGGCAGCGTGATGACGGCATGTTGGATGCCACCGCTTGCCAGGCCGGCCGCAAGCGCTGCGAGATGCGCCCTAGCGACGTTTTCGTCGGTGACGACCGCCGCCCGCGTCCCCGGCAGACGGCGCGAGATCTCGGCGCCGGCGCGTGACAGCAGGCCGGGGCCGATCAAGATATCGTAGGCACGCTCGCCAAGCCCGACTTCGACAGTGACCGTTGCATCAGCGCTCACGACCGCACCTCGTCGATGTCGGCAACGCCGAGATGGCCGCGCAGCGCGTCCACCACTTCAGCGGCAATGATCTCCTTGCGGTCGTCGCGGGTCGGCACGACGACATCGGCCGCGGCATAAACCGGGTAGCGTTCCGCCATCAGCCGTTCAAGCACGGCGCGCGGATCGGCGCTTTTCAGCAGCGGCCGGTTCTGTTTCTTGGAAACGCGCTCCATCAACAGGTCGATCTCGGCCTTCAGCCAAACCGAAACGCCATGGCTGGCGATCGCCTCGCGCGTCTGCGCGTTCATGAAGGCACCGCCGCCGGTCGACAGCACCTGCGGCCCGTGCTCCAGCACACGCAGGATGACGCGCTGCTCCAGTGCCCGGAACTCCGCCTCGCCATAGCGCTCGAACAGGTCCGGGACGCTCATGCGCGAGACGCTTTCGATCTCCTGGTCGCTGTCGATGAAGGGCAGTGCCAGCATCGCCGCCACCTTGCGGCCGATCGCCGTCTTGCCGGCGCCCATCAGCCCGACAAAGACGATGGAACGGCCGCCCAGCCGGCCGAGCAGCGCGGCATGGCTCTCGCCCGGAGGATTTGCTGGTAGCGCGTTCATGCTTCTAGGGCCTCTTTGGCGGCGTATCGACATCAAAAGCCTGTTTGCGTCAAGCGCGGCGCAACCGGGACTATGGGCTTCACCCTTGAATTGGCCGGATTGGCGTCTCATAAGGGCACAGGGTTGGAAATGCAGAATAAGACGACGGGCGAAAATTAATGCCAACACTGTTTCGCTTTGTCGTGACGCTCGCGATTCTGGCCGGCATTGTCTATGGCGCGATGTTCGCCCTGGTCATGTTCGTCGAGCCGAGGAAGGCGGAAATGAGCGTGCGTATCCCTCCGGAAAAGCTCTATCCCAAAAAATGAACAGCGCCGCTCGCATCGAAGCCTTCCTGGAGATGATGAGCGCCGAGCGCGGCGCCGCCGAAAACACGCTTTCCTCCTATCGCCGCGACCTCGAAGACGCTTCCGCCGGGATCGGCGGTGGGCTTGCCGCTGCCACCAGCGCCGACATCCGTGCCTATCTCGACGACATCGCCGCGCGCGGCTTTGCCGCCACCTCGCAGGCGCGCAAATTGTCGGCGATCCGGCAGTTCTTCAAGTTTCTCTATGCCGAGGGCCTGCGCGGCGACGATCCGACCGGCACGCTGGACAGCCCGAGGAAGGGCCGGCCGTTGCCGAAGACGATGAGCGAAGCCGATACCGGCCGGCTGCTCGACCGCGCCGCGCAGGAGGCCTCCATGCATGGCGCCGACAGGCTGGCGGCGCTGCGCCTGCACGCGCTGGTCGAGGTGCTCTACGCGACCGGCTTGCGCGTTTCGGAGCTGGTCGGCCTTCCCGTGACGGTGGCGCAGCGCGACGATCGCTTCTTCATGGTGCGCGGCAAGGGCAACAAGGAGCGCATGGTGCCGCTGTCGGCCAAGGCCCGCACCGCGATGCGGGCCTGGCTTGCCGCCCGGGCGGCAGTGCCGGCTCTTGCCGACAGCCCGTTCCTGTTTCCGGCCGCCGCCGACAGCGGCTATCTCTCGAGACAGGTCTTTGCCCGCGAGCTGAAGGGGCTTGGCGCGCGAGCCGGCATTGCCACGGCGAAGATATCGCCGCATGTGCTGCGCCATGCTTTCGCCAGCCATCTCTTGCAGAACGGCGCCGATCTCAGGGCCGTGCAGCAGCTGCTCGGCCATGCCGATATTTCAACGACGCAGATCTACACGCATGTGCTGGAGGAGCGGCTGGTGCGTCTGGTCAACGATCATCATCCGCTTGCCGACTAGGCGTCATGTCGCTATGTGAGAACGACGCTCCACCGCGCCCAGCCTGCATTTTCGGGCTTGCGTCAGTCATTGCCTTCCGACTTGCCGGTTCGCCCAAGAATGTACAATTACCTCGATTTCGAAAAGCCTGTGCAGGATCTCGAAGGCAAGATCCTTGAGCTGAAGAAGCTTGCCGAGAACGGCGAGGCGGTCGACGTCGGCGATGAGATCGCCCGTCTCGAGAAGCGCTCGCGCGATGCGCTGCGCGACGCCTACAAGGCGCTGACGCCATGGCAGAAGGTGCAGGTGGCGCGCCATCCGGACAGGCCGCATTGCATCGACTACATCAAGGGCCTGCTTACCGATTTCACGCCGCTTGCCGGCGACCGCAATTTCGGCGAGGACCAGGCGATCGTCGGCGGCTTCGCCCGCTTCCGTGGCGAGCCGGTGGCGATCATCGGCCAGGAGAAGGGTTCCGATACGGCAAGCCGGCTGAAGCATAATTTCGGCTCGGTGCGGCCGGAGGGCTACCGCAAGGCGGTGCGGCTGATGGAACTCGCGGACCGCTTCCAGATCCCGCTGCTGACGCTGGTCGACACGGCCGGCGCCTATCCCGGCGTCAACGCCGAAGAGCGCGGCCAGGCAGAAGCCATCGCCCGCTCGACCTCGGCCTGCCTTGGCCTGAAGGTGCCGTCGATCTCGGTGGTGATCGGCGAAGGCGGCTCGGGCGGCGCCATAGCGATCGCCACCGCCAACCGCGTCTACATGCTCGAACACGCCATCTATTCGGTGATCTCGCCGGAAGGCGCCGCCTCGATTCTGTGGCGCGATACCACGCGGTCCAAGGATGCTGCGACCAACATGAAGATCACGGCGCAGGACCTGCTGGAGCTGAAGATCATCGACGCCATCATCGCCGAGCCGCTCGGCGGTGCCCATCGCGCCCCCGAAACGGTGATCGCCGCCACCGGCGACCTCATCGCCAGGACGATGAAGGAATTCTCCGGCGCCAACACCGACTTCCGCGAGCATCGCCGCGAGAAATACCTGGCGATGGGCCGCAATCTGTAACCAACGCAGGCACGCGGCCTGAAATGTGGCGGCGTGAACCAGTTTCGCCACAAAAATGCCGCTGCATTCGGCTCAGTGAGCTTAACGTAAGGGGACGCGCCGCATGCTTGCGGTAAGGAATTTTCAAGGTTAACGGGCTTAAGGTCCGTCAGCGGTCGGTTTAGCAGCTGCGGCATCCGCGGCGCAGAGATGAAGACGATAGCCATATCCATGTTTGCCAAGCTTGCCCGCACCGGAGTTCTGATCGCTGCGATCGGCGTCGCCGGCTGCAATGACGCTTCGATGAAGGATTTTGCGCCGCAAGCCAACAAGCCGCTGCCGGACAAAGTCCTGGCCGAAATGAAAGCCAAGGGCATGGTCCGCACCTCCTCGGTGATGGCCCGCATCTTCAAGGAAGAAGGCAAGCTCGAAATCTGGAAGGCCAAGACCAACGGCCGCTACGACCTGGTCGCCAGCTACGACATCTGCAAATGGTCGGGCAAGCTCGGCCCGAAATTCACCGAAGGCGACCGCCAGGCGCCGGAAGGCTTTTACACGGTCCGCCCGGCACAGATGAACCCGCGGTCGAATTACCACCTGTCCTTCAATATCGGCTACCCGAACGCCTATGACCGCGCCAATGGCCGCACCGGTTCCAACCTGATGGTCCATGGCGCCTGCTCGTCGTCCGGCTGCTATTCGATGACCGACGCCCAGATCGAGCAGATCTACGCTTTCGGCCGCGACGCCTTCCAGGGCGGCCAGACCGAGTTTCAGATCCAGGCTTTTCCGTTCCGCATGACCGCCGCCAACATGGCGCGCTATCGCAACGACCCGAACTACGAATTCTGGAAGATGCTGAAGGTTGGCTACGACAATTTCGAGGTCACCAAGGTGCCGCCGAAAGTCGACGTCTGCGAGAAGCGCTACGTGTTCAACCAGGTTGCGGCCGACGGCTCGACCTTCAATCCGACCGGCCCTTGCCCTCCGACCACCCAGCCCGATTCGCTGAAGAGCGCCATCAACGCCTATCAAAGCACCTATGAGGCGGCCTTCAACGGCGCCATAAAGGCCAGCGTGCCGGCGCCCAAGCCAACCATCGCCGGGATCAAGGAAGCCAGCATCGTTTCCGACTGGTCGAAGCGGCGTGCCCGCGGCGAACGCGTTCCGATCGAGCCGCCCTCGCTCAACCCGGACGGCACGGTGGCCGAAACGGCGCGCATGGGCCGCATCGATTCGCCGGCGGGCCGCAAGATGGCAGCGCTCGACGCCGAAAAGGCTGCCAAGCAGAAGGCCGAGGAACAGCGGCTTGCCGCGATAGAAGCGGCGAAGGCAGCGAAAGCGGCAGCCAAGGCGCAAGCCCTGGCCGAGAAGGAAGCCGCCAAGGCGCAGGCATTGGCCGAAAAGGATGCTGCCAAGTCGGCGGCCGAAGCGCCTGTCGCGACCGCAACCGTCGCGCCATCCGCGGAGGCCGTTCCGGTCGCCGAAACGCAGGCTGCGGACGCCGAAAGCACGGCGACAAGGCTGAAGAAGAAACTGCTCGGCATGTTTGGCGGCTGAGGTTCATGCTTGAACAGGAAGATGGGGGCCAGGAAGACAGGCCCTCAACCAGCCCCGCCGCCGTCTACGACCTCAAAGGCTTGAACTGCCCGTTGCCCGTGCTCAAGGCAAAAAAGCGCCTGGCCGCAATGCAGCCGGGCAGCCGCCTGTGGCTCGAAACCACCGACCCGCTCGCCGTCATCGACATTCCCGCCTTCTGCGCCGAGAGCGGCCATCGGCTGATCGAAACGACGACGATGGCAGGCGGCCACCGCTTCCTGGTCGAGCGCGGGATCGGCTGAGTCTCGACTTAGCTCGTTCTGGCGAAAGCGGCTGAGCGGGATAATCTCCCCCCTTGAGGGGGAGATGGCCGGCAGGCCAGAGGGGGTTGCCGCGCGTGAAGCGCCAACCTTTTCTTTCGTCCCACAGGGGGTCGCGCCAGCCGAGGCGACCCCCTCTGTCGCCTTCGGCGACATCTCCCCCTCAAGGGGGGAGATCACGATCCGGCAATAGCCAGCGGGTTGCTTTCCAGTGCTGCGCGATCCGGCGTGTCGATCGACGGCCGGTTGGTGAAGGCGGCGAACAGCCGCCGGACATAGTCTTCGGGCATGTCGAGCGTGATCAGCACCAGCCTGGTGCCGCGCTGGCTGTCCGGCCAGGCCGGCAGTTGCACCGGCGGATGCAGGATCTTCTGCACGCCATGGATAACCAGCGGCCGCGACCGGTCTTCTGCAAGCTCGATGACGCCTTTCATCCGCAAAAGGCGCTCGCCATGCGCCGAGCGCAACAGATCGAGGAACATCTCGATTGCCGAAAACGGCACCGGCCCGTCATGAACCAGCGAATACGAACGCACGCGGGAATCGTGCCTGTGGTCATGGTGATCATGGTCGGCATGGTCATGCCCGCCGTGGTCATGCCCGCCGTGGTCATGGTCGTGGCCGGCTTGTTCGCCGAGCCAACGCTGCACATCGACGGATTTGGTGGCCGGATTGTAGAGGCCGCTATCGAACAGGGTCGCAGTGCTTGCCTCGCCCGCGTCGAGCACCACGGCACCCGGGTTAAGCTGCCTGAGCCGCGCCCGCAACGCCTTGGCGTCGCCTGCATCCGTGGTCAGGTCGGCCTTGCTGAGCACGATGCGATCGGCGACGGCCACCTGCTTCACCGCCTCGACATGCGCATCGAGCGTCGCATTGCCGTTGACGGCATCGACCAGGGTGATGACGCCGTCGAGTCGGAAGGCCTGGACCAGGGCCGGGTGTGCCATGATCGACTGCAGCACGGGGGCGGGATCGGCGAGCCCGGTGGTTTCGACGATGACGCGGGCAAGCTGGTCGATGCGGCCGGTCTGCAGCCGGTCGACGAGATCGGCCAGCGTGTCGACCAGTTCGCCGCGCACCGTGCAGCAGAGACAGCCGTCGGAGAGCTGGATGATGCCGTCGGAGGCCTGCTCGACCAGGAGATGGTCGATCGCCACCTCGCCGAACTCGTTGATGATGACGGCGGTGTCGGCGAGCGCCGGATCCCGGAGCAGCCGGTTGAGCAGCGTCGTCTTGCCGGCACCGAGAAAGCCGGTGAGCACCGAAACGGGGATCGGGAAGCCGGCCATGCGGCTAGTTCAGCGCCTTGGCCGGCTGCTGGACCTGCGCGGCGGTGGCGGATCCGGCCACAACTGGCTCGGCGCCGGCCGGCGGCGCCCGGTCCGGCCGCCATGTCGGCAGCGGCACGTCGGCATATTCCTGCCCGGAAGCGTCGAGCATCGCCTTCGGCTTCGGCCCCGTGGCGCCGCCGAGGCCGACGGCGATCAGCGTCGGTACATGGTCGAGCTTTTCCTGATAGGGCGATTTCGGCACGTCCTTGCCCTTGTCGCCGACCGCGGGGGCGGCCTCCGACTGCTCCTCGACCGGCTTCTTCTTGCAGATTTCGTCATTCATGTCGTTGGCCGACATGGTGTCCCCATAGGCGGGCAGCGCCGCGACCGTCAGCCAGCTCGGCGCCGGGGTTGCAAAACCCTGGTCGAGCAGTTTTGCCGCCGCCTCGGCGCGGGTGACTGCCGATCGTTCGCCGAGCACCACGGCGACCAGGGTGCGGCCGTTGCGGGTCGCCGAGCCGATCATGTTGAAACCGGACGAGCAGACGAAACCCGTCTTCATGCCGTCGGCACCCGGATAGCGGCCGATCAGCAGGTTGTAGTTGGAGATCGCCTTCTTGCCGACGGCAAGGCCTTCGATCGAGAACCAGGGGGCATATTGCGGAAATTCCTTGCGAATCGCCATCACCAGCAAAGCGAGATCGCGCGCTGTCGTATACTGGTCCGGCGAATAGAGCCCGTTCGGATTGACAAAATGGGACCCGCTCATGCCGAGCCTCTGCGCTTCGGCGTTCATGCGTTCGGCGAAAGCCGCTTGCGAACCGCCGATATTCTCGCCGACCGCCATGGCGATATCGTTGGCCGATTTGACCAGCATCATCTTCAGCGCATTGTCCAACCGCATCACCGAGCCCGGCTTGAAGCCCATCTTGCTCGGCGGCTCGCCGGCGGAATGTTTCGTTACCTTGATCGGCGAATCGAGCTGGACCTCGCCCGCGGCAATCGCCCGAAACGCCACATAGGCGGTCATCAGCTTGGTCAGCGACGCCGGGTACCAGCGCCTGAACGCCTCCTGGTGCTGCAGGATCTTGCCGCTGTTCAGGTCGAACAGGATTGTCGGATTGGCCAAGGCAGGCCCGGCCAGCGACGCAAGCACCACCGTGCCCGCCACCAACAGTCTGAGGAAATGCCTGTAGCGCATCATGAAAACCGAAATAGCCTCTTGCCGCAGTCGCACCTGGCTCCGTAAGATTTCGTTACACGATCGCCAGGATAATGGTCCGGCCCTCTGTTCCCGGACCACAGTCGCGGTGCTATTTACTCTATGTGACGTCAACATGGCAAAGTGCTGCCGATCACAATGTGGAAGCAGCAGCACAATGCAAAGCAGCGTGCATGGTTGCAAGGCAGCAGGCACAATTGCAAAGCAGCAGGCCAAGACCGCCTGCTCCAACAGCGAAATGGAATTATCATGCCGATCCTGAACCGAGCCGCCGAAATGCAGGACGAGGTGGCCGGCTGGCGCCGCCATTTGCACCAGACGCCGGAGCTGAATTTCGACGTCTTCAAGACCGCCGCTTTCGTCACCGAGAAGCTGAAGGCTTTCGGCTGCGACGATATCGTGACGGGTTTGGGCAAGACCGGCGTCGTCGGCATCATCCGCGGCCGCCACGGCGAAGGCTCGACCATCGGCCTGCGCGCCGACATGGATGCCCTGCCGCTCAACGAGATCACCGGCAAATCCTATGCCTCGACCGTCCCCGGCAAGATGCACGCCTGCGGTCATGACGGCCACACCGCAATGCTGTTGGGTGCCGCCAAATACCTCGCCGAAACGCGCAATTTCGCAGGCTCCGTCGCGGTCATCTTCCAGCCGGCCGAAGAGGGCGGCGGCGGCGGCAACGAGATGGTCAAGGACGGTATGATGGAGCGCTTCGCTATCTCCAAGGTTTTCGGCATGCACAACATGCCGGGCCTGCCGGTCGGCCAGTTCGCCATCAGGCCGGGCCCGATCATGGCGGCGACCGCCGAATTCACCATCACCGTCAAGGGCCGGGGCGGCCACGCGGCGATGCCGCACGGCACCATCGATCCGATCGTCATCACCAGCCAACTCGTCGGCGCATTGCAGACGATCGCCTCGCGCAGCACCGATCCGGTCGAGGCGGTGGTCGTCTCGGTGACGAAATTCCACGCCGGCGACGCCTATAACGTCATTCCCGAGACCGCCGAGATCGCCGGCACCGTACGCACGCTGAAGAAGGAAGTCGCCAAGAAGGCAGAGGAGCGCATCCGCGCACTTTGCCAAGGCCTGGGCGCTGCCTTCGGCGCGACAATCGAGGTTGATTACAATGCCAATTACCCCGTCACCTTCAACCATCCGGAAGAGACGGTCTTTGCCAGCGACATCGCGGCCGACGTCGCCGGCGACAGCCATGTGCACCGCGCCATCCAGCCGGTGATGGGCGGCGAGGATTTCTCCTACATGCTTGAAGCGCGGCCGGGCGCCTTCATCTTCATCGGCAATGGCGATACCGCCGGCCTGCACAACCCAGCCTACGACTTCAACGACGAGGTCATCCCGCACGGCATGAGCTATTGGGTGAAGCTGGCGGAAACAGCGCTGGCGGCGTAGCCCTTCCGCATCGGCTGTGCGGCGACCGCCGCACCTCTGGGTGGCAAAATCGGGCAGGACATGTTCTGCTGGTCACTTCCGGCCGGACGACTTCCGGGCAAGGCCGAAGGCAATGCCCAGAGCAATACCTATACCAATGCCCGCAACAATGTTGTCCAACACGACGCCGATAGCCACGCCGATCACGACGCCGAGTGTGAGGTGTTTGGCATCCATCATGCCCGGTCATGTAGCGTGGAAGGGAAGAGCCGCAACCGCTACGGTCCGCTCTTCGGATCCTCGACCTCCAGCGCCTCCATGACCGGCGCCAGCTCATTGTCATCGGCAGCCTGCGGCTCTTCGCCTGTCCTCGCCTTCGTCAGGGCTGCCTCGATCGCCTCCTGGATATTGCCGAGTTCGTCTTCGCGAACCTCGTGGCCATAGCCGGCAGCATCGGCATCCTGCTCGAATTGCTGCGCCAGGACGGCGACGCTCACCTCGCTCTCGGGCGGCAGATTGCCGACATTCTCCTGCAGCCACGTTTGAAAGAACTCTTTGGTGGCGCTCATGCGATGTCTCCTTCGGGACACTAAAGCGCGCCGGCATCCCGAAAGTTCCGTTATCTGAGCCGTCTTTGCGCCCGTTGCCGGCTGCCCCGCAATTCAGCGCGGCCAGGCGGCGTTGGCGCCGCCTGGCTCGGCTGCTTACTGGCTGGCAGCAGTCGTCGGTTCGCACGACACGTTCGGGTTCATGTCGGCGAACGCGCCGGTCGGGTTGCCCTTCCAGGCCCAGACATGCAGCTCGTAGAACGGGCCGAGGCCATAGCGATTGGGCGCACTGTTGAAGTTGAACAGATGCCCGTCGAGCGAGGCCGGGCCTTTCGAGGTGATGTATTCGACCGCGATCAGTTTTAGCGTGCCGTCGGCCATCGGCTCGTACATCACCGCTTCCGGCTTGGCGACATCGACAGCGTCGTCCTTGAGGTAGCCGGGATTGACGTAATGGATGCCCATGGCGCCGCCGGTGATGCCGCTGGCGCAGGGGATCGGCGCATAGCCCTCAGCGGTCGCCGCCGCCACATTCTCGAAGCGGCTGTTGGCCGCGCGTACCTTGTCGGCCAGCGGATTGGGACCGGGCGCGGGCGCTGCCTGATGCGCCTGCGCCAGCGCGGTGCAGGCCGACAGCAGCGCCGCGGCAGCGAGGAACTTGTTGCGAAAGTTGATTGTCATAGTCATTCCATTCTTCTTGAAAAGCACAGCCCGGCCGGCCGCCGGAGGTAAGGAGGTCCGGCAGGTGGGCGCTGTGGCTGTTGTTGCTGGGAGATCCCTGTCCCGATGCGACGAATGCCGATCATCCCTTCGGCAGATAGGGGATGGTTCCGGCCAGATCGGAATTGTCGATCAGCTGGAAACGGCTGTCGCTGCCGCCCTGACGGGCCGAAACGAAGGGTGCGTAGGCAGGATCGTCGGTGAAGGCGCGAGCCGCGGCCTCGGTCGGGAACGCCATCAAGGCAATCAGCGTGGTGTCGAGCGGCTTGCCTTCGAGCGTCTTCACATTGCCGCTGCGCGACAGATATCTGCCGCCGTGCTTGTGAACGAGGTCGTGGACCGACGCGGCATAGGCCGGCATCCACTTCGGGTCCCTCACCTTGATGTCTGCGATAACGTAAGCGGTCATGGGTCATGTCTCCTGGTCGTGCACAGGGTATCCCGTGCAGCGGCAGAGGGGTCGCATGGCAAGGGTCGCGCCAGCCAGTCCCCGATCTGTACTGGTGTGGCGAATCCGAAATTCGCATTCACTTTGGAGCAACGCAGCGAGCGAATTTCGGATTCAAAAGCCACACCAGCAAGTGCTTGGATTTCCAGTGTGGTTTTGGATTTGAAGTTCCTAACGCTGATGCCACCCAGAAAGCAGGAACTTCAAATCCACCACACTGGGCCGGTACAGTTTCTGTACTCGCCGTGCCGCCGGGGAAGGCCTATGATCCCGGCTGAGTTTGAGGGGAAGGCAACATCATGACCCAGTCCGGATACAAGCAGTTCTGCCCGCTATCGATGGCCGCCGAGGTGCTGTGCACCCGCTGGACCATGGTTCTGCTTCGCGAATTGGTGGCGGGCTCGACCCGTTTCAACGATCTGCGCCGCGGCGTCCCCAAAATGTCGCCGACCCTTCTGTCGCAACGCCTCAAGGAGCTCGAGCTGGCCGGGATCGTCGAGCGCAAGGAGGTGCGCGGCGAGAAAGGCATCTTCGAATACCGGATGACCGAGGCAGGCAGGGATCTCCGTTCCGTCGTCGAGGCGATGGGTTTTTGGGGCCAGAAATGGGTCGAGTCGCGGCTGTCGCTGAAGAACCTCGATCCATCGCTGCTGATGTGGGACATGCGGCGCAATCTCAACGCGTCGCCGCTGCCCGACGGGCGCACGGTGATACAATTTCTGTATCAGGAGCTCCCCGCCTCCAAGCGGTCATGGTGGCTGATCGTCGAGAAGCACGGCGGGGTCGACCTCTGCTGGTACGATCCGGGCTTCGATGTCGATCTCTACGTCTCGACCGACCTGCACACCATGACCGAAATCTGGATGGGGCTGATCACCGTCGAGAAGGCCGGGCCGAAAGTCATCTTGACGGGCGACCAGGACATCGCGCGCAAAATGCAGACCTGGCTCGGCCTGAGCCCGTTCGCGGTCGAACCCAAGCGAGCGGCCTAGCTGCCTCTTGGCGAAACGTCCCGAAGCGGTTATGTGTCGGGCCGCGTGGTCCCGTAGCTCAGTAGGATAGAGCGGCAGATTCCTAATCTGTAGGTCACAGGTTCGATTCCTGTCGGGATCACCACGCTTTCAACTGGTTACCTGACGGTCGCGTCGGTGCTCGGCTGTGAACGCGTGCGAGGAAGTCGCGCACCAACGCAAGCGCCTCATCGAAATGGGTTTCCAGTAGCCAGTGGCCGGCGCCATCGAGGAGATGGAGCTCTGCTTGCGGCAAGTCGCGCTTGTAGGCGCGGGCCGATGCGGCCGGCATATAGCCATCCTCGGGACCCCAGACGATCAGTGTCGGTGGTTGCCGTTCGCGCAGATAAGCCTGGTATTTCGGGAACCAGTTGAGGTTCGCCTCCAGCTTCTCCATCAGGCCGACCGCAAGCCGCCGACGGGGCGGCGTGTCCATCAGAGGCCAATGGAGTTTCCACAGATCCGGTGGCACGCGCTCGGCCACGGCCTCGCCAACCTCACCGATGAACTCGTGCCGGAAGCCCTCCTCGCTCACCGCTTCTTCCAGCGGGCGATGCTTGTCGGGCGTCTTGTCGTTCCAATACGCCTTGATGGCTGCGTATTTCGGGCCGAGCACGTCTTCGTAGATGTCGCCGTTTTGGATGATAAGCGCGGCAACGCGCTCCGGATAGGCGATGGCGTGGCGCAATCCGATCTGCGAGCCGTAATCGTGCAGCCAGAGCGCATAGTGAGACAGGCCGAGCGCGTCCGCGAAAGCCGCCAAAAACCCGGCATAGGTCTCGAAATCGTAGCCGAATGCAGCCATGTCGGGCGTAGCGCTGTAGCCGAAGCCAGGAAAATCCGGGGCGAACGTGTGCCAGCGATCAGCCAGTCCGGGCATCAGCCTTCGAAACTGATAGGACGAACAGGGATAGCCGTGCGGCAGCAGAAGCACGGGAGCGTCGGCCGGGCCTTCCTCGCGAAAGAAGACAGTAATTCCGTCAACTCTGATTTGGCGGTGTCGCAACTTTGCCTCCTCGATCGAAAGGCTCCGAAAATGACTGGTAACCCCCGCATCCCGTTGTGAGCGCCTGGATCCGAAACTCATGATCAGGTCGAGGGTTCCCGGTCGCGCCGGTGACAGCGGCCAAGGAACCTGCCGCCGATCAGATCGTTTCGCGGTATCTGGCTAAGGCCAATCGGAGCGGAGGCAGACATGCCGCATGCTCACAATCGCGGGACACCGAACACGGGCCGGCTCTGCCAGTTCGGGGCTTGGCGCGATGCTGCGTGACGATGCTGCGTGACGTCGACTATGTCCTGCAAAAACTCGACTGGATGCGCGCCGAAGGCATCTGGCCCAACGGCTGGCGTTATCTCTGGACCGATGCCTTTGGGGTCGTGCTCTACGTCTCGCTTTATGCGGAAACTGGCGAAGAGCGCTGGCTGGGCGAAGCCGCGCGGCTGGTGGCCGATGTCGAGCGTGTGCTCGGCCGCCGGCGCGGACTGAGGATCGGCGAAGCGGCCGATCGCGACGGCCAGTATTTCCACTATCTGGCGATGTGGCTGTTCGCCCTGGCGCGTCTCGGCGATCTGAAGCCGGAATACCGCAAGCGCGGCATTGCGCTGGCGCGCGGCATTCACCCGGCATTTGTGGTCCCTGGCCGCGGCGTGATCTGGAAGATGCAGGAGGATCTGAGCAGCCCATATCCCGGCTACCGTCTCGGCAGCATGGATGCCTATGACGGCGACGTGGCGAAGCGGTTTGCCGAACTGGAAAAATGGGCGAGAAAGAACCTTCCGGTCGGCGACGTCGTGGGGCGCTGGTGCAATGAGGATTATGATACGGCCGACAGGATTCCATATGCCGGCGAGCCCGATCCAAAAATGGGCTCGAGCGCGACCCGGCGATCGTAATCATTGCCGCGATCATGCGCGGCGCCGACCCTCCCGCCACGAAGCCAGCAGCCGCATGACAAATTGGGGGGCAGATCACAAGGAGAAATCCCATGCATGCAAAACTCGTGACCGGAGCAATGCTGATCGCGATGTCGGCGCTGCTCCAACCGGCATCGGCGGCACCCGATTGGCAAACAATCGCTAAGGCGCTCGGCAAATCCGGAACCGAGACGCCTGATGGCGTCTACCGGGTCGGGCTGCCGCGAACGGACCTGAAGGTTTCGCTCGACGGCGTGGCCCTGAAACCCGGATTTGCGCTTGGAGGCTGGATTGCGTTCGAACCCATGGGAGATCAGGCAATGGTTATGGGCGACATCGTTCTGACGCAGGACGAGGTGAACCCGGTCATGAAGAAGCTTGAAGAAAGCGGGATCGAGATCACTGCGGTACACAACCACTTGCTGCGCGCGGAGCCGATGACACTCTACATGCACGTCTTCGGCCAGGGCGACCCGGTTACGCTCGCCACAGCGCTTCATGCCGGATTGGCGCTGAGCAAAACACCGATGGGAGGCGGCGCCCAGCCGCAAGCCGCACCACAGATCGAGTTCGACACGGCCGGTGTCGACCAAACCATCGGTTATAAGGGTAAGGCCAATGGCGCGGTGTACCAGTTCACGATCTCGCGCGCTGAGCCGGTCGAGGAAAATGGAATGGAAGTGCCGGCGGCCATGGGCTCGGCAATAGCGATTAACTTCCAATCGACAGGTGGCGGCAAGGCGGCGATCACGGGTGATTTTGTGCTGACAGCAAAGGAGGTCAATCCGGTTATCAAAGCCATGCTGGATAACGGCATCGAGATCACCGCGTTGCATAGCCACATGCTCGATGAGCAACCGCGGCTCTTCTTCATGCATTTCTGGGCGTACGACGATGCGCAGAAGCTGGCGAAAGGACTGCGCGCAGCCCTCGACAAGGTCGCCGTCAAAAAGAGCTAGATTGGGCGTCCGCGCGCGCGTCCAACGGCGGAGTTCGGCCGACTCGGAGCGATCGTCGGCCTTCTTCCCGCCGCCTCGGGAATGGTTCTCTGGCAC
>NZ_JAMYMO010000023.1:0-87047 GCF_040318575.1 Mesorhizobium sp. M1088 | reverse complement strand
AGCCCATGCAGTTCACGCTCGAGCACTGGGACGGCGACACCTACGCCCTCACGCCCCGCGGAGAGAACGCGCCGACCGGCTCGCTGTCATCGGTGAAGTTCGTTGGTTCCCCCGGCGGCATTCGCGCGCGGGTGATGACGGTGGACTATCTCAATGAGAACGGGTTGGGGCATTTTCAGAGGTAGGGGTGGGGCGTCGGGTGCTCCATGCACCCTATGCCGTCGAAATGGCGAACCGGCCGTCTGCAAGGTGATGCCTGAGATGCGGATTTGTGTGACGGTTCGCTTCCGGGCGTGGAAATCAGCAAGCCGGCATTTGCTCGCGAGCTTCCGACGAGCTACGTCGGCTTTGGCCAGCCGCTGATCCGAAGCAGACCGACGGCTCCCGGTCGGTCGTTCCGTTGCTCCGGCTTAGTGGACGCTTCTGGCGCTACAGCCATCTTCGCCAAGCGATACGGATACGTGCTGCATCTTCACACCAACCCCACCCTGAATCCTCCAGAACCTGAGCCAGTCCTGGCGCGCCGAGAAGGGTCATAACACGCTTCGCCTGAAGTTTCGGTACCGCGCGATCGTAAATGGCAAGATTGGTCGCCTCGTTGAGGCGCGAGGGATAAATGATCCCGTCGGGCTCAGATGGGTGCTCGTGAAACGCCAGTGACCACCGGCGTGCCAGGTTCTGGCGCTGTGCCCGAACGACATCGGTCGGCACACCCATCCGAATGGGCATTGTCGCCTGTGAGGTGGACCAGGCGTAGGTCCGCTGTGGTCGTGATCTGCGCATAGCGCCGTCGGGTCAGTTCCACCTCCTCTATTGGAAGATCGGCAAGGATTGCTTCGCGGCGGTCGCGGAGCACGGTCTCGAGGAAGCACACCTTCAGAGAGTCACCGAGGTACAGAACGCCAAACCGGTTGGCATCAAGACGGCGTCGAGGATCGCTGAACCGGCTCGGCGACTTCCCGTACCCCAATGGATCAGGATAGGTGCTCTAGTAGATCCGGCCGAATGGCCGTCCGGCGATACGGTCTCGATTTCGAGCTTTGCGCGCCCGAAATCGGCTGGAGGTGGAACGCCGGGCACTCAGTCGAAATCGCCGCTGGCCATGCCTTCCGCTGCGGCCAACACCGAGGCATCGTCGCCTTGTTGAAGGGCTCGAAGGCCCGTCCGGCCATCGAGGGCGCCATGGCGCGAAACCAGAAATCGATAGACGGCCCAGGCACTGTTGCCCAACATGGCATGCAGCGCCGGCAATGCGCCGAAGGGACGACCGTCCTTGTCGAGTTGCCAGACAGGAAAGCGGAAACCGCGTTTGGCGCCATCGATGCCGAGCACCTGCCCGCTCTGCCGCCTGGCGTTGACGGTCACCCGCGACGTGCCGAGCAGCTTGGCGAAGTCTTCAGCGCTCAGCATCTCCTCGCCGGCGACAATTTCGGCGACACGCTTGTGGCCACGCGCGCGCGCTTCGGCGAGAGCCGCCTCGAGTTCGGCATCGGGCATGCCTGTATCCTCGACGGGAAACACATCCGAAGCGATCGGTTGCTCTTCGACCGGCGTGATCGTCTGCGCATCAGCCGCCGGATCGACCTCTACCCGGAACGATACGCGGTGGCCGATCTTGCGGCTGCGTGCGATCGCTTCCTGATAGCGTTCGAGCAATACCTTCTTGAAGTCTGCCTGTGCCGGCAGCTTTGTGGTGAAGCTCAGGGCGGCGACTCCCGCATGCGATGCGGTCCCGCTATGATTGATGCGTTTTGGAGCGGCCATGATGAGAACCTCCTGCTGTCACCAATATGGTTACAGAGCGCAAGTTCGTCAAGTTCGATAATTTCGTAAAATCATGGAAGCGGACTAAACAATCCCCCAGGCGCGAAACCTTCCCCTGCCCGTCATCTCGCGCAGGCCGAGCTCGCCGACAAGATTGAGCGCCCCCTGTTTTGTCACGTTCAGGCTGTCCTGGATAAGGCCTGTCGAGACAAGTGGCCGCGACAGCACCAGTTCGATCAAGTCGGGCAGTTTCGAGCTGGCGCGGCGGTCGCGGAGTTTTCGCTCCATCTGGCTTTTCGCCATCACCAGCCGGTTGTGCTCCTTCAGCCCCACGAGTGCGGCGTCATGGATCGCATCGAGGGAGGCCAGCAACCGGTCACTGCGATTGTGTGCTCGCCGACGCTCGCGCGGAATGTTTTTGGCACCGAGATGCTGGCAGGCGAGATGGTTGGCGGCAAGACCTTCCTGGCGCAGCAGCGCGGCAATCAGCAGTGGCCCAAGCCATGCGGCATGCTGCAGCACCTCGATGTTGTCGGACCAGGCCTTAAGCAGGATTGCGCCGCGCAGAACGATGGGCTGATCGCTCGTCCCGGCAATCACGGCCTGCCATTCGGCCAGCCGTTCTTCTTTATTCCAGTCGAGATCGTAGATCAGGCCGTTTTGCGGCTCCGGCCGGTCACGTCTTGACGTTTCCTCCTTTCGACCAGGCACGTCTGCGCCGCTGAGGATCTTTGATGAGCGTGCCAAGACAGCATCGATCTCGGCAAACTCCTCAGCCAGAAGCTCGTCCTCAATATCGTCCCGAACATCGGCTTCAACTACGCTGTTTCCAGCCCCCCGCCTTCCCGGTTTTTTTGTTCCGCCGCCGGCAGGGCGCCACCCCTGGGCCGGCCAGCGCCAAAAAACCGTCGCGGCTGAGCGCCCAGTCCGGTCGGTGACGTGGTTGCGATCCCGGCCGCGGTACGGAGGGGGGTCACCGACGACCGTATCAGCGATATACGCACTTCCTTAGCAGGCGGCCCAGCAGCTTGGGTTAGGGGGGCCGCTGAGCCTGACCAGCGAGCCTTCGGGAATGCCCGACTGGCTGGTTAGTACATTAGATAAATGTAATGTAATCGAACAATGTGAACGAGGTACTCGGCAGTAAGAAATTGACTGGCACGATTCACTTACCGCGCGCTTTTGCCTTGGGTTCTGGCGAGCTTTCGGACGGGTTTGCAGCCAATTTTGCAGATCGCCGATCTGTTACCCACAGGGCCTTTTTCCTCGCCACCAAATCGTCACGATCGCCCTCAGGGGTCGCTCGGCTATGCATGGCAGCTATGGCGAAGTCGGCTCTGTTGGTTCGATAGTCTTCTTTTTGGACAGTCATCGTTTTCTCCCAGTTTCATAGCCCCTCTTTTGCCCTTGCGGGGAGATTAACTGCCTGTGCATTACGCGAGTCAATCGATGGAACGATCACTCCGCAGTCGCGAGGGCGGGAAGCAAGCCGACAATTTTAACGTTGGAGCGGCTTACAGAGTGCCGGCAACACAGCCGCCCTTTCGTCGGGCTGCGTTGATCGCGTCCATGTTGCCCTTCAGCTCGCCGATCTTGACTTCACCTGCCTTGATGTCTGTGTTGTCCATCATGGCGATCGAGCACTGCCGCACCGCGACCCTTGGCGGTCACGTGGAGGCCTGCGAGGATGCGGCCAGTGGGTCCCAAGCCAGCCCGCACGATAACAGCGACGCATCGGGAAATTTGGCCAGGCCCTCAAGAATTGTGTCCGTCGCCTTCACCAGGCTCTCGGGCGTGAACTGCCCAAAAAAGGAACTGGATCGAAGGAGAAGTCGTACTCTCCAAGATCCGGTGTGTCCTTTTCCCCGACCTTCTTCTCGATTTCGATGCCAAGGCTGGTACCGCTTGCCCCGCCTCAGCGCGCGCCCGTCTTGGACACCTCCGCCTTTGAATGGCCGTTATGGCGCGAGGCAGACAGCCGATTTGCACGCGATAGTACATCGCCGCCCTCTGCGAGTGTCAGGCAGCATGTTCGTTCGAGGCGTGACGCCCAAAAGCGGACGGCCCGCGGTCAGGCCAGCCGCTTGAATGGCGTTTCGGCCCAAAGCACAGGCTCGGTTATGCGGTAGAATTGTCGCGTCGCGATCAAGGCTGACGGGCTGACATCAACCATCAGACCGATGATCGTCATATCACCATGTGCGAGCGCAGGCCCAAGCTGCTTCGGATTCCAGCCAATCGATGCGAGGCGGTCGAACCAGTACTCCTCGCACACGATTGTCAGATTGCTGATATGTCGCTGGATACAGAATTCCAGAATTCCGCAGTAGATCACGCCGGCTGCCTGGCAAGGTCGGCCGGGCTCACGAAGATCCCGCGCCACGAAGAACCTGGTCCATTCAAAGATATTGGGTCGGCGCGGAACGCCGCCCTCGGCGAGTTGCGGAAAGGTTTCGCTCATCAGATGGGGCCGAAGGCTCGGCACGAAACGGGATCCGGCAACGACGCCTCTTCCTGGCTGGATGCCGAGCAGATGAATCGCTTCTGGAGTATCAAACGCGTCGATCTCGCGACCGTCGGGGCGTCTCAGGTCCTGCCATCCACGTTCATCGACATAGATTTCATGCCGCAGGCGGAAGTAGCTGTCGAGATCCCCTCGATAGGCAAAGCTGTTTGACGCGTCGACGACATGGACCTGAATCATTGCGGTTCCTCGAGATGGAACCCCATCCGACCACGCGACGATTGCCCGGGAAATACCCAGATCTGGGGATGGATCAAAGTTCGATTTCGTGCCTGCGAAACGCCTCGACGATCGCGTGCACAACGTTGGCGGTACTGAGCTTCTGCTTGATGTTGCGCAGGTGGGTCGTCACAGTGTTTTCCGAGATGCCAAGTATTCGGGAAACCTCCCACGCGGTCTTTCCTCCCGCGACCCACTGCAGGATTTCACGCTCTCGTTGGGAAAGCTTTTGTCTCGGCCGCCTGCGCGAGTTATCAACGAGGCGTTCGGCAGCCGAATAGGCATGGCGCGCAAGGGCATGAATGGTGCAGCGCACCGTCGGCGCCAAATCAATTTCATTTCCGGCAACCGTTACACAGGCCGGATCGCCAAACGCGGGCTGGATCGGGATACAGATCCCGTCGCAAAGCCCAAACTCTTTCGCTTCATCCATCACCCTCCTGGCATTTCGGTCCGTCAAGCCATGATGGACGTCCCGCCAGAGGAAGGGCCCGATCGCACCACGGCACACAGCAACACAAGGGTCATGGCGATAGTGTCCGGCAGCCATATAGCGGTCGTACCATTCCTGCGGCCAACCGTTAACAAGGATGTGTCCATCCAGTGATCCGGTGTCCTGGCGTGGCAATTCGGTGACGAGACAGGCTGCGTAGCCGTGACATTCGATGCTCTTGCGCAGTTGCCGAATGATCTCGGGGGCGCTGGTTGCACGGTCAATCTGCGCGGTTGCTTCAAAGATTTGTATTAGCTGGTCCTGTAAGACGCCCCCGTGAACCGCCGCCATTGTAGGCCCTTTCAATGTACTGAGACAAAGAAAACAAAATAAATAACTTAGGTCCGACCGCAACGTCCGGCATGACTTTTGACTACTATAGTAGGTGGCACTAAAGGGCGCGTTCTGACTGCCTCGCTGCATGAGGCTGAGGTCTGTTTTTGCTCGCAATCTGAGGTTGCTTCGCCAAGGCACCGGCTTGTCGCAGGAGCAGCTCGCGGACCTTGCCGGCCTCGACCGCAACTATGTGGGCAAGCTCGAGCGGGAGGAAAACTCACCGACCGTCGATACGCTGGAGGTACTGGCGTTGGCATTGCAAGTTGACGTGGAGCAGCTCATCCGTCGAAACGCGCCGTGATGCGCTGGTCAGCAGGCCGCCGAGAGCATCAGGATTTTCCCTTGCGCCGCTCACGCGGCGCCACAGCACAATCACCAGCTGGGGCTCGGGCGTTTTTGCCGGGCCGTTTCGTCAGCTCCTCGATGTCGACGCTCAAAGCGGTGGCAAGCTTTGCGAGCGACAGGAGTGTGGGATTGCGACGGCCGGCCTCGAGACCACTCAGATAGGCGCGCGTGAATCCTGAACGGAACGACAGTTCCTCTTGAGAGAGGGCCTGTGCGCGCCGAATCCTCTGTACGTTGAGGCCGACAACCAACCGTAGGTCCATGACGGCATGGTCGTCGATGGGCACACTTTAGGACGACACACTATAATGAACATTCGTCATTGACAGGCGCGGCCATTGCTGCTTTTCTCATCATATTAAGGAACGCCATTCCGAAATAAGGAACGCCAGTGACAGGAAATCTTTCGTTGGAACGTGGGCTTGCGGTTCTCAATGTCCTCAAGGGAGCGGACGAAGCTGTCGGGGTGCGCGAACTCGCCCGCCGGCTTGAGCAGAGTGCTCCCGCCGTGCAGCGAATTCTGAACACCCTGGCAGAGCAGGGCTATGTCGAGCAGTCGCCAGACTCGCGACGTTACCGGCTGGGTCACTCCGTGCTGGCGCTGGCGCGGAAGGTCCTGGGCAGAGATCGCCTGGTTGGTTTGGCTGAAATCGAACTGCAGGCGCTGGCCTCCGAAGGGTGCTTCAACGCATTCCTCGGTATCAGGCGGGGCAGCTGCGGAATTTATCTTCTGACCGTGCAAAGCAAGAGTCCGGTCGTCATTCGTTCTTCACCTGGCGAGACCTTCCCCTTGCACTCCACCGCATTGGGCAAGGCGCTCCTGATGGAGCTGAGCGGCGAGGCGGTCATTGCGATTCTTGGACGAGGTCCACTGGAGCAGGTTGCCGTACGCACAGTCACCGATCCGCACAAGCTCGTTGCTCAAATCAGAGCGTCCGAGCCCATTGGTTACACAACATCCCTGGACGAGAACTTTACCGGGCTGATTGCGGTCGGCGCACCGCTTCGCGATGCATCAGGCACAATCATCGCGGCTATAAGTGCGGCCTACCCCCGGTCAGTGGGACCGCATGTGGAGATCGCTGAGATTGGGGAGGCAGTAATGGCGGCTGCGGCGCGCATTTCCGCCGGCCTCGGCTTTCTGGAAGCAAAACAGGCCCGGGATTCCCATCATGCTGCTTAACGAAGCGCGCCTGAAACAATGGATGACGGCAGCCGGGCTTGACGCAATTATAGCGACTGCCCCGGAAAACGTGACCTACATGAGCGGCTTCTGGGCTCTGCCGCAATGGATCCGTCGCGGCCCGCAGGCTTATGTGGTGTGGCCGGCTCCTGACAAGGGCACGCCTGAAATCATCGCCAGCTCCAGCACGCTCGACCTCGTAGCCGATCAGGAACTGTGGGTAAGCAAGGTTCGGCGCTACGGCGACTTTTACGCCGATGTCGGTTCCTCGACGACCGTGGACCTCGCCAATGAACGGCACCTCCAGCTTCGAGACCTGCCGAGGCATGGCAATGCCATCGCGGCTTTGGTCGCCGCATTGGAAGAAGCTCAGCTCGGCCGTGGGCGGATCGGCATAGACGAGGCCGGGCTCGCACCAGGATACCAGGAAGCCCTCAGAGCCCATTTTCCCAATGCGTCGTTCCTACCAGCCACCGCATTGCTTCGCGAGGTTCGTGCCGTAAAAACGGCAGATGAAATCGAACGGCTCGGCCAAGTTGCCCAGATTGCCGAACGCTCCATTCAAGCAGCACTCGGCGTTGCTCAGGAAGGCGCCACCGAAGCAGATCTGGCGCGCGCTTTTCATGTCAGGACGGTCGAGGAAGGCGCCCTGCCCGTACTGGGATGCATCGGCTTTGGCGAGCGCAGCGCGCTCATGAACGTCCAGCCGTCTGACCGCAGGTTGCGCGCTGGAGAAATCATCCGCTTCGACGTCGGTGGCCGGTTCCGGCACTACCGCGCCGACATTGCCCGCATCGCCACGCTGGGCGAGCCGCCGCCGCAGGCGCATCGACTTCAGCAAGCGCTGCTGCGCGGCGTTCAGCATGCCTGCGACATTATCCGTCCGGGCATGGCAGCAGCACAGCTCTTCGAGACGGTCGTGCGTGTGGTGAGGCGCGAAGGAATTGCCCGCTACGAGCGCGATCACGTCGGACATGGCATCGGCCTTGATGGTTATGATGCGCCGACGCTCTCGGCGCGCAGTACAGACATCCTTGAAGAAGGAATGGTGCTGTGCGTGGAGACCCCCTACTACGAAATCGGCCGCTGGGGACTCCAGGTGGAGGACATGGTGGTTGTTCGCGAGCGCGGAGTGGAGCGGCTGACGCAGACGCACGATGCAATCACGCGGGTGCCGTTATGAGCCGCGCGGCAGGGTTTTCCTGTATTCGATGCGGCGCCTTGTTCCGGATCGATACCAAAATCGACTCACGCGGCTGCCCGAAATGCTGTGCCGAAGCACCGGCCAATCTTAAGGTCGTCTACGATCCGTCCGGAGCTACATCGGCCGCTTCCGCAGCGGGTGCCGCCCTGCCCTCGCTCTGGCGCTATGCCGACATGCTTCCTTGTGGACTCAGCGATGCAATCTCCTTGGGCGAGGGCCTGACGCCGTTGCTGAGCGCCGAGAAGCTGGGAAAGCAGCTCGGCGTCCCCAAGCTGCTTATCAAGGACGAGGGCGCAAACCCTACCTGGTCCCACAAGGACCGCTTCTCGACGGTGGCGGTGTCGATGGCACGTTTGAGTGGCGCACGCGTGGTGGCGACTGCTTCGTCGGGGAACGCCGGGGCCTCACTTGCCGCCTATGCTGCACGGGCGGGCCTGAAATGCGTCGTTGTCACATTCTCAGGCACCGCCGGCGCAATGTTGGCGCAGATCCGCAAATACGGCGCAAGCGTCGTATCCCTGGCCGACAAGTCCCATCGCTGGCCACTGCTTGCCGCTGGTACCGAGCGCCTCGGATGGTTTGCAACGTCACCGTTTCACAGCCCCGTGGTGGGCAGTCATCCTGTCGGGATCGAGGGCTACAAGACCCTGGCTTACGAAATCGTCGAACAAATGCACGGTGCAGTGCCGGACTGGTGCGCCTTGCCTGTTTGCTACGGGGACGCGCTTGCCGGCCTGTGGGCCGGATTCAAGGATCTTCTCAGCCAAGGCAAGATCGAGCGGTTGCCGAGACTCGTGGCGGCGGAAGTGCATGGATCTTTGGCCAGAGCCCTTGCCGGCAAGGGAGATCTGGTTGCCGAAGTCCCCGCAAGCTTCGACACGCTTGCCATCTCGATCGGCACCACACGAAGCACGTTTCAGGCGCTCAACGCCCTGCGTGAATCTGGCGGCACGGCAATGCCGGTCGGCAATATCGGCTTGATAGCGATGCAGCAGCAGCTTGCGGCCACCGAGGGTGTGTTTGCCGAGCTTGCCTCGGTGACGCCATTTGCAGCTATCGAATCCTTGAGGCGAGAAGGCACCATCGCGCGGTCGGACAGCGTCGTTGCCATCGTGACAGCGAGCGGCCTCAAGGATTTGGATCGTTCGACCGGTCCGAACAAAGCACAACCATCGTTTCAGTCAGTTGCCGAAGCGTGGGAATACGTTGCCGAGGGCCGTGACTATTTCACGCCCTCACTTGAACGGCGCGCGACCAAGATGTCCTGAAGAGAAGATAGAGGCGATCATGAACGGATGCGATTTTTTCTGATCGATTGATGATCTCGTCCACCATTGGACGGTATTGCGACTTCCTAAAAGCTATCCAGGAGAGGCAAATTCAACTCGCTTAGCGAGCGGAATCTCGATTCAAACATGATGTAAGGGGAATGTTCATGCTTCGGAAAACGCTCATCGGCTGGCTCGCAGCCCTCAGTGTCGCAATGGCAACTCAGACGATGGCTGAGGAAACGCTCAGAGTCGGCGTCACGCCAACCGGAGTGCCGTTCACGTTTGTCGACACCGCAACCCAAAAGCCGACAGGCGCGATGGTCGATCTGGCAAGTGCGATTGCCGCGAGCCTTGGCACGACCGCCGATTTTCAAATAAACGCTTTTCCAGCCCTGATCCCGGCATTGACGACCGACAAAATCAATCTGATTTCCGCCAGCATGTTCATAACGGACAAACGAAAGCAGGTGATCGATTTCAGCACGCCGGTTTACGCCTATGGCGAGGCGATGTTTGTTGCTGCCGGCGATAGCAAAAACTACACGATCGAGGAACTCAGAGGTGCGACCGTCGGGGCGCAGATCGGCTCGACCTATGCTGATGCTCTGGAAGCGCTTGGCGTCTTCGGTCAAGTCAAGCTCTACGACTCAATCGCTGACATGATGCGCGATGTGGTTCTGGGCCGCATCAAGGCCGGTTTCGGTGACGCCCCGATCGTCGCATATCAGCTTTCAAAGAATCCCGGCCTGGGTGTTCGCCTCGTCGACGGCTATCAGCCGATGAAAAAAGGCGAGGTCGCGTTGGCGGTTGCCAAGGAAAATCCACTGCTTCTCGAAAAGGTGAATGCCTCCATCGCCAAGCTGAAGGAAAGCGGCGAATTAAGCCGAATATTTGCCAAATATGGCCTTTGAGGCCGACCCGCACTGACCTCGACAGAAGCGCCGGCTGGCAGGACCAAAGGATCGCATCGGAATGACCGGCTTTGACGGCCGGGGTACGTGCCAAGAGGAAGCCGGCCATGACCAAATTCATCGCGCATGCAACGGAATATTTGCCGCTTCTTCTTAACGGCGTTTGGCTGACCGTCATGATAACCCTTCTTGCGCTGTGTCTTGCAACGGCGCTCGGCCTTGTCTGGGCGCTGTTCAGGACATCGGGGATACGCTGTCTCGCCGTGCCGACGCGGCTCCTTGTCGACTTCGTGCGCGGCATACCATTGTTGGTGGTTCTCTTTTATATCTACTTTGTCGCGCCCGAGATCGGCATCAACCTGACTGCGCTCCAGGCTGGCACGATCGGGCTGGCGCTGGCTCACTCCTGCTATCTCGGGGAAACCTTCCGGGCTGGCATCGAGGCGGTCGATAAGGGTCAGGTCGAAGCGGCAAAATCGATCGGGATGAAGCGTCCGTTGATGATGCGCCGCGTCGTGCTGCCGCAGGCATTCAAGATCATCCTGCCGCCTTACGCCAACAATATGGTCATGCTGCTGAAGGACTCCTCGCTTGTCTCGGTGATTTCGGTTCAGGAGTTGACCATGCAGGGCAAGATGCTCGCGTCGTCCACATTCGACAACATGACAGTTTTTACCTTGGTGGCACTGCTTTACCTGTGCCTGACGGTTCCGCTGAACCTGTTTATGCGTAGAATCGAAAGCTATCTTGGGGCGGCGGGATGATCACCTTTGAAAACGTGCACAAGTCCTTCGGCTCCCACGAAGTCCTCAAGGGGATCAACGCCGAGATCGCCAAAGGACAGGTCGTATGTCTGATTGGACCCTCGGGTTCCGGCAAATCGACGCTTCTGCGATGTGTCAACGGGCTTGAGACCTATCAGCGCGGTCGCATCAGCATCGACGGCACCGTGGTCGATGCCGCCTCGCCCCAGGTTCACGCCATCTGCACCCGCGTTTCCATGGTTTTCCAACGTTTCAACCTGTTTCCGCACCGCACAGCCCTGGAAAATGTCATGGAAGGGCCGCTCTACGTGCTGAAGGAAAATAGGAACCAGGTCCGGGAGCGGGCCACGGCATTGCTCAATCGCGTCGGCTTGGCCGATAAGACGAATGCCTATCCCGCGTCATTGTCGGGCGGCCAACAGCAGCGCGTGGCCATCGCCCGCGCCCTGGCGATGCGCCCACACGCCATTCTTTTCGACGAGCCCACCTCCGCACTTGACCCGGAAACGGTCGGCGAGGTCCTGCAGGTCATGCGCGCGCTCGCAGACGAGAACATGACCATGCTCGTGGTTACGCACGAAATTCAGTTCGCCCGCGAGGTTTCCGATAGCGTCCTCTTTCTCGACGGCGGCCGGATCGTTGAGCAAGGTCCGGCCAAGGAACTGCTTCGAAATCCGAGACACGAACGCACTAAGGACTTTCTTCATCGGGTTATGCACCCCGTCTGAGTGTTGGCCAGCGCTGCCTTGTCGCGTCAAGGCTCCGAATTCAGACCTGTCGCTCCGCAGGGGACGGGCCCTCAAACTCTGCGAGAACGCCGCTTAGAGTTCTACGGTCCCAAGGAAATCTGGTCCAGGCCGTCTCCTCGGCCGGATGAATTCGCTTGAGAACCGTTGGGTCAAGTGGAATTGAAATTGGCCAATCCTTCAAACCGGCGAGCCAGTCGGGGTTGTAGACTGTATCTGAATGACGATGCCCTTCATCTGGCATTATCACGACGGTGGAGGCTTCCGGATTGTGCCTGGCGAACCAGGCGCCGACCAAGGCTGCGGCGCCGCTGGTCGGCCCCATGAACAGCCCGTGATCGCGAAACAGCCCATGCGCCATTGCGTAGGCCGGCAATGCGCCCACCCAATGAATATCGTCGATCATCTCATGACGAACATTTTCCGGCAAAACACTGTTGCCCAGCCCGCGCAACATGCGACGTCCGACAGGCTGGCCAAAGAGCATGCTTCTGTGGGTATCGACTGCAATCATCCTGAGATCAGGAAAGAGCTCACGAAGGAAGCCTCCGGTTCCACAAAGCGATCCCCCAGTGCCCACGCAGCCGACGAGGCAATCGATACGGCCGAATGATCGAACAACGAGGTCGGCCAGGCGCGCGTATGCCAGGCGGTTTTCCGGACTGTCGTATTGCCGAGGCCAATACGTGCCCGGGCTATCTTGCAGCGTCTGCTGAAGATACTGGAGCCGACCGCGCTGATTGCCGTCTCCTTGAGGATCGTCGATGGCCATGACTTTGGCACCAAGCTGTTCCAGTCGTCGCCTGAGTTTCAGGTCGATGAGGCTGGAGGCCGTGACGAGCGTAAGCCCATAGCCACGGGCGGCAGCCAGCATGGCGATGGCCAGGCCGAACGTGCCCGACGTCGTTTCGATGATGTGACCTTCCCGCCTGAGGCGCCCTGACGCTTCCGCCTGATCGACCATGAATCGGGCGGGCATCAGCTTCATAAGGGAAAAGCAGGCGGCGTTGAGGTTAGGTGCGAGTTGGGCAAAACGCGGCGTCTCGTAGGCGCGTAAATAGTCTTGCGCCGCGCTCACTGGATTAGCCTCGTTTCGGCATTAAGGGCAAACGTATGGACGCCTTGGAGACCTGTGCCGCTCACCTGCCTTGCGAGCTCAGCAGCGCGCATGGCCGCCCTGGGCGCAGTCGCATCCAGAAGGATGCCGATCAACGTGCCACTGTGGGCCACCTGCACACCGCACGCGTCATGCGCCCGCGCTATATCCAAAACGGTGTTGAAGGATGCCTTCGGCAGGTGCTTCTGACTGATACTGGCGCTGATGGTCGCGACACGTCCAAGCAAGCGGGGATCTTGTTGCCGGATTGAGCGATACGCCAATCCGCGCAGAACACGGAACAGCCCGATTTCCTCACTATCGTAGCGTGCTCGTCGCATGCCTAGCGTGTCGATTGGCCGGGCATTGCTGTCCCTGAAACCCACCACGAGAAAGGGCGGGAACTCGCCTCCGAAATGTTCGATTGTACGGCCTTCCCGGTGAGCGAAGAGGAGAGCTTGATCGCAGTAAGCGATGGCGTCGCTTGCGCTTTCCGCGGCAACGGCCAGTCGCGCAACAGTTGACTGGCGCAGCGTGACGCGCGCCGAAGCCGCGACCGCGCGGATCGAGGCAATGACGTCTGCCGTGGAGGAACCGTAGCCGTGCCCTACCGGGATAGAGCTTTCGATCGTCAATTCTCCCCCTCTTCCAGCTACCCCGACATGCTCGAGCGTGAGGGCCGCCGCGCGCGCCGCTTTGATCCGGTTTGCGGGTCGCGGCCGAATGCCATCTTGTTCATCCGGCCAGAAGGTCGCTAGCGACCCTTGCGACGTCAGCGGAAGCGTGACGAGTCCGCGACAAAGCCGTCCCTTGTCCGCTTCAAAGACGCCTTGGAGGAATTCCCCGTGGTGGGCGTGTGCCCGACCGACTCCTACCACCAGAGGCCATGCGACAGTCTCGTTTTTGATGTTGCTCGAATGTGTCTGCTGGCCGGATCTCGGTGTGCTTGTCTGTGTCACCGCATCATCTCCTCAGCATGGCACTGGGCGATGATGCGTGCGACTGACCCGTGCTGTCACTCGCCAAATCTTGGTAGTGCCATTGGCAAGCACATCATGCAAAGATACGGACAAGATTCCCCCACCAATTGGAGCCTCCAATACTGGAGTAGACACAGCAGCACTCGTTTCGGGAACGGTTGGCCTTGCGGCCAACCATTCCGAAACGAGTGCGGCCATGCACGGTGTTTTCAGTATTGCTCTTGTAAGGAGGGTTGGATTGCTCAGCCTGAGTCAATACTGAGATCTGGCCATAGCCCACAGCGGCCTCACCCAGGCGTCGGCGCTTTTAGCTCCTTGCCTCTGCGCGTCTTGCCCGCTAGGCTGCGGGTGTCCTTGCAAAACTGGAACTATACTCCATAATTGCAAGGATGATTGAACGTCGCATCAGCACTGAACTGACCGAGATGCTGGACAGCATGCCCGCTGTGGCGACCTTGCCCAGATCTGCCAGAATAGCGTCCATCGGCGTGCTGGCGAGCTCGGGCCAAAGCGGCACGAGTTGATTGCATTCACATAAGCGGCGTGATGACGGTCGTGATGGATCATCGATCGCCATTGCAGACCATACCCTACTCCAGACCCTACTCCAGTTGTACCGGAAATAGCGTCGGTAGACATTGGGCGGCCCGGACGTGTTAGCGCACATCCGGGCCTAATTTCACCACCTAGCGGTGGGCGTCGTGATCACTTGGCGGATATTTGGGAAGTCCTTTCCTCTCAGGCGCAAATGGCTGAGCTTTTTGGTGTTTCGCTGAAGACAATTAGCGAACACCTCCAGAACCTCTTCAAGTCGGGCGAGTTGTCCGAAGAAACAGTTCTCCGGAAATCCCGGATAACTGCGGCAGACGGGAAGGCCTATCTAACGAGCCTCTATGATCTCAATGCCATCATTGCGGTGGGCTACAAGGTCAACAGCAAGAAGGCGGCGGAGTTCCGAAAGTGGTCGGCCACCGTTCTCAAGGGTTACATTCAGGACGGTTACGCGCTTAACGGAAAGCGGCTGAATAGCGATCCGAGGGCGCTTCTGAAGTTGGCCCGAGAGGTCCGGGCCATCCGGACTTCCGAAACGAACCTTTACACCCAGGTTCGCGAGACATTCGCGGAGTGCTCTACAGACTACGATCAGGATGATCCGGCGGCGCGGACTTTCTTCGCAACCAGCCAGGACAGTTTTCATTTCGCGGCTTCTGAGCAGACAGCTGTCCAAATTATCATGTCAAGAGCCGACGCGACCAAGCCAAAACATGGGCCTGACAGCCCTAGGCAACCGCAAGCCGACAGCTGCGGATGTGACGATTGCTAAGAACTATTGTTCCCCGGATGAACTCCGCAAGATGGAACTCATAGGAGAGGCTTGGCTGCTCTATGCCGAAGGCATGGCGATCCAAGGCAAGCAGGTATCGATGCTGCGGCTTCTGGAAAAGCTGAAGGAACTCGTCGCACAGTACGAATTTCCAGTCAGTCTTTCCTGGTTACAAAAGTGGCGGTCCACGTCGGCCAGACGCAGACAAGTTCGCGAAGACGCAACTTGAATTGTTCAAGAAAACCGGCATCCGGTTGCCGCGTCCAACCGCATAACCTGTCGGCCCGCCGCCTTCGGGGTAGCTTTCCTTGAGGCGGCGGTTTCCTCGCCGGTACGACTGCCAAAATGGCTGGACTTAAATTTGCTACGGTCGCATTCTCCCCTTGGGGAGAGGGGCGTGGGCAAACGTCGCTATCAAGACAATGAGTACAATCGCCGAAGGTATGGCAGGCGCCATCGTTCGCGTGACACGCCGTTATGGGCAAAGATCGCGACTGGCGGCACGATCCTGGCTGGCCTGCTTGCCTTTGAATTTGGTTCCGCCGCTGTAGGCTGCGGCATCAAGGGCAACATCAGCTACAACACTGGCGAGAAAATCTATCACGTTCCGGGACAGGAATATTATTGGGAGACGCGCATCAATCTGCTGAAAGGCGAGCGCTGGTTTTGCTCGGAGGAAGCCGCGCGCAAAGCGGGATGGCGGAAATCCAGGGTTTAGACAGGGGTCCAACGCGCGGACGCCCATCATGCAAGGTCACATCTTTGTTGATCTTAAGCGATGCGCTCACCGCACCATACATCAAATGCGTTTCCGCTTTTGTGGGCGCTTCGATGCCTTTTGCGCGGAGTAGGACCAGCGCTATCTCCTCAGCACTCATTGGCGCCGTGGCGGTCCTCAGAACGTCGACGGCGGCACGCATGAAACAGCGGGTTTGGATTGTTGCGACGCTTGACGGAGATGGCGCGGGGCATTGAAGCCAGGTTCCAACAGATGCAAGACCGCCTCGACATGCTTCATCTCTTCAATGAGCTTCGCGGCCTGCTTCTCGTCGCGCCTGATTTTCGCGCCGATCTCACCGTGAAGGCGGATTAGCGCCTAGAGCGCTGGTTTGTGATCCATGGCCAAAAGGTAGGCCAAGATCGGGGCCAATTCTTGTGGCGGTTGCGCCATAATACCGCAAAACTGTACGCCAACTCCGCCTCGGCAGCCGTAGTGCCCGCGATCAGGAAGCACAACGAGTGGGGCCCAAACGCCCGCGATGGTTTCATTGTTCACAGCACGCCACCTTCACTTGAATATTTTCAGAACATGCGAATCGCTCAACACAGCCGTGTAGGGCCCATCCGTTAGAACTCCCGGAGCGCCATTGATTGCGGACCGCGGATTATAATAGGCGCCGGTACCCTCAGTGATATCGACATCGAACGAGTATGCCCAATCAAGATTCGCAAGCTCGGGAGTTGGGTACTTCTCCACTGACCTCTTGCACAAAAGAGCCGTTCAGTAGGCTAGCGCGGACCCCGTTGTGAACGACCTGGCAGGTCACGCTACTAAATGGCTCGGCACTTTTTTGACCGAGCGCATCACTAACCTCCGGGGCCGCATCTCGCAGCGCGATTACCAGATCGACGAACTCAAATTTTGCCGTTTGATGAAGAAGCGGAGGCGCCGCTGGTTCCCAACATAGGCACCACGGCAGTCGGCGGAAACGACGGGCCGACCCCTGTTGGCAGATAGCAGACCGGCGCAGGCCCAGCACGCAATCGGGCCCGCCGCCCCGGCAAAGGAGCTGTTCGCGGTAGATTATGGGCAAACGTGGACGTCTTTCTACGCGGTCGCGTCCGTCTCACTTCCCTCGCGCACCGAAGAACCTCGAGGAGCGGAAGCTCGACCACGACAACCAGGCCCAGCACGACGGATCAGGGCACCGGCACGACGAACAGCGGGACCAACATGTCCGGCGATCAGGGCACCGACAAGACGACCACCAGCGGCACCACAAATCCGAACTCGGCCAGGGACTGCGCGCCCGGCCAGCAGACTGGCAGCGCGCAGCAGGCGGCGCCTAGTCAGCGCAGAACACGGCAGCCAACACCGCCGCGCCGGGCCAGGTGAAAAAGACCGGCGAAGGTTGCTGATTGGCACATCGGCTCAGGTTGGAATCACGGGCGTGTGGCTGGCTGGTCTCGGCAGACCACGACCAACTCGGTTGGGTGATGACGGAGGCACAGGGTGGCGACGCCTTGATCGATGCAGGATCTACCATGGACCGCGACCGTCGGGAGGAGTTCCTCGCCGGGTTCCTCACCCTTGCCGTCTCGTTAGGGCCTGAACTGCACCGCTATTGCTCGCGTCTCATGGGGTCGGTCATCGACGGCGAAGACGTTGTGCAGGATCTTTGCTCGAACCCTCGTTGCGCTCGACCAGGTGTGCAAGATTCCGCAGCTGCGACCCTGGTTCTTCCGGATTGCCCATACCCGTGCGCTGGACCTGCTGCGCAGCCGTGCGATCCGCGCAGCAGAGCCTATCGAGGCGGCCCTTGAAGTCGTTGTCGACGCCGCTCCGGACCCCGTGAAGATTTTGATGCAGCGATCCAAACTGCGGTGTCTCGCTTTACGGAACTCCCGATCCTCCAGCGCAGCGTCTTTATCCTGAAGGATGTGCTTGACGAGCCGCTGGCTGAGATCGCCGGTCTGCTCGATATCAGGGTCGATGCCATGACGGGGCGAATCTCCTGCTGCTCCGCTGACTCGACGTTATATCAGGGGGCGCTAATTATCGGTCCTCGGGTCAAAAACCTTAGAAGGCCGACATGCTGAAACCATCGTGGAACAACGCTCGAGGAAGCCGACTTCTATCTCTTTTTCGCAGCTATGCTGATCGTATCACAACGCGGCGGGTCACACGCAAACTTGATTCGTACGGAGATTGGCTGAGAGCCCTCACCCTGACACTCTTCCCGACGAGGAAGGCTCATCACTGCAATGCCTGCGATCGCGGTGTGGCGGCTTTTTACCGTTTCGGGCGATACACGCTTATTTGCCCGCTTTGTCATGCTCTGGATCGTGAGCGGTTCTTGATTTGTGCTCTAGACCGTAAGCTTCTCCGGCTTCCGGCGGGGCCGCTTAGAATTCTCCAGATTGCGCCGAGCGAGAAGGGGCTTTCAAAGAGACTATCTCAGGCGGGCAACCTCATTAAAGGCGATATCGAGCCCGGACGGTACGGCCCCGATACCGTGCAGGTTGACCTAATGAACATGAACGGCATCAGCGATCTCGATATTGTCGTCTTGTGTCATGTCATGGAGCACGTACCTGACGATCGGCATGCTTTTCGGCAAATTTGGTCATCCCTTAAGCCTCGAGGACAGGTCTGGATCCAAGTACCGCTTATCTATCGTCAAACGCTCGAAGCGCCGCCATTCATGTCACGGAGCGAGCGCGACGAGCGCTTCGGCGGATCAGATCACGTGCGAGCCTACGGACCCGATATCAAGGAACGTATCGAGGACGTGGGTTTTACGGTCGCTCGAATACATTCAGACCGTATACCTGCCGCCGATCGCGAGCGTCTTGGGCTTCTCCCCGATACTCTCTTTATTGCCGAACGGCCCGAGTAACACAATTCGGATTGAGAGCGCGACGTTCCCGACGCCATCCTTGGTGGCGATCATCGCTACTGTGGGCAGGCGCATCACCTGTGACCTCTGCCTTCGGAGGGCAGCTCTCGCCCTCGATGTCGGGCGCTGGCGCCTGCGAGTGCAGTGTCATGCTCCACCGCAGGTTGCACAAGCTATCCCCTCCTGGACTTCACTCGACCTGTAGGCTTGGCCGGATAAACGCGGCCGACACCCGGATCAGAGGCCGATGACTTCAACCCCCTGTCGGCCCATTCTTGGGGATTTGCGGGGCATAGACCACGCGACCACCCAACTTTGGATAGGCAGGTCCGGTGCCGTACGTGCCATGCTTTTCAAGCGTCCGGGGGAAAGGCCGACAAGTTTGGCGGCCTCCTCCGTCTTGAGCAGACGAGGGGGAAGGTGTCTGATCGTGACATGTTTTCTCCTTTCTGTTCGCACCAGATGCAGGTGCGCCGAGGAGAGGCTTACAATTTAGCGAATGCTCCAATCGCCGCTGGTTGCGCCCTCTCTGCACACGCCCCCGGACAAGTTTACTCGCCGTCGCACTATGAAGTGGTGCTGCGTGGTCAATTGGCCATGCGGCTGTGACGGGGCACCTACTGCGGCAATCATCGAGTGCTCATCACGCTTTGGCTCGGTGTTTCGGTGTTTCGACGAAACAGAAACAAAAGAAAAGGTGCAAACCCGTGTGCACGGCATGTGCACATCGCTCGCTAATTATTTGTTTCCGCCCAGTCCATCATCGTCCCGACTCGCTTCCGAGTTTCGTGGTGCTCGATCTCGATTTGCTGTCAGGCCGCTTGGCCGATAGCAAAAGAATGCCTTCTCAATGGGGGCGTCTTGCGATGCAGCGGCCTTCCGCTACCATCTTCAAACCGTGCGGCCCGGAGACATGGGTAACGGTTGTACCTAAGACATGGGTGACACCCTCGTGCCGAAGGGGTTGTCGTAGGTCTGCAAGGTCCTCTGTTCCAAGTCGATATATCTGAGATCATAGTGCATGAAGGAGACGAGCCAAATGCCGTCGTCGACTTCGTGATTCCGAGCCTCTGGCCGGCGAGCACGGTGGAGATGTTGATCTTCTTGCTGTGCATGCAGATGCCGCCGCAGGGCGGCGCTCCTTCTCCTTGTGTCTCGCCGCCGCCACGTCATTGCCAGGCAGCCGGAGGGCAACGGCCCGTGGCCAACTCAGTAGTCCGCGTCCGATCCCACGGCTGATCTCGCAACGCGGTCGACCTTTCCGCGCGCATAGCTAGGCATCTTGACTGCAATGATGGAGAGAATGCCGATGATTACGCCGGCGATTACATCTATTAAATGATGACCGCCTTCAGGCAGAGTGGCCACGATCATGGCGGCATTCACCATAGCCAACACGACAAAGAGTGGCCGGATGGTCCGCGCGGCATAGACCACTGCCAATCCAAGTGCCGTGTGGAACGACGGGAACGTTACGAGCCCTGTGCCTTTAGTCATAATCAGATCAAACGGCTCGCCTGATCGCAGCGCCATAAGCACATGATGGTGCCACATTCCGGCATTAGTGGTGAAGTTCGAAAATTGCCCCGGCGCCGGCTTGAAATAGGCATAAGCGCCTTCTGCTGGCGCCAAAGCCATCATCGCGCCCGTGAAGACCGAAGCAACCGCTAGAAGAGCGACAAACTCCAGTGCTCGTTCTCGTTGGTTTCTCACCGCGAGGAATAACAGAACGAACGGCATTTGGAACGCGAGCGCGTGATAAGCAAAAACCAGGACGGATGCTGTAATTGGCTTGTTGGTCGTGGCGAGGAACCACTGCCAGTCGAAACCGAGGGCGGAATCGATAGAAGCTAGAACCGGGTCCGCCAGAGGCCTTGAGGTGGCCGACGCCAGGTACATGAAGACGGTCGTGGTGATGGCGAGCGGAATGAAAGCTGCTGCGGAAACGACCACAATTCTCAGGCAGCCACAAAGATATTTGATTACGCTCGCAATTGGGCTTGTATCAGATCGCACCCTATGGAGCGCAACTGCGGATGCCATCCAAGATGCACTGAGGACAAGGGCCACCTTGCCTATATCAATCCAGTTCCTCGGTGAAAAATCGACTGTAGAAAGTGGCAGCCACAAAATGTCAATCAACCCGAAAAGAGCTGTAACCAAGGCAATAATTACTAAGTGGTTTCGAGTAGACTGCGGATCAGCATGGGGCACAGTCACTGCCACCAGTACAATGAGGATAAAGATGGAATGAGCATTGGCGTGGTCTGCCCATACGCGTTGTATTCGGGGAACACCGCTCGCAAGACCCTCTCCTCGTTCACGAGCCGCCGATATTGGAAAGCGAGGGCAATGGCGCAGATTGCGACGGTTGCCCATGTCGCATTGCCGAGAAGAATGCCGAGCAGGACGATCGCTTCGCAGACATAGAGCGGGTGGCGCACGATCTGGTAAGGGCCTGCCGTGACGAGCCGTCTGGCCTGCGCAGTGATGCTGAAGGATCTGCCGAGCCACCACAGGCACAAGATGCAAAGCGCGAAACCAACTATGGTGGTCAGGTCCGCAACAAACTCGATCTGCGGAGCTGCCTGGATGCGAGGGACCGCGATCAAAGTTGCGGTGGCAAAGCATCCGATGAGCGCGGAGATTCGCGGTTCAATTCCCTGCGCTGTTCCCAGGGGCGGAAGACGCGCCACTGTCATTCCAACGATGAGCACGAGAAAGCCGGCAGCGGCGACATCTGCGGTGAGATCGATAATCCACGCCACTGTCCATTCTGCGCCGGCAAGAGCTACCAAGAACGTTTCGGCCTTCAAAGTCGCGCAGAACGTGAAGTAGAGTGTCATCGTTGCACGCCCGACGAAATCACGTATCTCTGGTGGAGGGAGCTTCATTGATTCTGCCCTTCGGGATCACTGGATAGGCGAGTTGCTCGACGTAAGTTGATGGAATCGGATCATCGACGCCATAGCGCTCCGGGACAGCGTTACCGGGCAGGTACATGGTTCCGAGGAGCGCATCGATCAATGAAAGTTGACCTGCGAAGTTCTTGTCGTATGCCGCGCGCTCGTGAGCGTGATGCCAATGATGGAACTGGGGTGACGCGATCAACCACCGAAGCGGGCCGATGTTCAGCCTGACGTTGGCGTGCAGCAAAAGTCCGTGGACGTGAAAAATTATTGCAAACAGGGCGATCGCCGGACTGCTGAAACCCAGCAGATATACAGGCACGAGCGACGCGCTCTTTGTCAGAGCCTGGTCAATAGGATGAATCCTGTGCGCCGCCAACCAGTCCAGTTCTTCAATGCTATGATGAATCGAATGGAAGCGCCACAAAAAGGGAACGGCGTGAAAGGTGCGGTGGGCCAGGTAAAAGCCAACGTCCGCAATGACAATGATCTCTGATACCTGGAGCCAAACAGGTTGCGATGATACTGCGCTGCCGACATAGGCCGGCACCAGCCGCCCCACCGTACTCGTTGCTAGCGTGATAGCCGCGATCAGGCCAAGGCTTATCGGGATGCCATTAAACAGCGCATAGATGAGATCGTTGAAAAAGGCTTTCCTGAGTATCTTTTGATGGGGGCGCAGAGCGAACAGGTATTCGATCGGAACGAAGATCAGAACCGCAATTAAGAGCGCTTTGATATTCAGAATGTCCATACGGCGTCCCGCCGGCAAGACGCAATCCAAGCACTTCGCCAATTTGAGCGCAAGCTAATGGTTCTCGGAGATTAGTTGAAAAGGTAATTTGCGTGCCAAACATGTCAGGCTGAGAGCCCGCCTAGTGGATGGAATCTAACGCTTGGTGCCCGCGTTTGACGGCGGCAATGATCTTGTCGGGGTCGGCGACCCAAGAGAAGGGTTTGGGTTGCTGGTTGTGCTCTACGAAGCGGTTGATTGCCGCTTGGAGGTCGAGAACGGAATGGAAGACGCCGCGCTTGAGGCGACGCTTCGACAACTTGGCGAAGAAACCCTCGACCGCGTTGAGCCACCGGTGCGGTCGAGCGCCTGGATTTGGCTCTTCTCGTCGACCGACAGCACGATTGCGTGAGCCGGCGGATCGACATAGAGGCCGACGACGTCGCGCAGCTTGTTGACGAACTGGGGATAGTTGGAGAGCTTGAACTGGCGCCAGCGGTTGGGCTGCAGCCCGTGCGCCTTCCAGATGCGACGCACAGCGCTTGCGCTGATGCCAGCCGCTTGCGCCATCATGTCGGCGGTCCAGTGCGTCGTCTCGTCCGGCAGATTGACAAGCGTCAGCGCCACCACGCGCTCGGCCACCTCGGGTCCGAGCGCGTGGTCGGCGTCCTCGGCGATTACGGCGGCTGATGATCCTCGAACCAGAATGATGACTGGCGTCGCGAGATAGTTCCCACCGACGGCAAGGGAAAATGCGATGTCATGACGATACGTCTATTGTCCGAGCAAGCCTCCAGGAATGCCCACCGCGTCCGACGTGCCTGGTCAGGGTCCGTGTCGTAACGAAAGCTCCAGTCGGGGTATATGCATTGCATCGGCCAATGCATGAGATCGCCGGAAAACACTGCCCCTACGCCTCGAGATCTCAGGCCGATGGCTACGTGCCCCGGGGTGTGGCCCGGCGTCGGCTCCAGCCACACTTCGCCATCGAGTTCATAATCCATATCGACAAGCACAGCCCGACCAGCCTCGACGATTGGCAGCACATTGTCCTCATAGGTCCGTTCGTCGGCATCGCCGGAGGCGGCCTGTGCGGCCTCGAACTCGCGCCGCGCCATGATGTAGCGGGCGTTCGGGAATGTCGGTATCCAACGCCCGTCCACCAATCGTGTGTTCCAGCCGCAATGGTCGATATGAAGATGGGTGCACAGCACATAGTCGATCTGCTCGGGAGCAACACCTGCATTCGCCAGGCGCGCCAAAAAGGTGCCGTCATTGCGGCGATGCCAATGCCGGAAGTATGCGCACGTCTTGTCGTTGCCGACGCAACTGTCGACCAGAATGGTGTGGTGGCCGGTACGAACCAGAAAACTCTGGATGGGAAGAATAAGCCGGCCGGTTGCCGGCGATATCAATCGGGGCGTGAGCCAATGAAGATGCGGTTCGAGTGCTTCGTCGGTGCAGTCGGGGAACCATTCCGACGGCGTCCGCAGAGGGTCGCACATCTCCAGAATTCTGGTTACCCAGATATTCCCGATTCTCCAATCGTCCATTGATGCGATCCTTCTTCGATCGAGGACGGATCGCTAGATATAACATTTGCGGCAAGATGGCGTCAGACCTTTCTTCCGATAGGAAGACGGAGGCGCTCGCGATGTGGCCGCGCTTACGATCGGGTACCAATCGTTAGATCTTAACCACTAGAACCGTGCGTTGCCATAGATCTGTAGCGCCAGCGTGCAGATAGCAGCGATCGAGATCGGCACGCCGAAGGGGACGACGCCTTTGCGGTCCAGATGCTGAACGTAGAGGCGGAAGGCCCCTTCGGGCAGCATCAAGGGATTCTTCACGACTAACGCGGTCGCAAAGGCGAAGACCAGCAACAGCACGGAAAACACCAGGAGCCCGCCGCCGCCGATCAGAAACGAAACCACCGCCATCAGTTTGACATCGCCAGCGCCGACCTTGCGCATGGCCCACAACAAGAAAAGCGCCACGAACAGCAGTAGGCCGGCAACCGCGCTCAGGCCCATGTCCCACCACGACCCGCTGAGGATCGACATAACCTGCAGCGAACCCAGCCCAAGACACAAAAGCAGCAGCACGTCACGGTTAGATATTTTTTGGGTCGTGAAGTCGAGCCATGCAATCCTTGCCAGCAAAGGAACCGCTAGCCCCTTCATCAGCAGCGCTCCGGCAAGCAACATGCTAGCGCCTTACCGTTCGAGATTCTTCACGCTGGACGACAGGAGTCGCAAATTGTTGCCGACGGTCGGGTCATTGGGAGCCAGTTCGTATGCTTTGAGGAAATTACTGCGCGCGTCCTGCAGCTTGCCGCGCAGCAGATAGGAATAGCCGACATTGTTGTAATATTCGGGCGTTGGCCCAATGAGCCGGAAGGCCTGGCCATAGGCCCTGTCGGCGAGATCGAAGCGGTGGATGCGGTCGCTGCAGGCGGCGAGGCCCAGCCATGCGGCACCGTCGTTGGGGGCGAGTTGCGTCGCCTTGTAGAACAGGGCGCCCGCATTGCCATAATTTTCCGAGCGGAACTGGTTCTTGGCTTCGGCAACGGCTTGGTCGGAGGCATAATATTCGACGTCGCTGACCGTCTTCAGTCCGTCGAAGGCATCGCCGAAGGCAGTAAGCTCCACTTTCGCCGGCTCGTTAGTGCGGACGACCCCCGTTGGGTCCGTCGCAGTCGACTGACAACCGGAAAGCACGACAACCAGCAAACTGGCAGCGGCAACGAGGCACATTGGCCTTTTCATTTTATCCCCCAGGGATCTTGCCGATCCCGTCCCCTGACCAAAGCACATCCCTGTCTAGAAGAAAATGCCCTTCATTCGAATGATCACCGGAAGCATCACGACCATCATCACAACAGGAAAGATGCATAGCCCCAGCGGTATCATCATCTTGACAGGCAAAGCATTGGCGCGTTCCTCGGCGAAGAGAATTCTTTGTCCCCGCATTTCGTCGCTGTAGACGCGCAAGGCGTCCGTCAAACTGGTACCGAGCTCTTCCGATTGACGGAACAGCACAGCCAGCGCGCGCGCCTCCTCCAGTCCAACGCGGTCGGATAATTCGCGCAGGGCCTCGCGCAACGGCTTGCCCGCGCGCAACTGAAGATTCATGATTGCGAGTTGGATGCCGAGCCATCTATGGGTGCCAGCCAGTTCGCTGCCGACACGCTCGACAGCCGCTTCGAGGCTCATGCCGGCATCGGCACAGGTGATCATCATGTCCATGAAATCCGGAAAGCCGCGACGATATATCTGTTTTTGTCCCTTTTCGAACCGATCGAGAGCGATGCTCGGAATCACGATGCATCCCAGCCCAAGCAGGGCAGAGCCTGCAAAGGCGACAAGACCGGGAAGTTCGGGTGGCAACATCCGCGACAGGAGCGCATACGTCACGGAAAAGCCAAGACAGACCGCGCCAAGGCGTGACAGAGTATAGATCAATGGCGCGCTTGACTGATAGAAGCCGGCGCGAAAGAGTTTTGCGTCTAGCGCGCTGGGCTCGTCACGTTCCTTTTCGATCGATCTGAAATAGGCGTCGACCGGCCGCTGTGCTGAAATCTTGGCCAGTTCTTCCTGGCCCAAAAGCGAGCGGCGGTTGGGAATGCCCTCTGCCAGCAGGCTTTGCGCAACCAGTTTCCTCGTCTGCAGCGCCGGCAAGACGACGAGCGCGCCCACCAGAAACAGCGCTACGGCCGCCAGGAAGACGGCGATGGACACCAGAAGGCTCAGATCCTGGGTCACAACTTCTATAGCTCCGATCGCTCAAAAATCGAAATTGACCATACGGTACATGATGAAGTCGCCGAGCAGCGCCCAGAACCCGAAAACCAAGAACACCGGCATGATCAACGGGCTGCCCCATACATCACCGTAGTAGCTGGGGGCTAGGCCCGTGAGGATGGCGAGCATCAAAAGAGGAAACAGGGAAATGATCCACGCGGACATTCGCCCCTCGGCAGAGAGCGCCCTAATCTTCAACCTGAGTTTCTGCCTTTCGCGCAGCACCACTGAGAGATTCGACAGAATTTCGGTAAGGTTGCCGCCGGTCTTGGCCTGAATCGACAGCGACACCGACAGCAAATGCAGACCTTCGAAACCGACGCGCTGCGAGAGTTTTCGCACCGCGTTTTCAAGGCTGAGGCCAAAGGTGATCTCGTCGGAAACAATGCCGAATTCGGTGCCCAGCGGATCAGGCATTTCTCGTGCGACAAGGCTTATAGCCACGGAAGTCGGATGACCGGCACGCAGCGAACGCACGATCATCTCAAGGGCATCCGGCAATTGCTTGGCGAATTTCTGGATTCGCCTGGCGCGCGCGCGGCGGAGAACCAGAAACGGCAGGAGGAATACGATGAGCAGAAAGATGATAAACGAAGCCACGGCGGAGAAGTGCAGCAGGAACGCAAATACCAGTGCCAGGGCCAGTCCACCGAGAGCAAATGTCGCGACGAACGACAGCGGATTTCCGGTAACGCCGGATTGCGTGTACAGCCTGTTCAGGCCAACCGCATTGAAAAGAAAGTCGCCCGAGCTGGTAAGCCCACGTTCTTGCAGCAATCGCTGCAAGGTCTGTTCGGCCGGAGCGTCGTCGGCGAGCCGCTTCAGTCGACGGTTGATCGTGCTGACCGTTGAGCGCCGCTTGGAGTAAGTCACATACAGAGCCTCGGCCGCGAGGATGAGCGACGCAGCCGCCAGTACATAGATGAAGTAGAGCAATGTCTGGCCGGTCAACATTAGAGCGGGACCTGTGGGTTGAACGCGTCCTTGGCGAACTGATGGCCAAGGGTCGCCGCTTCCTGGGCAAAGCGCGGACGAATGCCGGTCGCCCGAAATTCACCAACGATCTGGCCCTCGGCAGTCACATCGCGGCGGACGAAATGGTAAAGTTCCTGAACCTGTACGACATTGCCTTCCATACCGGTGAGTTCTGATATGGAAACAACCCGCCTTCCACCATCGGAAAGCCGTTGCGTCTGCACAATGATGTCGATGGCCGAGGCAATCTGAGCCCGTATTGAATCGTGGCTCATCGGCATGCCGGCCATACCGACCATCTGTTCCAATCGCGATATCGCATCTCGGGGCGTGTTGGCATGAATGGTGGTCATTGAACCTTCATGGCCGGTGTTCATAGCCTGCAGCATGTCGAAGGCTTCCTCGCCGCGCACCTCGCCGACGATGATGCGATCCGGCCGCATGCGAAGCGCATTTTTTAGCAATTCGCGCTGGCGAACTTCGCCCTTTCCCTCAACATTGGGCGGACGCGTCTCGAGACGGCCCACATGCGGCTGCTGCAGTTGCAGTTCCGCTGCGTCCTCGATGGTGATCAGGCGCTCCCTGGCTGGGATGTAGCTCGACAGGGCATTGAGCAGGGTCGTCTTGCCGCTGCCTGTGCCGCCCGAAACCAGGATCGACTTGCGGGCCTGCACGGCAATGCGCAACAGGTCGACCATCGGTTGCCGGATCGAATTAAACGCCATCAGACGTTCGAGCGAATAGGGGTTCTTGGAGAACTTGCGAATCGAGACCAGCGGGCCATCCACCGAGATCGGCCGCACAGCTATATTGACTCGCGACCCATCTTCCAGCCGCGCATCGACCATTGGCGCCGATTCATCGACGCGCCGGCCGATAGCCGAGACGATCTTGTTGATGACACGTAGCAGATGGGCTTCATCGCGAAAGCGGATCGCCGTCTCCTCTATTACTCCACGCCGCTCGATGAAGACTCGCTTATGGGTGTTGATCAGAATATCGGAAATCGAATCATCCTTGAGCAAAGGCTCGATCGGACCCAGCCCGAGCATCTCGTCAGCGGTGTCGCTGGTCAATTGGTCAAGTTCGCGGGCGTTAAGCGGCACGTTGCGAGCACGAACGAATTCCCGCACTATGGGGCGGATCTCGTTCAGGATTTCCTCCTTGGACGCACTTTCAAGGGCCGTCAGGTTGAAGCGATCAATCAAGTGGCGGTGGAGCTCGACCTTGAGCGTAAGGAAATCGTCCCCCGGCGATTCGAATTCCGCAGAACGGGACAGTACGGGGACTGCCGGCACGATCGGATCAAGCTTCGGCTCGACCCGCGGCTCGCTTGGCCCTTTCGTGAATCGGCCCAGCATTTTGCGCTACCCCTTTGGACACGCCTTGGGGGGAATACCCCCGCAAGACGGCAGGCACCGAGCACGTTCCCGAACTCAATACTTCTTGCATGTTTAACATCCAGGTCGAAAAAACATCTCATCTATTCGAACGAGGCGTCCGGCCGTAAATATACAAGGGCCCTGCCAAAACATCGCCCTGCGTCTTTTTGGCCATGATGGCCCTTACGGGCTCTGGCAAGCCCTTGGATATAATGGCATATGCCCATCTGCTAATATCGCCTCGCTTCTGCCGCAGACGGGGCGAAATTGTGAACGGATGGTCAAAGACGGGCGAAAAGCAGGCAGAATCAACGTCTTGCTGCAGAGAGACCTCGAAACGATATTACCATTTCAGGCATAGCACAGGTATAAATAAGTTTAAGAACCATTAGCATATTTGACTCTGCTTTTTATCGGCCCCTAGGATTAGGTCGACGGAGGATGCTCAGGTATGCGATTTCATCCTTGGCTCGTCTCGTCAGGGTTTGAACCCCAAAGGGAGAAATTGGCATGAAAAAGCTCATGACGATGACCCGGCAGTTCCGCGACGACGAACACGGCGCCGCCATGGTCGAATATACCATCCTGCTCGGCATCATCACCGTGGCGGTGATCGCCACGATCATTCTTGTCGGTGGCTGGGTCAGCACCCAATGGACGGGGCTTTACGCGTTGTTGCCGTGATAGCTTAGTCCTATCATCGACGCCGGGGAGGTCCCCGGCGTCGATCCAGGTGGTGGGTGAACGGAGTCTGGCGGGAAAAGAAAGTGCGTGCAAACACTGTCATCATGATCGTTCTCGCCGGCGTATTCGGCGTGCTCGCAGTGGTTCTCGCCAATATCTGGCTGACCAGCCAACGCAGCGCTATGGCGAAGACGGACGTGCCGCGCGATACCGTCGTGGTGGCGGCCGTATCTTTGAAATTCGGCGACACGCTGTCGGCCGACAAGCTGCGTGAAATCACATGGCCGGCGGGCGCGGTTCCGGCCGGGGCTTTCAAGACGACAAAAGATCTACTCGCTGGCGAAGGCACAAAGCAGGCGCTGCAGGCGATCGGCGCCAATGAACCCGTTCTCGCCACCAAGATTACCGGCCCCGGCCAGCGCGCCACGCTTTCGGCGGTGCTCGGCGAAGGCATGAAAGCTGTTTCCATCAGAGTCAACGATGTGCTCGGCGTCGCAGGATTCGTTTTCCCAGGTGATCGGGTCGATGTGCTCCTGACGCGCACCGTGCGCAACCCTGGAGATGCAGACCAGAGTTTCGTCGACGTGCTGTTGCAGAGCATGAAGGTGCTCGCCGTCGACCAGGTCGCCGATGAAAGCACCGACAGCCCGACGGTGGTGAAATCGGTGACTGTCGAGGCTAGCACCAAGGACGCCCAGAAGCTGACGCTGGCCGCCGGCGCCGGCCAGTTGTCGCTCGCGCTTCGCCAGGCAGCCGCCGGCAAGGACGAGATCACCCAACGCATCACGCTTTCCGACCTGACCGGCGAAACGCCGGCCGATGTCGCAGCCAGGCAGGCCGAACTCGCCAGGCAGGCGACGGCCGATGCTGCTGCGGCAGCCGAGCGCAAGCGCGCGGACGACAAGATCAATGGCCTGACTCGGGCCGTCGAACAGGTCGGAAACCGGCTCGACGACTTGAGCAAAGCAAAGCCTGCTCCGGCCGTGACCTCGGCACCCGAAGCGCAAGAGGTCGTTAAGGAAGTGATCAAATATGTGCAGCCGGAGCCGTCAGCCCGTGCGACTATCGGCGTTTTTCGGGGCGTGAAGCTCGAAAAATATGACGTGCCGCGACAAAGATAACTCTGGTATGTTGAGATAAAGAGCGTCCGAAGGGCCGCCAAAGGGGGGAATGTAGATGCGAACGGTCCGGGAAACACTGGCAGCCGCCGCGCTGGCCTGTTCGGTGATATTACTGCCGATCGGCCTTGAGGCTACGGCAGCCGATCGCCGTATCGACGTGTCGAACCCCAAGGTCCATCGTGTCTTCCTGCCCATGTCGCAATCGCTGACGATTGAGGTGAATGCCACTCTTGGCGATATCGTCGTCGCCGACGAGAAGATCGCAGATGCCCAGCCGATGACCGACAAGACGCTCTACGTCATTGCCAAGGGCGCCGGTACCACAACCGTCAATCTCTTTTCCGAAGACAAGCGCTCGCTTGGCGTAATCCAGATCGAGGTCGGCGTCGACGTCAACGATATGGCGCAGGCAATCCGGCAGGTAGCGCCTAGATCGCGGATCGATATCGGCTCGGTCAATGGCAAGGTCCGGCTCGGCGGGCATGTGAAGGACGGCGCGACGCTGGCGTCGATCCTGGAAGTGGCCCAGCAATACGGTCCCGACGCGATTATCAATGCCGTTACCGTTGATGACAGCCAGCAAGTGAATCTGGAAGTGCGCGTGCTCGAGGCCAAGCGCAATGCCGGTCGCGACCTTGGTGTGTCGATCAGGAGCACGAACAACAGCGGAACGACCCGAACTGGAACGGGCATTGCCGCCGTCGATGAAGATAACGTGGTGCTCGGACCGGGCGGTCTGCTCACTGGCCTGCTCTCGAACACCAATCCGTTCGCGGCGCTGATCACTCGCGTCATCGACAGCAACATCAAGGTCGATCTGATCATCGAGGCGCTTGAGGCAAAGGGTGTCGTGCGCATGTTGGCCGAGCCCAATCTCACCACGCTTTCCGGCGAGCCGGCCAGCTTCAACGCCGGCGGTGAAGTACCCATCCGCAGCCTCGACAGGGACGGCCAGATAAACATTGTGTACAAGCAGTTCGGCGTGAATCTGCAGTTCACGCCGATCGTGCTCAACGACGACAAGATCCATATCAAGCTAGCGCCGGAGGTAAGCGACCTGAACGGCTTCACGCCGGCTGGCGACCCGATCTTCACCACCCGCAAGCTGGCGACCGTCGTCGAGTTGCGCGACGGCCAGAGTTTCGCAGTCGGCGGGCTCTTGTCCAGCAAGAATACCAAAATCCAGAGGCAGGTGCCATGGCTGGGCCAAGTGCCGATCGTCGGCGCGCTGTTCCACAATTCAAGCAATCAGAAGGAAGAGACCGAACTGGTCGTCATCGTCACCCCGCATATCGTGCGCCCGGCGAAACCCGGCGAGCAACTGGCGACCCCATTCGACAAGACACGGCCGGCCAACGACCCGGAGTTTTTCGTGCTCGGCCAACTGGAAGTAACCAAGGACATGGTGCGCAAATATGAACTGGGCGAAGGCGTCGTCGGCCCCTATGGCCACATGCTCGACCTGAAATCCAAGGACAAGATGATCTATGTCAAGAAATAGGGTGTTGATCATGCTTTTGTGTGCCAGCGGGCTGGCGGGCTGCGCCGACTATCTAAACCGCTACGACACGGTGACACTGGCCGCAGGCGACACCCAGAAATACAATTCGCTTCTGCAGACGGTCGATCCGCTCAATCCGGCGTCGAAAAAGACCGCCATTGAAGGGGATGGCGCGCGCGCTGCTGCTCTTGCCCAGAGTTACAAATTTCCACCGCCACCACCGCCGCCGCCGGCCATCACGGTCAATGTCGGGACGCCGCAAGACACGGCGGATTGAACAGAAGGATCAGCGCGTCAGGTAAACAAGGAATCCTGGCGTCCAGGAGCAAAAAGAGCAAGGCCATGCTGCGTATTATTCGCGCGTTCTGGCACGATCAGAGGGGAATAGCGCTGATACTGGTAAGCGTCATGCTGCCGGCGATCATCGGATTTTCTCTGCTGGTGATCGACATGAGCCGGCTCAACAATCTGCATAACGATCTACAGAAGGGGGCTGATGCGTTTGCCCTGGCAGGCGCGGCTGAGCTGGATGGGACGTCGGACTCCATCAGCCGTGCTGATAGGGCGATCGCCACGCTGGTACGCAATCGATACACCTTCTCGACCGCCGGCCCTCCTCAAACGCTCGCTTCCGCCGGAGTAACACGCCGATATCTTCGCTCATTGCCGGCCACCGACAATCTCCCGATTGTGCCGGCCAATGTGATCACCGACGAGCTGAATGACGCCAAACTTGCCCGTTTTGTTGAAGTCACTGTAGCCCCGGTCGGGTTTGCTGCAATCTTCCCGGCTTCCTTCTTGTCACCCAGCGCCAGCAACAATTTCAATGTCGGTGCAGTCGCTGTGGCGGGCTTCACTTCCGGCGTGTGCGATTTCACGCCGGTCTTTATGTGCAACCCTTACGAGACGGTGAACGGGACGAATGCAGCGGGCGGATTCACACTTGAGCAGGCCGTCTCCAACCCGGCTGTACATCGTCGACTGATCGAACTGAGGAAGGTCGGAAATGGGGCTGCCGCTGGCCCTGGTAACTTCGGCTTCCTCGAACCTCCGGCCGGTGTGGGGAACGGTGCTCAAGCCCTCGCTCAGACGATTGCAACATCAAGGCCGATTGGTTGCTACAGTTCCGCCAACGTTAGCACGAAAACTGGCCAGAACGCCGGCCCAGTGCAAGACGCCTTCAATGTTCGTTTCGGCATTGCAGCCAGCGGCAACCATTTCAATAGTGCTGAATACGGTCCAGCCGCGAACGTCCGCAAAGGGGCAATCAAGACCCGAGGAAGCGCAAACCAATGTCCTTCCATGAACCAACTTTCATTCACCCAAGCTGGAACAATGGGCCTTCCACGCGACGCGACCACTCCATACCTCGGCGGCCGAATGGGCGATGGAAATTGGAATTTCTCTGGTTACTGGAGCACCAACTTTGGTTCCGCTGCCTACCCCTCTTCATGGAATACGACCAAGCCGACGCGCTATCAGGTCTACCGCTACGAGATATCAGCCGGGTTGGTAGGCATGGCGTCGACTGGTGGAGAGATCGGAACCCCGTCGGCAACTTGCCAACCCCCTGTCACGACGGTTGACCGTCGGTTGATTTACGGTGCGATCCTGAACTGCAATGCACTCCAAGCTGCCGGCAGCGATCTGTCCGGCCACAGCACGGATCTGCCGGTGGAAGCTTTTGGAAGCTTTTTACTGACTGAACCGGTTGCGTCGGCATCGGAAGACGCATCCGTGATGGTTGAATTGGTAGACATTACTGGGGGTGGCGGCCAGGGCACGCTAGACAATTTCCTCCGCGACGAAGCTCAGCTTTACCGGTGATGGCGATGATTGGAATGCTATTGCGTCATCTCGATAGATTTCGATGCGATCAACGCGGTGCAGTGCTCATCGAAATGACGCTGATCACGCCGCTGATGCTGATTTTGGCGGGTGGCGTGTTCGAGTTCGGCAATCTGATTCACGAAAAACTCTTGATGGAGGCCGGACTTTCAGATGCAAGCCGCTTCGCCGCGCGCTGCAACAGCCAATTGTATACACAAGCCGGGCTTGCGGCGATCAACTGCGCCGACATCGCTGCAAACATCGCCGTGTTCGGCAATGCCGCGGGAACAGGCAGTGCACGCGTCAGCGGCTGGCAGAAATCGAATGTGACGGTGACAATCGCCGCCTCCGGTTCCTGCCATGACGCTGTGGTTGCCGGCGTCGCGCAATATCGATCAACCACCGCGCAGGTCTGTATCGTCAGGGCTGCGGGTACCTTGGCGTACGGCGGGGTCGGCATGCTATCGATCATCGGCATCGGCCCGATCACGTTGAACGGCTCTCACGAGGAGCGGCTGATCCGGTTCTGACCATGTTCAAGCGTTTTGCGGATTCGGACGACGGCGCGGCGATGGTCGAAATGACCATCGTTTCGACGCTGCTGTTTGCCCTTGTCCTCGGTTTCATCGATTTCGGTCACGCCTTCTACCAATGGAACGCTGCTACCAAGGCGGTCCAACTCGGCGCCCGGCTGGCCTCGATTTCAGACCCAATTGCGACGGCTCTTGCAACTGCGGCGCCGACGACGACACCGGGTGCGCCAGTCGTTGCCGCGGCATATGGCCCCTTCGTCTGCAGATATACTGCTGGCACAGGAGCTTGCACCAACGGCGGCACATTCAATGCCGCCAACTTCAGCCGTATCTTCCGCGGGGACACGGCAAACACCAACGATGATGCCTGTCCCCCACTCGCAGCAAATCAACGGCCCGGGATGTGCCATTTCTTTCCGCGCTTGCGCCGCGATAACGTGGTGGTCACCTACAGCGCCACTGGCTTGAGCTATCAGACCCGGCTGGGCGGACCGGTGCCAACAATCACCGTAAGTCTTCAAAACGTGACCTTTCAGTTCTTCTTTCTGCAAGGGCTGATGGGCTTTGCGAACCTCACCATGCCGTCGATGCTAAGCACGGTTACGGGCGAAGACCTGAAGAGCACATCACCATGAACGCCATCAACACGAAGGTTCTCCCAACCAAACGAAAGCAGGTCGCCCTGTTCTCGTCTGATTCGCAGTTCAAGCATGACGTGGCGACGCGGCTCGATGCGCTGGCGATTTATGACGTCCGGATTTCCGAAACGGATGATTTTCTCAAAGGCCCGACCCCCGACACGCGGCCGGGCATCGTAATCCTCGACCTTGCCATTGGCGAACTGCTTGGCAAGCCTGGCATTGTCGAGGCGCGCGCCCTGTGGGCGGCCGTGCCGCTGATTGCGGTTTCCGACGAACTGACCTCTGAACAGACGCGCGTCCTGGTGCGAATGAACGCCTCGGACTGGCTGCACAAACCACTTGATGCCAAGGAGCTTCTGAACGCGGTCACCTTCCACGACACCGGCAACCAGGGCACCAAGAGCCGCATCATCACCTTTATCGGCGCTAGCGGCGGCGCCGGCGCTACGACGCTCGCTTTGTCAGCGGCGGAGTTCCTGGCCTCGAAATCCACCGAACGTGCAGCTTCGACCTGCCTCGTCGACCTCGATTTCCAAAGCGCCAATTGTGGCGCCTATCTCAACCTCTTCAACCAGTTCGACCTTGCCGGCATCATCGGCCAGCCGGAACGGCTCGATGTCGAACTGATGGATGTCATCAAGCTCTCGCGCCCGTCCGGCCTGACGCTGTACGCCTTCGAAAGGCCGCAACTGCCATTCGAGCCGCAGGGCGCGGATTTCGTGTTCCGGCTGCTGGACCTCGTCGCCTATCGCTTCGATGACATCGTCATCGACCTGCCCAACATCGAAACTCCCTGGCAGAATCCTGTGCTTTCCACGAGCGACGCGATCTTCATCGTGTTCGAGCTCAACGTCGCCTCGCTGCGACAGGGCAAGCGGCTCTACAAGAAGATCCGCGATTTGCGCGGCAATTCGGTGAACATCACGCTGGTCGCCAACAAGCACAAGAGCAAATGGTTCGGCAATCACTTTTCGCGCGGCGAACTCGAAAAGATATTCAAGGTACCGCACATCAAATCGGTTGCCTTGGACAATGCGCTGCTGACCGATGCGCTGAACCGAGCCATCATGCCTTCCGAAGTGGACGGGCGGGCACGCTTCAACAAGGATCTGAAGCGGATGTTCAAAGAGCGGCTCGATGACACTGCCCGGTAGATATCGCTTCGTTCCAACGCTTGCGGGCGCCTGCATCATGGGCCTGGCATTGGCGGCATCGTCCTGGGACTGCGCCCATGCCCGATCCGGGCTATCGGACCAGCCGCCGCTGCCAGCCATGGGCCCCAGCCTGCGCAAGTTCGTTTTTTTCCAAACCGCGGAACAGCCGGGCACGATCATTATCCGCAAGCAGGAGAAGGCGCTCTATCTTGTGACCCGAGAGGGTGAGGCGCTGCGCTATCAAATCAGCGTCGGGCGTGACGGATTTGGCTGGACCGGCACCGTGGAAGTGGGGGCGAAGACCGAATGGCCGGAATGGCGCCCACCGAGAGAAATGCGCGCGCGCCAGCCGGAGCTGCCGGAGATGGTGCCGGCCGGTCCCTACAATCCGCTCGGCGCACGGGCGCTCTACTTATCCCGAGACGGGCACGACACGCTTTATCGCATACACGGCACCAACGACCCTTCAGGCGTTGGCTTCGACGGCACATCGGGATGCTTTCGTCTTACCAACACCGATGTGATCGATCTTTTCAGGCGCGTCTCGGTCGGTGCAAAGGTGGTGGTCCAATGACGATGATTAGCGACCCGGACATGCCGGCGATCGACATTGGGCCGGCGACCCAAGCTATAGAGCAAGTTGTCGCTGGGAAACCGAGCAATGCCAGGATGATCGGGGTTGTTGCTGCAGGCACCTTGCTGATCACAGCCGCAAATTTAATAGCCGCGGTCTATCTCTTCCGCGGCATCAACGACCTGCGCTCTGTCGAAGGGAGGCTGGAACAGCTCGGATCGTTCGAGCAACGGATTGCGGCCCGGCTCGACATGGTCAATAACGGCTTTCAAAGCCGGTTCGAAAAACTGGACAATCAACTGCAGGGTAGCTTCAGCCAGATCAACGGCAGCATTGCTCGGATAGAACAGAACTTGCCGCTGGCTACCGTGGCGGAGCCTTTTGTTGAGACGACCAGCGCCACGGCGGAGCCGGTCAGCGATCTCGATGGTGAAGAAGCGACCGAACGCAGTATCGTCGAAGCACCACGCCCGCCCAAAAGGAAGATCGCAGCAGCGGTGCCCCCTGCCCCAAGCTCCTCCTACCGGCGCATAGAGCAGCCTGACGGCAAGGTCTATTACCGCAAGATCGATTAGAAGCGGGGTAAGGGGGCGTGGAGAATGCTTGCCAGAGAAGATCGTCCGCCGCTTTGCGCGTCGGCGTCCATATTCGGCGCTTTTCGTCGTTTTTGTCGGGTGGACGACGGTGCCTTCGTCCAGCCTGGTGCTCGTGGCTGACATCGTGCCAACCCACGAAACCTTGCTGATCGAAGTGTGGGTCTCGCTACGCGATGTCGTCTATTCGTCCCGACCACCGCGAGGCGCTGACAAAGGTCACCGCTTACGACCTCTCGATCTCCGGCGGCATCGAAGGCAAGGTCTCTAGCATGATCGCCGACAGTTTGGTCGATCAGAAAAACGGGGGAGCCTTTTACCAGGTTCGTGTCGCGGCGGACAAATCGACGCTCGCGAGGGATGGCGAGACTTATTCAACCATCCCGGGCATAATGTGCTCAGTAGACATCAAGACGCAAGGCGATTCTGAGTTACCTTTTAAAGCCGATCAACAAGGCGCGTCAGGAGACCATGAGTGAGCGCTAGCGCCACCTCTCCTCCCATCAATCGTGATCGGCGGCTGCTAACGATCACAAAAGAGGATTTCGGGCTGGAATTCCGGGTCGTCGCGCGTGGCGGCATACGCCGCGGCATTCGTCTGGAAAAGGCTTTCTGGATATCTCTGAAGCAGATGGCTGAAAGTAGGAAATGCACAATCGGCATGCTGATCGAGGAGATCGCCGACAGCCCGACCAAGACTGGTAACCTGACATCGGCGATTCGGGTGGCTTGCATACACGGGCTGGCGGATGAAAACATGGCCCTGCGGAAGCTTGCATCGATCAGGACGATCAATGCCATATTGCTTGCCTGCCCCTCGCCCGCTTTTGCCTTGGCGTCATCGAAGAAGATCCTGACTTTCAATGCTTCGTTCCAGCAATTCGTCAAGCGTCAGTTGCCGATCGGACCAAACAATGATGCACGACTAGATCTCAAGCTGGCGCTGGATCTCCCTGTCGCCGACATTTTTGCCCAACTCGACGCCAACGGCGAAGTACCGATCGCCAGCGGCTTTGTAATCGGGGCTGGCGAACGCCGGTACCGAGGTCAATTGAATGTAGTACGGGCGCCCGTACCCGAACCGGAATTGCTGATGGCGTTCGTCAACAGCTAGAACTGCGGCCTCCGGTGAGCGAGGCTCAATCCGGGCTGAAGATCCTTCGTGTCATTTAGCGCGAATAGGAACTGTCTGCGAGACTTCGATTAGGCCCGACCGCTATTGCCAGCCGACGGCCCGCGCCGTTTGGCGGGAGCGGCACCATCACCAATCAACCGGATTCATTACAATGAAGGGCGACAACCTCGAAGAGAGAGGGCAAGACGACGTATTGGCGCCAGAGAAGGCTTGGCGAGCAGAAAAACGGGATTGGATCCGAACTGGGCTGATCGCCGCGCAAATCCGCGCGGAAAAGCTGCGGCAAGGTCCAAGAAGAAATTTCGCAGGATCGAACACATGTGTTGGCTGGAAAATAGAAAGCTTATCCGCTCCGCGAAAGTCATTGCCGAGGCTGAGCATGCCGAACGTAGCGAAAAGACAGCAAGATTGAGATCGCTTCGGATGGCAGCTCAGAGTGACCTGAAGGTTCCGTTCCTTGAGGAACTCGATTGCTCTCTACTTATCGCCGCACTGACTCAAGGCGAATTATCGGCTAAACTTCCCGACGGATCGCATTGGCGGGGCCGAGCAAGGGCAACAGGCAAAAACCAGTATTCCTCCGCGCCCGCCAATTCGGACTAACGAGTGTTCTCTCGCCTGATATCGAATTCAGAAGGCGATCTCGAGACCCAGCTTGCCGCTGACAGTTGACTGTCTTGAGACCACTTGCCGCGAATCTCACTGCTGAGCGTTGATCGATTGAGACATTTTCAGGTTGAAGCCAGACGGAGTGCCACTGAGAAGTCTGCGTCTTCAAACTCACACTCTCCCTTCCGTCAACGCATGCCGTGTTGGAATAGCCGAAGCCGAAAGGCGGTAGCGCTCCTCAAACCCACTATCTCATCTCGGGTAGCAGGTGTGGCGATGTAGCCCTCGTCACAGGGCTAACCCTAGTGTTTGCACTGGCCAGGGGCCGCTTTTGATGCCACGCTGCGGAGCGCCGGCGGTCCGAGCACACACCGCCGATCCCTGCGACCCAGAGCATCGCTTCACGAAATTTCCCTAAGGGCAGTCAGACATTGTTCCGATCAGTGTTGAACGAGATAGGTTTCGATCCTGCCGACACCTGCCAGTTCTAGATTACAGCGCGGTTCGAGCTTCCAGGAGGTGCGCAGGGCCTGCTTGGTTGCCTCCGAGATTTGCATGCGGTCGGCCACGCCCTGGGACTCGAGCCGGCTTGCAATATTCACGGTCTCGCCCCAGAGGTCGTAGACGAACCGATGCCGGCCGATCAGGCCCGCGATCACCGGTCCCGTGTGCACGCCAATGCGGATCCGAAAACTATCGTTACCCCAAGCTAAGGGCTTCAACGCGTCCAGCATGGATTTCCCGAGTGCCACGATCCTGTCGGCATGGTCAGCTGCCGGTTCGGGAACACCGCTCGCAGCCATATAGGCGTCTCCGATGGTCTTGATTTTCTCGACGGAATGCTTCTCCGCCAAGACGTCGAACGTGCCGAATAGCCTGTCGAGGCGCTTGATCAGGTCCGACGGCGGCAACCTTGCCGCTATGCTCGAGAAACCGACAATATCGGCAAAAAGAATGGTCACTTCATCGAACCGGTCGGCGATGAACTCTTCGCCCCGATGCAGCCGTGCCACGATCTGACCGGGCAGGATCGCATGAAGAAGCGAGTCAGCCCGCCCCTTCTCCACCTCGATCTGCTGAAGATACTGGTGCTCGCGGTCAAGCCAACGCTTCTTCTCCAAACTCGAGTTGATCCGGGCGCGCAGCAGGACTGGATTGAAAGGTTTAGGCAAGTAGTCGTCGGCCCCCGCCTCGATGCAGCGGACCACTGCATCCACTTCGTCCAACCCCGATATCATGATGACAGGGATATGCCGCCATCGGCGCTCCGCTTTCAATCGTGAGAGCACCTCGATGCCGTTCATGTCCGGCATCAGGAGGTCCAGCAGAACCAGGTCGAACTCGTGTTCCGCAAGGTGAGCCAGCGCTGACAGACCGGACTCGGCAGTGACTACCTGATGACCGTCACGTTGCAAGCGGCGGGAGAGGAGACCGCGGTTACTGCTGATGTCGTCGACGACAAGTATGCGGCCACAGCCGGAGCTTACGGGGTGCTCCGTCTTGATCAGTGCCCGTTCGAGTCCTGCCGCATCGATCTCAGCCTGATCCGTGGTCCGCGGTTCCTCGCTGTCGGGTGCGCGCGAGAGGCCGGCGATTGCATCGACATGCGCCAACAACTCGGCCGCCGCGGCGAGCATCACCCTGACATCCTCTTCCAGCGCGTATTCGTGCAATTCTTCGGCTTCTTCACGAATCATTTCGGAATAGCCGATGATCGCGTTGAGCGGCGTTCGCAAGTCGTGGCGCAGTTTCGCCTCGATCTCGACCCCTGCCCGGTTCTGATTGTCGGCTTTTCCATGGATCAAGCTGTCGATCAGGCCATTCAATTCGCAAGCAGCGGCGCTGACCTTCTCCAGATCCGGTGTCATGTGGATCAGACCGAGGTCCTGCACCTGTTCGGTCAGCAACTCCTGAAATCCTGAGATTGCCCGCGCCGGTCCGGCGAGCTGCTGTGCCAGATGGACGGCGATCGCATGGCGTTGGAACTTGTTCTTGGCAGTCATGTTTTCAAACCGTCGGCCTGGGCCTCATCGATTCCCGGCGAGCAATTGTTCAATTTTCTGGACAAGTCGCGACAGGTCCACCGGCTTGCTATCGTAGTCATCGCAGCCGGCCTCGAGCGCCATTTCGCGATCGCTGGCCATCGCGTGCGCAGAAAGCGCAATGATCGGGATCCCGGAGGTGGCCGGATCAGCCTTGATCCGCCTGGTCGCCTCCCACCCGTCCATGACCGGCAAGCTCATATCCATGAGGATGAGATCCGGCCTTTCCGAAAGGGTGAGTTCCACGCCCGACTGTCCGTTTTCCGCAATTAGGACTTCGAACCCACGCCGCGACAACCGCCGCGAGAGCATGTCCCGGTTCAATTCGTTGTCTTCTACGAGAAGGATCCTCGTCATTCTCGGCTTCCTTCAGCCATGGGGGGCGGTTCCGCGATCGGCAATGCTGGCACCTGTCGATCCAAGCGGGAATATCTGGCGCTCGAGGGCCTCGACCAACTGAGACCGACTGTTTGCGCCCTTGGTCACAACCGCGACCGCCCTGTCGCGAAGCCATTTGAGCTCATCGGCCGACAAATCCTTGGAAGTCACGACGACGACCGGAATGTTCTGCAGCTCGGGCACCTGCTGCATCTCGTTCAAGGTCTCGAATCCGTCCATTTCGGGCATCAGCAGATCAAGCAGGACCAGACGCGGCAACAACCGCTTCATCAGCTTGAGGCCGCGCAGGCCATCGCTTGCCTCGTGAACCCGCCAATCCTTCTTGACCAGAATACGCCGAAGGAAATCGCGCGAGGCTTGATCGTCATCAATAACAAGCACGTCGCGGTTGCCACTGCCGCAAGCCTCTATCGTTCGAACAAGCTTCCGCGTGTCGATCGGCTTCGTCAGGTATTCGACCGCACCGAGTGAGAGGCCGAGTTCGCGATCTGCAAGTATCGTCGCAAGGATTACTGGAATCTCGCAGAGCTCCTTGTCGCTTTTCAGCGAGCGCAGCACTGACCAGCCGTCCTGATGCGGCATGATAATGTCGAGAACGATTGCGACGGGGCGATGCGCTCGCGCAGCGGCTATTCCTTCCTCGCCGCTTGCTGCTTCGATCGACGCCAGTCCCGCCTCTGCCAAGGCCCTGGCGATGAGGGTTCGGGCGGCAGGTTCGTCATCGATGATCAGAACCGCCTTGTCCGACGGCCGCGACGACAGCGGTTCGGCGGATCGCTGCTCGCTAGGTTCCTCGTTGCACTCGGCTGGAATCTCCATTGTGAAGGTCGAGCCTTTTCCGAGCTCGCTCTTGACCGTTACAACGCCTCCGATCATTCGGCAGAAACTCCGGGTTATGCTAAGGCCCAATCCCGTTCCGCCATAGTTGCGAGTGGTGGACGCGTCTGCTTGCGTAAAAGGGTCAAAGAGCCGTTCTTGCTGCTCTGGCGTCATCCCGATCCCGGTGTCCGACACTATGAATATTAGCCAGTCGCGATCCGATCTCCTGTTGCGTCGAACCGCCAGCGTTACACGGCCCACTTCGGTGAACTTGGCCGCGTTACTGAGTAGATTGAAGAGGTTATGACGCAACTTCGTCTGGTCCGAATGCATTTTCCCAAGGTCGCCCGCGAGGTCCAGCACGAAACTGTTTCTGTTTTTCGCCATCAGTGGCGCGACTGTGGCCTGGACATCGCGCAACAAGTCGGCGACGTCGAAAGTCTCCAGGAAATTTTCCATCTTATTTGCCTCGATCTTCGACAGATCGAGGATGTCGTTGATGAGCGCGAGGAGATGGCGACCGGCCCCTGCGATCTTTTCCACATCTGGGACGAACTCGTTCATTTGCTCGTCACTCGCCTCTTCGATCAGCATCTCGCTGTAGCCAATGATCGCGTTCAATGGAGTGCGTAGCTCGTGGCTCATGGACGCGAGGAAGCTGCTCTTGGCCTCATTTGCCGCTTCAGCATGGCTCTTGGCCCGCTCGAGTTCGACCTCTCTCTGCTTCAGTTCCGTGATGTCGGTGTAAACAGCGACGGTCCCGCCGTCAGGGGTCTTTCGTTTGCTGACGCGGACCCAGCGTTCTCCGAAGCGACCCTCGTGGACGAAGCCTGCCGGATCCTTCTGGATGCGCAGCCTCTCCGCAATCCATTCCTCCGGCGACGCGCCCTCAAGGTCGACGTGCCCGCTCGCCAAGCGTCCTTTCAGAATATCCTGAAGGCTTTGCCCAGGAAGAGTAGCTCGCTCATTGCCGGGAAAGATTTCGCAGTATTTGCTGTTGGCAAGAAGGACCTTGTCCTCCGAATCGAACAGGACAAATCCGTCAGAAATCGCCTCGAGTGCCGCTGCGATCGTCCGTCTTTGCCGCTCCGCCTCATCTTCCAGTCTTTGCTTTTCAATTGCGCTCGCCCGGAAAAGCCGAAGCGTCCGCGCCATCGCGCCGAGCTCGTCGCCTCCCTCTGCCTGTATTTCGACGTCATAGCGTCCTTCCGTCAGATTTCCGATCACCCGGTTCAAGCGCCGCAACGGGCCGACGATCGAGCGAAGAACAAGGATGGTGAGAAGCGACCCGATCATCACCACGATGGCCACCAGCACGGCAGCGGTCGTCGCCGTTTTCTGGGTTTCCGTTACGACCTCGTTGCGAGCGGCTTCTGCCTCGGCGCTCGCTCGTTCGACGAGTTTGTTTAGCGCGGCATCCACATTTGCGCTGTGGGTGCGCGCCTCGGCGAGGAGAGTGTTGCCGATGATGCGGTTGTCTTGAGTATAGCTGTCTGCCGCTCGTAACGCCGTTTTGACATAGGAATCGATCTCAACGCGGATTTCCCTGACCGCATCCGGTGATGATTTCGAAAGGCGGTCCAGATGTGTCAGCAGTCGCTCGCGCGCCTGCTCGGCATTGCGCTGGGAATTCATCAACAAGCTAACCGACAAATCAGTCAGCCAGTAGCGCAATTCGCCGAATGTTACGTGGGCCGCAGCCGCAGTGGATGCGACATCGAAAAATGCCTTGGTCTCCGCGGTTCGATCTGCACTGCGATAAAGTGCCTGCGTGAGAAAGATGGACGATACGATGAGGCTGATAAGGCCGGCCGCTGTCAGCGCAGCTATGCGGGCCGAAATCGGTAGATTGGCGAAGCTACGCGCAAGTGGCCTCGCCGGCGCCGATACGGCCTCCACTTGGTGCGGTGATTGTTCCAAAGCGCTCATTTGAACAAGACGATGCTGATCGCGCCTCCCAGATCGCCCGCTTTGCCGCCCTCCTTAGGATATCCTGTCACGTCGATCTCGCCCTTCGGCTCGCCGTGACAGGAAAGACACGAGCCGGTATAGTATTCGGGCAGCAGCATTCGAAATGCCGGGCGTCCATCCGCCTCTGTGACGTCCGTGTAGGCTCCCTTCGCTCTCTGCGGATCCACCAAGACCTTTTCGATGATCTGTGCTTCCCAGGCGTCTGGAAGCGATTTGCGGTTGCGCACGAGTTGCTCTGGCGCAGTCACGCGCACCCGAGCTTCGTTGCCGGCCTTGGCGCTGAACTTGTCATTCATCAGACGCGCAAACACGGCTGGCACGAAGCCCTTGAATGCGATTCCCGCGCGGTTGATGTTATCTTGCTGTTCGTCCACCACCTCTCGCATCGCCTCAATCTGGACCTCAAGCAGACGCCGGTCGCGCTCGGTCAATTCGCCGGAAAGCGGGTCGTTGCCGGTGTGTTTTGAGTATTCGGCGATGGCCTCTCTCGTAATGCGCTCACCGTCGAGGTGCTTGTCGCCAAGAGCAGGATCATTGATGAGCGTCTGGTAGTTCGAGATGATACGTCGCCCCGCACGGAGCAATTCCGCGAGTCGCGTTCCCGTCGCGACATCCTCGGTAACTCCCGCTCCGATGGCAGACGACACGGCGAGCGCGCAGCCGACAAGAACAGCGGCAATGAAAGTCCGCGTCAACGTTGACATGCCGGACATTTCCGTTTCCCTTCCAGGAAGGCCACTAGCAGCATAGCACGATAAAAGCCGGGGAGGCAGCGACAAACTTCGAAGCTCAGGGAAGGAGGGAACGAAATTCGCCATCTGTTCCGAAGCGTCCCTGGCGTGTAACCCGTCTCCGCCGAACGTCCCTTACACCCCATTGCCCCCCCATTGCCAACCCACAGCCTCGACCAACTGGATGACGGCTTCGGGTGATGGCCGTGAATTGGTCCGGAGCAAGCGAGCTTCCGCTTAGGTCGGAACCGGCATTTCGCTCAGGGTAAAGCCACCAGGACAGCTTCAGGCAGAGCCATCACCTTCAGCACCGCTTCGCGTCGTGCTGCTGGCTGGAGACGCCGCTCGTTGACGGGCACGGCCGGCCTTCGCCTTACGGCTGCGCCAGCCGCGATCCGAACCGACGAACGCTTCCAGCATGTGCGGAATCAGGGCAGCGGTGTCCACGGGTTCATAGAGCCGGCTGTGCTCGGCCGCATACTGGTCGAGTTCCTCCTTGAGGGGCTCCGGCAGGATGATCGTCATGCGGACGACACCAACCTTCGGCAGCCGACCGAGCCTCAGATCAGGCATTGTTCACCTCCTGCTTGTGAGACAAGGACATGTTGACTGTTCAGATAATCAACATAGGCAACGACGTCGCGATGAACGGCGGCAGGCAGTTCGACGGTGATCTTGACCGGACGGTCATCGGGAATGGCGGAAAGTTTCAGCTTGGTCATGATGAATCCTTTGACGTGCCGTAAGGCACAAGAACAAGGTCGCGATTGACAATCACGCGAACCGGGAAACCGGGCCGCACGGTGAGCGTAGGCTGGACATAGAGCTGATTGCGCACGAGCTGCTGGCCAATATCGGAGGCCGAATCCTGCGTGCTTTCGCGGATGGCCTTGGCGATTTCGCTTTCGTCGTCGCTGGACCCAAGCGATGTCCCAATGCCCAGTAATGTTGAGAGTGCTGCGGCCCGGAACATCTGGCCCCAATGACGGTCGACCTCGTCCTCCAGCCCGGAAAATCCTTCAGCGTCTGCGCCCTGCTGGCGCTCCAGGACGATCGAGGTGCCGTCAGGCATGATCAGCCGGTTCCAGACCAGCAGCACGCGCGACTGGCCGAAGGCGACGTGGCTGTCGTACTGGCCGATCAGCCTCGCACCCTGCGGGATCAGGAGATGGGATCCTGTCGGGCTGTCATAGACATTTTCCGTGACCTGAGCGGTGATCTCGCCGGGCAGGTCGGAGCGGATGCCGGTGATAAGGGCAGCTGGAATGACGCTGCCGGCTTGCACCACATAGGGCGAGGCCTTCGCGGCGAGCCGATCGGGGCTGACTGTGCGACGGTCTGGCTCGGCATTGACGAAGGCCAGCTTGCGATCCTGCCCGTTTTGCGCGGCGCCAGGATCGATCGGTGGCGGCCCCAGCGGCGGAATCAGACCAGATTGGGTGTCCGGTTCTATGACTCTGCCGCCAGGATCCTTTCGTCTGGGACCAGGTCTCGTGTTCGTATCGGTGAAGAGCTTCGCCACGCGTGCGGCCTCGATCTCGGCCAGTCGGCGCTGCTCCTCCGGATCGGCGCGCGGTCCACTGACGTTGGACGCCCCAATCGGCTGGCCGCGCTCCTGCGCGCGCAAGATCGGCCGGCCCAAATCGCCAGGCAGCGCGGGGCCGAGTTGCGGAACACCTGCATAGTCCTTCGGCAGCTTCTGTAGCCCGTCGGCCGTTGAGCGGTTTTCGGTGGTGAAGAGCTCAGGCGGCTGTTCGGTTCCGCGCTGTCTGGTGTCGAGCGCCCAAATCAACGTGCCGAGGATCGCAGCGCTGGCAACTCCACCGACGCCTATCAGCACCTTGCGCGACAGTCGCGTGACCCTGGCCGGTTCGGGCCGAAGGCGCAGTTCCGCTCGAATGTCCTGGTTGGGTGCATTTGCAGGGTCGCTCATCGGAACAGCCTCGTGCTGGGCGAGGTTCGTTTGCCGTCCGTGCGCACGATGCGGACGCGCTGTTCGCTTGTTTTGTCGCCGAGCCTCAATTCAGCGGCGGCAAACAGCCGATCAACGACGTAGTAGTTCTGGCGAGCACGGTAGTTGACCAGCTCCGAGCCGCCCGACGGGCCGATGACAAAGAGCGGCGGCATTTCACCTTGCCTTATGCCCGACGGGAACTCGATGTAAACTTTTGCACCGTCATCGAAGGCGCGAAGCGGCCGCCAGGGCGCCATGTCGCCTTCGATCCGATAGCGAAAATTCAGTTTCTGGATGTCGACGCCGGACGCGACCGGCTGTGCGGCGGAAGCCTGCGCATTCTGGCGCCGCAGCGCAATCAGCTGGTCCTGCGGGTACTGCCAGGAGACCGAAGCCATGTAGGTCTTTTCGGTCGAGCGCAGCTCGAGATGATAGGTGCGGCGGTCGCTGTTGATGACGAGATTGGTCTGCAGATCCGGCCGTGTCGGCTTCACAAGAATATGGACCTGCTGGCGCTCCCCTGCCCCACTTTGCGTATCGCCGATGATCCAGCGCACCGTGTCGCCGGCGGCCACAGGCCCGGAGCCGACAAGCTGCTCGCCCGGCTGCAAGGCGATGTCGGTGACCTGGCCGGGCGCGGCATAAATCTGGTAGAGCGCGCCCTCACTCCACGGATAGAGCTGGATGGCATTGACGAACCCGTCGCGAACCGGCTGCATCCTCGCTGCCTCGTTCGCCTGGCTGATACGCTGCTTCGGATCGGGCGGCTCCGGCTCCACCTTCGTAGCGTCGACTGGTTTCAACTGACCAGGCAGCGGAAGCGGTTTCGGCACTTCCACCACTTTGACCGGACCAGGCGGCTCGACCCTGCGCACCGCAGGCACCGCATCGTCGTAGGCGATTTCCGGCGGAATGTATTTCTTCGATGCACAGCCGGCGAGCGCCGTTGCCGACAGCAGTGCCAGGGCAAGCCTACGTGCCTCGGGCGCATTGTGCGTGACCGGTTTCGCCGACGTTCTTGTTGGTGCTGCACGCATCATGAAAACTCCTTCGACCAGCTGATGGCGTTGACATAGACGCCAAGCGGATTGGCTTTGAGCCGGTCAGCGTCGCGGGGTTGCTGAATCACGATTGTGAGGATTGCGGTCCAGCGCTCGGTGCCGGCCAGGTTGCCATTCTCGTAACGGCGCTCGACCCAGGCGACGCGAAACGAATCGGGGGTAGCACGGATGACGCTGGAAACCTCGATGGCGATCTGGAGTTTGCCCAATTTGGCAAAAGGGTCGTTCAACCGGGCGTAATCATTGAGGGAAATGGCGCCGCGGTCTGTGGTGTAGTCGTAGGCTCGCAGCCAGTTTTGGCGGACGATGACCGGGTCGGCCGGAATGCTTCTGACCTGTTCGATGAAGCGGGCCAGATGCCAGGCGACCTGCGGATCGGTCGGCCGATAGTCGGCAACGGCCGGAGCGACAACCTGCGCTTCACCGAACTTGTCGACCTCCACCACCCAGGGAACCACTGAGCCGCGTGTTGACTGCCACACCAATGCGGATGCAAAACCGCCGGCCAGGACGAGAGAGCCGAAGGCCATCAGCCGCCAGTTTCTCGCCTGGACGCGAGCCGAGCCGATGCGCTCGTCCCAAATCTGGGCTGCACGCTGATATGGCGTCTCGGGGTGGGGCGTTTTTGCGTAACGAACGAAAGGGCGTCTAAGGGGGGTCATCGGCGGTCGTCCTGATCGAGGGAAACATTCATCGAGCCGCCCCCATCATCACTCGAGTGAACTGAATGCGCGGCGACGCTGGCGCCATGGCTCATGACCTGGCTACGCTTCATTCGTTTTGCCCATGCGGGCGGGGCGTCGGAACTGGTTTCGGAGGTCGACCAGTCACCCGAGGAAGCCGTTCCCGACGATCGCTCTCCACTCGTCGCACTCCAAGCCGCAAAGCGGCCGGCCTCATAGCTGTCGGACAGCGCCGACGCGGCGCGCGACATGGCCTGCTTCACCGGTCGAACGGCAGCGCTGGCACCGGCCCTGGCGACACCCGCCACGCCGGCGGCGACCGAGCCTGCACCACCTCTTCCAGATGTCGCTGCGCCAAGTTCCCAGGCGGCCGAAGTGCTGCCGGCCAGATGCGCGCCGCGGCGTGCGGCTGCTGCCGACATACGCGCACTGCCATTGAGTGCGCCTGCCGCGCCGCTCAATCCGGCGCGAGCACCCATAGCACCAGCCACGCCAAGGCCGCCAGCGACGAGGCTCGTGCCAACAGCGGCACCTGCGCCCAGTTGCGGGGCACCGGAGACCAGCCCCGTCGCAATGCCGGGACCGAAGATCGACAGTCCCATCAGCGACAGAGCGCCCAGGACAAGCGACAGCGCATCCGTGATTGTGGGCTGTTCGGCGCCGAAGCCTTGGGTGAACTCGCCGAACAGGCCCGAGCCGATGCCGACGATGACGGCAAGGACCAGTATCTTCACGCCGGAGGCAACGATGTTGCCGAGCACTTTTTCGGCAAGGAAGGCGGTCCGGTTGAACAGCGCAAAGGGTATCAGCACAAACCCGGCAAGCGTCGTCAGCTTGAATTCGACCAGCGTGACGAAGATCTGGACGGCCAGAAGAAAGAACGCAATCAGTACGATCGCCCAGGCGATCATCAGCACTACGATCTGGACGAAATTCTCGAAGAACGATACGTAGCCCATCAGCTGGCTGGCGGCCTCGAGGATCGGATTGCCGGCATCGATGCCGACTTGCGCCACGCGGCCCGGCTGCAGCAATGCCGAGCCTGAAAGTGCCGAGCCTCCAGCCTTCAGGCCGAGCCCGGAAAAGCTCTCGAAGACGATCCCGGCAAGACGGTTGAAGTTGCCGATGATGAAGGCAAAGAAGCCGATATAGAGCGTCTTCTTCACCAGTCGGTGCAGCACGTCTTCATCAGCACCCCATGCCCAGAACAGGCCGGCCAGTGTGATGTCGATCACAATCAGGGTCGAAGTGAGAAACGCAACTTCCCCACCGAGCAGACCAAAGCCGGAATCGATGTAGCGAGTGAAAGTCTCGAGGAAGCGGTCGATGACGCCGGTGTCGTTCATGGCGCCACCGTTTCGGGATAGGGCCGGTCTTCCGCGAAAGGCGGCGTTGGCGGTTGGAGCGGCGGCAGCCGGGTCGGGTCCTTTTCGATCGACGGAGCCACGTTTGGCATGATCGGGCGGGATGGCCGCAGGAAGCGTCGGCGGCCTTCCGCCCAGGCTTTCCTGCAGGCGTCGTCATCGATCGCCGCCATGCCGATGTCCCGGCATCGGGCAAGCTCGACACTTGCCGGCTCGCCGCCCGGATATGCGGAGCGCGGGGAGGACGCGTCCTGCGAGCCGCCGCCGCGCAGCGCCATGGAGGCGGCGGTCATGGCGGCGCCAAGGGCAAGAACGGCTGTTATCCGGGCGGCGATCTTGAGATCCATGCGGTCTTCGCCTCAGTCGTGGAACATTTTTACGGATGACGCGCTGTAGCTGCTGCCCGTCATGAAACGGCTGAACTGTTCCCGCGCCTGCTCCTGTGCGGCCGCCCGCCTCGCCTGTTCAAGGGCGTCGGCTCGTCCTTGTGCCGCCAGCATCGCGGTGAGGTCGGCAACTTGCTTGGCCTGTACGGCAAGAAGCTGGTTGCCGGCCTGCGTCGCCTGAAGCACGCCGACCGCGGACTGGCTGGCACCAACCAGCGCACTCGTCTGCTCCTGTGTCTCTGCGATGTTGTCTACTGCGACGGCGCCGGTCTTCAGCGAATGCTCAAAGGCCGACACCGAGGTCTGCCAGCGTTGACGCGCGCCGTCGACAAGCTGCTGGCTGGAGAGTTCCGAACCGAAATTCTCGTAAGCGGAGGTAAACTGGCTCTCGATCTCCTGGACGCTATAGGCCAGCTTGTCGGCCTCGCCGAGCAGGCTCTTCATCTCGGAAAAATTGGCCTCGATCTGGCCAAGCAGCGAGGTTGGCAGGGAGGTGAGATTCTTCGCCTGGTTGATCAGCATCTGCGCTTCGTTCTGAAGCGAGCTGATCTGGTTGTTGATCTGCTCCAGCGCACGCGATGCCGAAAGCAGGTTCTCGGCGTAGTTCTTTGGGTCGAACACGATCAGTGCCGATGCCGGTGCCGATGACAGCGCCGTCGCGACGACGATTGCGCCGGCTGCCGCCATGCGACGGATACGCCGACCTGCAAGAACGGAATTCATGAGGGAAGCTCCTTTGTGGATTGGTCGATCACGCCAGTGAGATTGGGAATGAGGTCTGCCGCCCAGGAGAGACCACGGTTCGTAAGCCAGGCTTCGAGGAAATGGTCTCGCCCCGCCTCGGCGATTATCCGGTCGATCGCGGCCTGGTCCGATTTGGACGATGCGGCGCAGAGCGCCAGCGCGATCGGACCAAGCCCCAGCTCGAACAGGCGGTTGCCGCGGCGGCTTTGACAGTAATAGTCGCGCTTCGGTGTCGCTCGGGCGACGATCTCGATCTGGCGATCGTTGAGACCAAAGCGTCGGTAGATCTCTGTGATCTGTGGCTCGACGGCGCGCTCGTTCGGCAAGAACAGCCGCGTCGGGCAGCTTTCGACGATGGCCGGTGCGATTGGCGATCCGTCGATGTCCGAAAGCGACTGGGTGGCGAAGACCACGCTGGCGTTCTTCTTCCTCAGCGTCTTCAGCCATTCGCGCAGCTGGTCAGCGAAACCGCCGTCGTCGAGCGCGAGCCAGCCCTCGTCGATGAGCAGCAGTGTCGGCCGGCCGTCCATCCTCTGCTCGATGCGGTGGAACAGATAGGCGAGCACGGCGGGCGCTGCACCTGTGCCGATCAGGCCTTCGGTTTCGAACGCCTGGACCGAAGCCTCGCCCAGCCGCTCGTGCTCGGCATCGAGCAGGCCGCCATAAGGGCCACCGATGCAATAGGGAAGGAGCGCCTGCTTCAGCGGCGAAGATTGCAGCAATACGGACAGGCCAGTCAGCGTCCGTTCGTGGACGGGCGCAGAGGCCAGCGACGTCAACGCCGACCACAGATGTTCCTTTACCTGCGGCGTGATGGACACGCCTTCGCGCAGAAGGATGTCGACAAGCCAGTCGGCCGCCCAGGCTCGCTCTGGCGTATGATGAATATGGGCGAGCGGCTGTAGCGAAACGGTCTGAACGTCGTCCGACAGATCGGCTAAAGTGAGCAAGGGCAACGGATCGTCAGCCCCCTGCCCAGTTCCGGCATTTCTTCCGAGATCATGCCAATCGCCATGCATGGCGAGCATGGCCGCGCGGATTGAGCCGCCGAAGTCGAAGGCAAAAACCTGGCTGTGCTCGTAACGTCGGAACTGCAGCGCGATCATCGCCAACAGGACCGACTTGCCGGCACCGGTCGGGCCGATGACGAGGGTGTGGCCGACATCGCCGACGTGAAGGCTGAACCGGAACGGTGTGGCGCCTTCCGTTCTGGCGAAGAACAGCGGCGGGGCGCCAAAATGCTCGTCCTCAGTCGGTCCAGCCCAGACCGCCGAAAGTGGAATCATGTGGGCGAGGTTCAGAGTCGAGATCGGCGGCTGGCGGACATTGGCGTAGACGTGGCCGGGGATGCTGCCGAGCCAAGCCTCGACCGCGTTGACGCTTTCGGCGATGCAAGTGAAATCCCTGCCTGAAATGACCTTTTCGACCAGGCGCAGCTTTTCGTCGGCAATTGCCGGATCAACATCCCAGACCGTCACGGAGGCGGTGACATAGGCTTCGCCGATCTGATCTGAACCGAGATCCTGCAGGGCCGCGTCCGCATCGGCCGCCTTGTTGGCGGCGTCCGTATCAACGAGGACTGACGCCTCGTTGGTCATCACCTCCTTCAAAATTGCGGCGATCGATTTGCGTTTGGCGAACCACTGGCGACGGATCTTCGTCACCAGCTTCGTCGCGTCGGTCTTGTCGAGCATGATCGCTCGCGTGGACCAGCGGTAGGGGAAGGCAAGCCGATTAAGGTCGTCGAGAATCCCCGGGAAGGTCATGGTCGGTAACCCGGTGATGGTGAGTGTGCGCAGATGCGCATCGCCAAGCCTCGGCTCTAACCCGCCGGCTAACGGCTGATCGACAAGCAGGCCATCGAGATGCATCGGCGTTTCCGGCACGCGAACGCGATGCCGCTTGGTCGAAATTGTTGAGTGCAGGTAACTCAGCGTCTCGCCATCATCGAGCCAGTCAGCTTCGGGAACGAAGCCTTCGATGAGGTTGAGCACGCGGTCCGTGCGATCGACATAACTCTTCAGGAGCTCCCAAGGATCGACGCCGGTCTTTTGCCGGCCTTCGTAGAGCAAGCTCTCCATTCGCGACGCTTCCTCGGCCGGAGGCAGCCACACGAACGTGAGAAAGTAGCTGCTTTCAAACAGCACGCCGGACCCTTCGAACTGTTCGCGCCGCTCGACGTCGAGAAGCGCGGATGCGCAATCCGGGAACCGGCTGTCGGGATAGCCGCTGGCGGAATTGCGCTGCGCTTCGACAAAGATCGCCCAGCCGGAGCCGAGCCGGCGCAGCGCGCCGTTGAGCCGTGCGGTCGTGCCGACCAGCTCCGCCGGCGTGGCGGAGTCCAGGTCCGGCCCGCGAAAACGCGCCGTTCTTTGAAAACTGCCGTCCTTGTTGAGCACCACGCCCGGCGCCACCAGGGCGGCCCAAGGCAGATAGTCGACGAGGCTGGCGCTGTTGTTTCGATATTCCGCGAGGTTCATCATGGCGAAAAACCTCAACAGCCGAAATGCGCGGGATAGCGCAGGTGCCGGCGAACCACGTCGACGAACTGCGCATCGCGCTTTGCCGCCCAGACGGCGGCGAGATGCCCGACCGCCCAGATGACGAGCCCCGCGATCCACAGACGAAGACCCAACCCGACCGCGCCTGCCAGCGTGCCGTTGGCGATAGCGACCGCGCGCGGCGCGCCGCCGAGCAGGATCGGTTCAGTAAGCGCGCGATGCACCGGCGCGAAAAAGCCACGGACTTCCTCCTCCATCAGATCAGCGCCCCCCCGCCGAAGGAGAAAAATGACAGGAAAAACGAACTTGCCGCGAAAGCGATCGACAGCCCGAAGACGATCTGGATCAGCCGGCGAAATCCGCCCGATGTGTCGCCGAAAGCGAGCGACAAGCCAGTGACGATGATGATGATCACCGCCACGATCTTGGCGACTGGCCCCTCGATCGATTCGAGAATCTGCTGAAGGGGCTCCTCCCAGGGCATGGAGGAACCGGCAGCATGGGCGGGCTCAATCGTCATGATCGCGGCGGTCGTCGCATACGACAGCTCCACGGCAAGTTTGCGGATAGCCGATGAATTGAAGCGGATCGGGGTCATTCTGAAGCTCCAAAGGGCGAGTGGTGATTCACGGTCATTGTGGTCTCGACATTTGCTTCCAGGGTGCGGTAGTCACCGGTGGCCGCATCGAGCCCGTCGACAAAGGCGATTTCGACGAGCCGGCGCGCGGAGCCGCGGCCGGCGAGGACGGCGACGAGGTCTATGGTTTCGGCTATCAGCGCGCGCGGGACCGTGACGACGGCCTCCTGTACGAGCTGTTCCAGCCGCTGCAGTGCGCCAATGGCAGAATTGGCGTGAATGGTGCCGATGCCGCCGGGATGGCCGGTGCCCCAGGCCTTCAGCAAATCGAGCGCTTCGGCGCCCCGTACCTCGCCTATCGGGATGCGGTCGGGCCGAAGCCGCAATGATGACTTCACCAGATCGGAGAGCGAGGCGACACCATCCTTTGTGCGCAGCGCTACAAGATTGGGCGCAGCGCACTGCAACTCGCGTGTGTCCTCGATCAGCACGACGCGCTCGGCGGTTTTAGCCACCTCCGCCAAAAGCGCGTTGACCAGCGTGGTCTTGCCCGTCGATGTACCGCCGGCCACCAGCACGTTCTTGCGTGTCTCCACGGCAAGCTGCAGGACGTCAGCCTGGCCTTCGGTCATGATGCCGGCAGCGACATAGTCTTGAAGCGTAAACACCGCGACTGCCGGCTTGCGGATGGCGAATGTTGGTGCCGTGACGACAGGCGGCAAAAGGCCCTCGAACCGTTCACCGGTCCCGGGCAGTTCAGCCGAAACGCGCGGCGAGCCCGAATGCACCTCCGCACCGACATGGTGCGCGACCAGCCTGACGATCCGTTCGCCGTCTGCCGCGATCAGTGTTTCATTGCTTGCAGCGAGTCCTTCGCTGAGACGGTCAACCCACAGGCGACCGTCGGGATTGAGCATCACCTCGACAATGGCTGGATCGTCAAGGAAGCCTGCGACCGCCGGGCCGAGGGCGGTGCGCAGCATGCGCGCGCCGCGCGATACCGCTCCCTTACTGGCATGATAGTTGGTCGCCATGCGGGTTCCCGTTTCTCGCCACGAACTGGTTCTTGCCGCGGTCGGGGATCATTAGAAAAGGCAGGAGCGCCGGCCTTGCAACAAGCAAAACCGGCGATCGTGGCATGACCTGCAGAGACTTGCGAAATGCGGTGCCGCGACCGCGACAGCTCAGCAACCCGGTGCCCGACTGGCCATCGCCGCTCCAGCAGAACAGGCGGCTATATTCAAGAGGTGGCATCGCGACGGAGGATCAGCGCCTCGTTAGGTGCGTCTGACAGGATGAAGGGACTGCTTTCACGCTCTATGGACCGCTGCCGGAACGCTCTTTACCGCGGCCCCTGTAGAGTTCCTCGCCGGCCGTCGTCGGATTGGAGTCGACAGGCAGCTTCGGGAGACTGCGGTCGCCGCTTGGCAGGCGTCGGCCTGGCGATTGTCGTGGTCAATCCGGCGCGGGTAGGCGAGGCTAGCAGGTATGTTGAAGAGCCTAGAGAACTATGGTAGAAATTGCCAGAAAGGTAGATTTTTGGAGCTTCTCGTGTCCCTGAACATCAAAAATCCAGCCACCGTTGCTCTCGCCGATGAACTCGCACGCCGCCAGGGTATCAGTAAGACAGCAGCCATTCATCAGGCCCTTAGCGAGCGCTTGCACCGCTTGGGCTTTGGAGAGACCGCTCAGGAGCGTCTGCTGGCAGAATTGCGCGCCATCCGAGAAAGAGTGGCACGATTGCCTGAACTGGATAGTCGCAGCGACGAGGAGATCATCGGGTATGACGAGCATGGAATCCCTAACTGATGGTGATCGATACCTCAGCTGTTGTAGCGATCCTTCGGAGCGAGCCTGAGGCAGCAAGGCTGGAACGAGCGCTGGTCTCCGACCCAATCCGTCTGATCCCGGCAACCTGCGTGCTCGAGGTACGCATGGTGCTGGTCAGCAGGCGCGGCGAACACGCGTTGGCTGAGATCGATCTTTGGCTGCGCAAAATCGAGGCCGACATCATTCCTGTCGACTCCGAATTGGTTGATCTTGCGACCCAGGGTTGGCTGACCTACGGCAAGGGCCACCACCCGGCGGCGCTGAATTTTGCCGATTGCCTCTCCTATGCTTTGGCAAAGCGTGCAGACGAACCGCTGCTTTTCATCGGCAAAGACTTCTGCCAAACGGATATCGAACCGGCATGAGCACGAGATTGTAAGATGATCGGCTGTCCCCAGCTTGAACCTGTAATAGCGCCCAATTAGTTTCGGCCCTGTCGGCTGGGCCTGCATCAAGGGGCCTCATGCCAACTTGGTCAGCAAGCTGGCGTCTTTCGTCCTTCCGATCTGGCGCTGCTGGGCCGCGTCTTGGATGGGTTGGAAGTTGAGGGCCAATCCAGCCGGCCAACTTGTAACTCAGACATTCACGGCCGCGACGCTGGCTGCACGAATAGATGATGGGCCTCGTCGAAAACAGCCCTTGGGAGAGCCCGAAGCTCGCTTGCTTGGTACGTGAGATGCTCGAGATACTGCGTCGTCAGCCGGACAACCACTTGCGCTTGGGCCAAGTCACGACCGCGCTTGACTGGCTCGCGATCAGCTCGTTTTGAGACCCAGAATTGTGAGCAGCAAAAATACGCGGATCGGGAACCACGAGCCGTAACGGTCCGCCTTTTTCATCGATGGCGATTGCTTCGAAAGCAGGGGCATTTTCCAACCATGCCAGACCAGATCAGCAGTGTGTGGGACCGCGAACCTGTTTTGAGAGGTACTTGAACTCCCCTTCGGGCAATTGGCCGCGCAGGTGTTTGGACGATACGCGCGCGGCATCATGGCCCACCAGATTCGGATTCGCGACCAAGAGAACGACGTCGGCATAACTGTGCCTGAGATTCTGCTCGAGATCCCGCGGAACGCAGCCTCAGATGGTCTGAAAACGTGCTCTACGGATCGAGCCATGCAACATCTCCATTTGCGGCACCGAAGAGACATTCAGCCGGAGGGTTCTGGCGGTGCCGAACGGATGCGAGTGCGGTTGTTCCTCTGCTATGAGACAGGGGCGCGGAGGCCCGGAGAGGTGGACATGCCGCATCGACCGACGGATAATTCTCGGGACTCGCCGGTTTGAAAGCCGTACTCTGCTTTGATCGGTGATAAACATTAAGGGCATCGCCGGCTGTGAGCGAGCATCGTGCTTCCGCCCCAATTCGGGAGGGAGCCATGAGCAGCCCCAACACCTCCAAAATTGGCGTCGCAAACTCAGAAGACCGCGATCGGGCGCCACAGCCAATTCCTAGCCCAGAGCCTGTATACAGAAACGAACTGCTGCGGCGCATGTCTCCGGCCGACCTTCAATTGCTCAGGCCTCACCTTCACAGTAGCTTTCTGCCATTGAGGACGCAGCTCGAAACCGCAAACGCCGCTATCGAGGCCGTCTACTTCTTTGAGACGGGGATCGGCTCGATGGTGGCGAAACTCCGGCCGGAGGTCGACTCCGAAGTTATAGTCATTGGTTTCGAGGGCATGACCGGCTCGGCGCTGATCATGGGCGGCGATCGATCGCCGCACGACTGCTACATTCAAGCGGATGCCGAGGTTGCCAGCATGGACGCCGAGCCATTCACAAAGGCGCTTTCCGACAGCCCGACGCTGCGGCTTTTTCTGCTGCGGTACGTGCACTACGCGTGGATCCAGGCAAGCTATACCGCCCTCGCCAAATGCGCGTTTGAAACTGGAAGAACGGCTGGCAAGATGGCTGGTCATGTGCAACGACCGCATAGAAGGCGACCGGCTGCCGATTACCCATGAATTCCTGTCGGTCATGTTGGGTGTACGACGGCCGGGCGTCACCGTGGCACTTCAAATGCTGGAAGGCCGCGGCCTGATCAGGTCAAATCGTGGCGAGGTCATCCTCCGTGATCGAACTGGTCTCATCACCTTGGCAAACAGCTCATATGGCCAGCCGGAGGCGGAATATGCCCGCCTGATCGGCGAGCAGGCATCTCCATGATCCGCGCCAATATCGAAGTCCGCCGATGGGATGAGACAAACTACCTAAAGCGGCAGGCCATCGCTAATGCTGGGCGGGGGGTCTCGATTCGCGAAGGGCAACCCCTGCTGGTTGCGACCGTTGAGTGAGGGACGCCGAGTCTCTCCCTTCCCGCAAAGAATTGATATGTTGAGACCGGAGGCTCTGTCAGCGCCGTTGGCGACCAGAGCAGGATATGGCTGCCAGTCCGGCGCGGGAACCACCATCCAGCCGCAGTCGACGTGTTGTCCGGGTCCCGGCCAGCGTCGACGTTACTCCGACCGATCCCACACACTGACCAGGTCGGTGACGAGCAGCCCTGCAAACGGCCTGAGAAAGCCTACCAAATGTGGCGGAACAAATCATGATCGTTTCTCATTGTGCTGATCAATCAAGGGAGATTGACCATGGGCGACCGGCACAACCCAAAAATCGAGGCATCGGCAAATGTCGGAAAAGACCCGGAAGATTGGGTCAGCGGAGATGACCCAATGACTCCCGCACAAGCCTCATATCTGAAAACTCTGGCCGAACAGGCCGACGACCCTGAGGCCTATGCCGACGGCCTTAGCAAGGCGGAAGCTTCTAAACGCATTGGTGCACTCCGGGAAAAGTTAGGCCTGTAGCGTCCGCCCGTGGCTTTTAGTCTCTAGCAAAGGACAGCCGATCGGATTGGATTGGGACAGTTTGCTGCAGGTGACCCGCGATGAATCTTCTGAATTCAGTGCATTGTGGCTCGACCGGCGATCGAGACGACAAACGGCGGATGGGAGCGGCTCATAGGGTACAACAGCCCGCATTCGCCCCAAAACCCACCGAGACCTCGCACCCGCCGATCCAATCCTACTGTCGAACAGATCAGGCCCTTCCGACGAGGGCGATGGTAACCAAAGACACAAACAGGACAAGGGCGATTACAGCGCCCCAGAAGAAAACTTTTTCGGTGCCGCGTTGCTCTTCCTCGCGAGATATGTCTTTCGCCATTGTATGCTTCCTTTGCGAAGGTCAGCGACTGAGCAACGTGCTGTGCCAAGGCTGGGTTCCCGATAAACTACTTGCCCGCTTCGCACTGTGAGACAGTTCTCGGAATGAAACTCCAACCGTCGGTTGGTGGACGAATCGCAGCTGGTGCATCTAAAGTTCGCGTGGTCCGCGCGCACCGGGCATGTCCGACCCCCCGCTCGGTGCAACAGCGTTTGATCGACCCGCCGCATCAACCTGTGCGGCGGGCTTTTTTCCTCACGCGATGGAACACCGGCGCGCAGGAAAAGTTCTGCCCAGGCAGCAAACTCTTTCCCTCATATTTTTGCTGCCAGATCGGATATCTCCGATCGGCCCGCGTCGTTCTTATCCTCCGGCGACGCGGGCTCGCCGTCCTGTTGTCGGTCGAGGAACCACAGAACAACCGAAAGCACGATGCTGTCAGGACCCGGTGCCAATCGGAGCACAAACGTGAAGTTCTCACGTTGGAGGTTGCGCGGATCCTGGTCAACCGTAGCGCCATATGTGAGGCGGGAGCGCCTTCACCGATCGCCTCGTCGGCTTCCTCTTGCAGGTCTAACCAGGCGTTCTGATGTTCTTGGACCCAAATGAGCTGCACCGCGTTGTTTGCGCGCATGCTGTGCTTCGCAATCTGATGGAAAAATCCGACGCCCCTGCTGCACCGCAGACAGCTCCTGGTGCCGAAGCGCGCTTTCCGTACGATCGTGCGGCGGTTGAGCGGTTTCGACAGACATTCCCGCGCGCCAGGTGGAGTGACGAGCGCAGAACCTGGTTCGTGCCAGGAAAGACTGCAGAGCGGCGGATCCAGCGCTGGCTTGCGCAAGAGGCGGATTTGCGAGCAGCACATGATGACAGCAAGGGACGGGATGCCTTCGCCTTCGATCCCCTGTCGAGCCGGTATCTGGAAGTCGCGGACGACCTGCGCATTCGCACGCCTTATTCGCGGACGGTTCTTGAGGAACTGCGAGCCGTTCCATGGGCGAGCTGGGACGACGAACTGCGGGCCTGGAGGGTGCCTTTCCGCTCGTACGAGGAGTTGAAGCGCCATTGGCCAAGCATCGAAAGGGCCGCAGGCCGCGCAGAACCGGAGGAGAGGAAACGGCGACGAGAAGCGTCCAAAGATTCCGAGGAATATAAAGCCGCCAGATTGCGGTATGCCGAACGCAGGCGACGTCGCTATCCACTGCCCCCAGACGATTTACCCCGGCTTGGCCGTGCCGTGGCAACGGAGCAATACGGTATCGTGGTCTTCACCGAGATTTCGGGTGAACTCGTCGACACCTCGCAGATAGCAGCGTTCTATCCGCATTTGATCGAGGCGAACGTCGACCACATCTGGGGCCGATGGCGTCCGGCGACGTTGGCTGAATTGATTAGAACATGGCCCGCTCGGCGTGCTGCCGGATTACCGGAACGGCAGCGAGGCTGGTGGCAACCGACGCTGGCCGAACTCAGGATAGCTCGCCAAATAGCTCGAAGCCTGGCGCGAAGAAGGGCACAAGGCTTATGGCATTGTTCTAGCTTTTGAAGCTGGGGCCGTTTTCCACCGTCTGTCCGGTTGCCCTAGTGTTGAGATGTCACCCCGATCGGAGCCTTCCATGTGCAACGATTGCGAACAACATACGGCTTGGCTGAACATTGCTCGATGATGACGTCGCTGGCCTTGAAGGTCCCATGCATGAAACCGACTTGACGTGCGCGTAGGCGCACGACACCAGCATCGATGATCCGGCTCCAATAACCCGCGTGGCAGTAAAGCCATCGACCGGCTTCTATGACGTTTGGAACGCACCGGCGGGACTTAGACTAACGGTGGGCGGGTGGTCAACTTGCCTTCCGAGGGAGCTTGGGAGCAGCACACGATTCCTGCTTCCGGCGTGGCGTTGCTCGAATTTGCCAGAACGATGTACCTGAACGCGAAAGATTCATGTCCGCTTCACGCTCAGCGTTTATGCCATCGCCGGACTGCGATGAAGTCCGCCGCTCCGCTACCGTGTGGCGGGCGCGCCAAGGTCATCCTGAACGTCAAACCGTTTCTGCAGAATTTTGACGCTCAAGGCCGATCCGAGGCCAACTGGGAGTGCATACCAGCTTGGAATTGTGCGGAACCGTACGAAGTCGATTGCAAGCAACCAACCTGGCTGGCCGGGCATTAATTTAGCAAAGCGTGAATTAGGAAGGCATCGGGAGGAAGACCATGCTGCACGTTAACATGCCTCGCGAATTTGAGGTCGGCGATGAGGTGGCGCTGGCAGGTATCGTGATCGCGATTCTCCCCAGTGGGCGCGCCAGGGTGAGCATTCCTTCGTATGACCATCCTTATACGATTGATCCGCCACCGAAAGTCCGGGCCGGCGACAGAGTGGTTCTTGTTGGGGACGTCACCCGCGTCGATCGCGGGGTGAACAAACTCACTGTGCGGATTGACTGCGGCGGGGTGATCACTGTCGACAATTCGGCGATTACTCGGCTGAGAAAGCGCAACCGGACTTCAGCGGGTTGACGCTCCGGATACACTGCCAGCGTCGGCGCAGGGAAGATGCAAGCGCCTTTGAACAGCCCAAGGGTGCGGCGCCGTCCGATAGATGGGAGCTCGACGGCTAGGGCACGCGTCCAGCGCAGCGCGTCCCTGGCGTCTTCCGGGTTACTGGTGAAGCAAGTCAGATTCGGGCCATCGCAAGCGCGCTTCACCTGCCGTCCGCTCTCGGCAACAGGCGGCCCGCCCGTCCAAGACGCGTAGCATGTGCCTTCGCGTGAAGGCACGCGGGCATCGCGATCGATCGTAACCTTTCTCTGCAACGAGCGCCTGTTCGCCGATCAGCAATTTCAATCGCGATAGGCTCCGGTTGGTGCGCATTATGGAGATCACATGATTGTCCCGGCCGCGATGCCGGCAAAGGCCTGCTTCGGAGCGTCGCGAGGCAACTGGGCGACATGTTGCGGTGGAGCAAGCCCCCTGGGTTAAGAACCCGGCCACTGACGGCCATGCCGGTCAGTGGCGGCCACGACCGCACCGACAACGCCCGCAACGGCAATCAAGTCGTCGCTGAAAGCCCGCAAGGTGTCTGTCACGACATAGCGTGCCGGCGAAGCTCCGCCCTGGCGACCGGGATTCGTTGTAGGCCGACCGGACGGCAACGCCGGCCAGATGAGCGAGAACTCGGTGTTGGTCTCGATCAGGGTTGACGTTCGTCGACGACCGTCGGTAATTGCCGACTACGAGTCGAGGTCGTAGGGCTCGTGGCCCAGCTCGTTGTGATGAAGCGCCTCTGCCATACACCTGATATCGAACGCCTGGCCGCACGCCGGGCAGACGACATAATACTCCTCCTCCCGAAGTGGCGAAGCGTCGTGGTCTTGGGGAAGGACGATATCATCGTCGGGCATTGGGTCCTCCGGCAACCCGCCCGCTATGCTGGAACGCTTGCCGGCAGGATTTGTTTCAAAGTTATTGCGCCTAAGGAAAGGGTCCGATGTCCGGTTTTGACAGCGATGCCGTCCCACCGGGCTGTTCAAAGTGATTATCATCTGCAACCTTTGGTTACGGCACGGGCAAGAACCTTTTCCTCCGGCGGCAAGGCTCGAATTCAACCAAGCATGCGCGGTCGAAAGACCTCCAATTCGGCAACGCACACTGCTGGCCGAGATCGACTGTGGAGACGAATACCGAGGGGGATGGAAGCGGTTGAGTGGCCCCGTCCGTTGTGATTCGTTTGAGTTGTCTAGACTTGAACGGGATCACGACATGGGTTGGACGGAGACCGCCGGCGATATTGCCGCGCGGGGCAGCGAGATGCAAACGCGTTGACGGACAGGGAATGGGCGTTGATCGAGCCGTTCCTGTCGGGAACGAAGACAACGGGACGACCGCGGACGACAGAACTTCGGGCGGTCGTGGACGCGCTTCTCTACATCGCCTGGCCCGGCTGGCAATGGCGGGCATTGCCGGACCGGTTCCCGCCGGTTTCGACGGTTCAACGCTAGTTCTATGCCTGGCGGGACAACGGGCTGTGGAGACCATCAACTTGCACTTGGTGGCTGCGGCACGCCTGCGCTGGTCGCGAGGCGAGCCCGAGCGCCGGTGTCATCGACAGCCAATCGGCAAAGACCACGGACGTTGCCGGTTTGCGCGGTAACGACGCCGGCAAGAAGGTCAAAGACCGCAAGGGCCATATCATTACCGACAGCGAGGGACACTTGGTCGGGCTGAGGGTGCACGCAGCCGACTTCCAGGACAGGGATGGGGCAGTCGGCGTCATCGCCTCCATTCGACGGCCTTATCCCTGGTTGCGCCATCTGTTCGCCGACGGCGGCTATGCCGGAGAAAAACTGTCGCAGGCTCTGGCCAATCTCGGCACATGGACCATCGAAATCATCAAGCGCTCCGACGCGGCCAAGGGCTTTGAGATGCTGCCACGACGATGGGTCGTCGAGCGAACCTTCGCCTGGCTGGGACGTTGTCGCCGGCTCGCCAAAGACTTCGAGGCGACCATCGCCAGCGCCGAGGCGTGGATCTTCATCGCCTCGATCGGCCTCATGCTTCGCCGCATGGCAGCTCCGCGTCGTGCGTAACCGAATTTCGAGTCAGGCTCTTAGAGCTTGTTCTCTGGCTCGACGGCGCAGAAACGACCGAGGATTACTTCCAGACCAGAATTGATCGTTCGGCGCATATGAGCACAAGCTAATACTCCCGGTTGCTCGATGAAAGGTTAAAGCGATCGGTGTTCGGCTCGAGGATTACTGCACGCATTCGCTTGGTGGACCAATGCTTCGATCATTTACAAGGCAACCCGGCAAGTGCAGGAACTTTCAATTATTCGCCGGTTCAAGTACGCTTCCGATTGCCATGTCGAACGCGCGGCCAAGGAGGAGGAAGGCATGCATCGGATCGCCACTCTTGCGACTTTCAGCATAGGGCTTGCCTTTTTTGCAACCATATCAACGTCACAATCCCAAGCTGCACCTTGCGGTATCGTGCACAAGCAAGCCCGCCAGCCGCTGAGTGATCAAAATTTCTGGTTGCTCGCTGAACATGACGGCAAAGCTTTCGTCGACCAACGCACTTGCCTTGTTGCCCGGCTAGACAGGCTTGATCAACCCGCAACGCTGAGCGATGCGATGGGGTACTGCGCCACGCTCGGGCAAGGCGGGCCGCACGGCGACATGGGCTGGGAGCTTCCGACGATGGCGGAACTGACGAGCCTCGATTCGGCAGACTGGCCAAGTCAGCGCGAGGCGTTCGCGCAATACAAGCTGCCGCCGCTCGCACGTAGCGAAACCGAATACTGGACCCGCACTGAATGGCCGGGCCTGGCAGGGTCCTTTGCGGTCGTTGCCTTCAGTGCCCCCACCACTCTGGTGCGTCCGCTTGAAGCGTCCAAGAAGGCAGGCGTATGGTGCGTTTTTGGGGCGCCCGCCACAGGCTTGGACTAGCTGCCTGGCAGCCCGCGCAGATTGGTTGAGGTTAGGGCCCAAGGCCAGATCGTGACCTCCCGCATTCGAACCGTGGGCGCCGAACGATGCTTGGACGGGGCCAAGAGAGCGGAAAAGACAACTCTTTACGATGCGTTAACTGCATCAACACTTAGGCACGCATTTCCGTAACGGAATGCAAAAAGCCACGTGTATCGACAGACAAACCGTTCTATCTTACTTTAGCAGTGCATTTTAAAGCGAAGCTGAATTTGAATTGGCCACGCCTTCGGCGGCCAATTTCCGCTGTAGCGAACAAATACCAAAAGTAGCCTGCTAGCATATTGCCAGTAAAGAGCAATGAGGCCGCCGCTTCGACGGTGGGGGAGGCTTTTGTGCATTTTCCTTTGGTCGTTATGTTGAAGAGGTACATCTTCAATCGAGCGATCATCGTCGCGGCGTTTCTTGTGCACGGCGAAGGAATTGACCCCGCTGCAGCCCAGCAAATCTGCGGCCCCGCGCTATCGCAGTGCGACCTGCAGACCGACCCCGCATGCCTTGAACGCACCTATGCGTGCGGTGAATACGATACCGTTATCCAGTCGCTCTTCGTCGAGCGGTTCGAACCGACGCCCGACCAGAAATACTTCGTCGGCGCCTCATTCTACGGCCGCCACATTCGCGAACGTGCCGCCGGCGTGCAGTGCGAGATGGTGAAGTTCGCGCGCGAATACCTGACCGACTATCTGTCCGGCGTCGAGACCGAGTTCACCACCAGCGGCTCCTTCGGCACGGTGCGACAGATGGATCAAATCTATCATGCCGCGCAGATGCTGACCGACCTCGGCAGCGTAACCGGTTGCCCGGAATCGGCACTCACACGCGCCGCCGTCGAGGACATCGCCCGCAGTGAGGCCGTACGCTATGCGCGCTCGGTGTTCCTGCAGCCGCCGCCGGAAGCCCGTTCCTCGTTCGAAACGCTGCAAGGCGCGCTGAGTGGCTTCGTCAGTCGGGCGTCAGACCTCGAAACGGGCATCGCGCTGCGCCGCGTCGAGATTAAGTCGGCCGACACGCACTTGAAGGCGATCCGCGCCATTTTCGCGGAGATCTTCGGACCGGTGAGCGGTGCGGGCGCGACGCTGGTCGCCAACACCTCAATCCTCGACGGGTTGGCAGCGAAGACGACGCAGATGCTGCGCTCCGTCGAAGTTTCGGAGGAAGAGTTCAAGCGGGCGCTCGGCAACGTAACGCCTGAGCAATACGCCAATCTTAATCGCAAGACCGTCGCTAGCGCTGAGGACTTTCTCAAAGTCTCCGCCTTCCACATCAATATGATCGGGGTGCTGCTCCCGACCGATCCGGCAAAGCCCTTCTGGCGACTGGATGCCGAGGTTCATGCCGACAACGCGGCACAGGGCGCATTCAATGATCTCACCAAGATTAAGGCGGACTGGAAGGCGCACGGCGCTGCGACCGGCATCTGCGCCCAGGCAGGCGCAGCCGACAGGGTGTGGTACTGCCGATGACAAGCTTCCGAGACACCGTGTTATTCGTCATCGTCAGTTGCGTGTTGGCCAGCGAAGCCGGCGGCGCATCGATTCTGGAGCGCGCTTACACATCGGAAAAACTTGACGGCTTCTGGAACGCCACGCTCTCGAACGCGACGCCCGAAACGACCCGGTTCAGCTTGCTCGCCCCCGGCCCCGTCGCCGTCGAACCGAGTCACGAGGCGACGCAGCCCGATTTCGGCCTGCCCTTCGCCGGCGAGGTGATCGGCGAGGCATCTGCCCCCTCGGGCGGCAGCCGCAGCGTCGGCTTTCCGGTCATCCCGCTTTCGGCCGACGACGCCTCGGTGCTGATGCGCCGCCTCGCCTGGGCGGAGATCTATCTCAGCCGCTACCGCTTCTTCGCCCCGGTCTCGACCGATAACGCTGAAGAACTCGCCGCCCTCGTCGGGCGACAATACGCAGCCGCGATCGAGGCTTACCTGATCACCGGGCGGCTTTACTTTTCCGGGGCCGACTTGCAGGAGAAATGCCGGCATCTGACGCGTATGAACGAGATCGATGCTGGACCTTTGTCGGGCGCAAGCGCGGATGCGCTGCCTGCTGCCTGGCGCCCGCTATTCCCGATCGTTGGGGCGGTGCGTGCACGGCTCGGCTCGGACGCGCTGGCAAAGCTGGTCTGTTCGGCCAAGCCAGTGCGTGGGCGGGCCGAGACGACCGGCCTCATCGAGACGCGGGTGCGCGAACAGATCGTCAAGGCGGTCAGGACGAAGGTCGACGACACGCTCAACCTGATGAACGCCGCTTCGACCCAATATCAGTCGCTGGTCAACGAGATGGACGTGACGATCAAGTCGGCCGAGGTGATGGAGTTGGAGCGAGTACTCGGCAACGCTCAGGCCAACATGGTGCTTGTCAAGGAGGACCAGCTGAAAGCAGCCGAGACGATCGCCACGCTGCAGGCCGTCGATCTCTCCAGCCTCAACCAGCCGGATTCGCTGAAGGAGTTCGAGGACGGTAAGGCAAGGATGTTACAGATCGTCGGACAAATCGAAGGGGTGATGACGGCTCTGTCCGGCCTCGCGCATGTCGTCGACGATCCGACGATCACGTCAGAGCTTTCTTCCTGCGCAGGACTGGCCGGCGCGTATTCGACGCTCGACCTCACGCTGGACACCGGCGCGCTGACTGCGAAGATCAATGGGCCCTACGAAGACTGCATCAATCATGCCCGGGCGGTGGTCGGGCGGTTCCAGAATCCTTCGCTTTCCAAGGCGCAGATGGCCGAACTTGCCCGGCACGTGCGCCAGATTTCCGAGGTTCTTCTGACGACGGGGCAGCCATGAGACGGTTTTTCCTGCTTTGCGGACTGGTTGCCGGCGTCGTCTTCGGCGCTGCGGGAATGGCGCGCGCGCAGGACTGCATGGCGCTCGACGTCGACGCGGCGGCCGGCCATGCCGGCGAGCTGACGACCCTGCTGAAGATCGCTAATTTCCGCGCCGACGTAAAATATATGGGTGAAGTCGCCACCGAACTCGAACAGTTCCTGACGACCTGCGGCGACGAGGCGACCGGACGGCTGGCGATCGTGTGCGATTTCGACTGCCATCTGCAACTCGGGCGCTACCGCCTGTTCCTCGCGGCCGACATGCCCTTCCTGTCGTCGGCGAGCGGTGTCAGCCGAAACGATACGCCGGTTTCGCCGCAGGCGGCGCAGGAATTCGGCCGGCAAGGCATCGAGATCGTCGACAGGGGTCTTCGCATTCTGGCGCGGCAACAAGGCAACGACCAGGGAGCCGCGGCGGGAGCGGATGCGAGTTACCGCAGCTTCGTGCGGCAGTTGACGGCGCTGTCCTCGCTGAAGATCCAGTTGCTTATGAACACCGGCGACGTCTGGTACCAGACCCTCTCGGAGGCGCGCGTCAAGGCGCTCGACTTCCTGGTCTACGATACGTTGGGCGCTGTCGGAGGCGCCGGCCTCGACAGCCAACCCAACCTCTCCAAGGCCTACACCAATTACGAGGCCGCAATGTGGGTGCTGGTCGAGACGCAGATGGATATTCCGGGCGAGTCCACCTACGACGACTTGCGCGCCGACCTGCTGCTGCAGCACAGCGACCTCGATGCCCGCATGGACAGCGTGCACAAGGGTTTCCTGTTCCTCAACATCGACCCCATGCAGTTCACCACGATCCCGTTCGAAGAACTGCAGCAGGCCCTGGCCGAAAGCGAACAGCGACTGACCGAGGTCGAGCGCAATGTCGAGGCGCTGGTTGAGCGGTGGTACGCGAACAAGGAAGGCCAAGCGACCCGCGCGATCGATGAGGAGCGGACGATCCGCAGCCAGGAAGTCAACCTGATCGCCCACAAAATCGGCAAGCTGGAGCACGAGGCGCAGACCTTCGCCACCACCGTCCAGCAAGAGATCAACGCGGTCGACGCCGAGAAGGACACGTTCGGCTATCGCCAGCAGATCAGGTCGCTGGAGATCGAGCTCGGCACCAAGATCGCCGAGTTCGAGAACCAGCGCCGTCAGATCAATGACAGGCAGGAACTCGATCTCATCGTCCTCTCCAAGGAGGCCGAAGTCGAGCGGCGCAACGAACTGCGCTGGCTGCTGAATTGGGAAATGACTCAGATGAACCTCGATCTGCAGATTTCCTCGCTCGAGAGCCAGATCACCGAATATGCCCGCCAGACCGAGCGCAACGCCAACCAGCTCGAACAGGCGGTTCGCCAGCGGCAGATCCTCCAAACCCAGATCACCAACAACCAGGGTGCGATCGCCCGCGCCAACGACACAATCACCGAACTGCAACTGCGCCAGACCGATCTCTATCAGCGCCGCCGGGCCGTCGACCGCGAACAGCTTTGCGGCATCGAGAACCAGCTCGCCCTGATCGGAGAGGCGCCGGCCCATCCATTCACCCCGCTGCTTGCGGGCGAACAGCCGTGCCAGACAGTGACGCCGGCCTTCACGCGCAACCAGTATGTCGCCCAGATGTGCGGCCCTGATGGACAGTCGGGCCTCAGGGCTCAGCTCTTGGCCACACAGACCCAGGCCAGGGCTTTCCTGATGAAGTGCGTCATCGGTGACGCCGATTTCGCCGACGTCGAGCCGCTGATGTCCGACCAGCAGATGATCACGTCGAACGTCTCGCTGCCGCAGGAACTGGCGAACGTCAGTTGCGGCTCGTTCACACAGACGGAAACCGACTTCGCCAAGAAGCTCTATGAAGCCGAGCGTGACGCCTATGCCAAGAAAAAGGCGGACCTTGAGGAAGCCCGCGACCAGGTCGACGGCCAGTTGACCGAAGTGATCGCCTGGTTCGCTGCGTTCAACGGCACGACGCAGGCCGCGCAGATCACGCTCACCGCCATCCAGGCCGCCTACGCGATCTCCGCGGCGATACCCGAGGTCAACGTCTGCGCCTGCGGGCTCGCCAGCGGCGCGGCGACCAAGATCGACACCTCCAAGGTCGTCAAGGCGTCGCTCGAAGCGGCACAGTCGATCTTGTCGACGATCATCGCGACCGGGCGGGTGACGCAGGAGAACATCAACCAGATCAACGGCCTGCAGCAGAGGATCACGCAGCTGCGCCAAGCGAATGAGGAACTCGACCTCGACAAGGCGCTCAAGGCCCGGGCGCTGATCGACACGCATTTCCAACTCGCCGGCCGGCTGGCGCAAGGGGCCGAAGAGATCAAGGAGCTGACACTGCAGGGCTCGATGGCGGCGGTCGACTGCCAGAGCCAGGATCTCGGCATCGACGAACAGGTGGCGCGGCTCACGTCCGACCATGAACGAATACTTGCCGGACTCGATCTTCAGGCGCGCGAAAACGACATGCTCAGTTTCCAGATCACCGACCAGCAGCGCACGATCGACCGGCTGACCAATGAGATCGCGATCCTCAATCTCGAACTCGACAAGCTGTCCTTGTCGGAAGCTCAGCTCAACGAGGACAATGCACGTGTTGCCGAACTGGTCGCGGCAACCAACGGCCGCATCGAGCGCGTTCGCGCTGCGCAGACGACCGTTACCGGCCTCGCCGAGAAATCAAATGCCTCGACCAACCTGATCAACGAACTACGCGACAGGCAGAGGGACAAGATGCTGGCACTGAACGATGCCGAACTCGCCTTCGTCGAGCAGCGCATCACGCAGTCGCGCGGCAACACCGAGGAACTCGTCGCGGGCCTGAACCAGGCCAAGGATCTCGGTCTCAAGAGCCGCGCGCTCCAGGACAGCATCCTGAAGTTCCAGGGCAATATTCAGGCGGAGGTGACAAAGCAGCAAGAAGACATGACCAAGCTCGTTACCCAAATCGACGATCCGGCGACGGGCAAGAATCTGTTCATCGCGACCCAGGACACCGTAGCCGACCTGATGAAGGGCATTCCCGAATATCTGGTGACCAAGCGGCGCGTGCTTGAGACCGCCAACCGGCTGATGCACCTGATGCGCCGCCGCTTTGAAGTGGTGCAGGCCTTCACCGGCGAGGCCGCGACTGTGCCCGAGGTCTATGTGCGCAACGCAACCCAGCTGCAGGCAATGATCGACGACATTGTCGCCAAGCGCTTTTTCGACGAGCGGCAGATCAATATCGATGTCGCCCAGATCGTAGTGCCCGCCAATTCCGGTTTCGCCCGCAAGCTGGCGCTCGACGAGAATGTCGAGTTCGAGGTTTCGCCCTTCGCATCGACCGACGGGCTGATGAAAGCGAACGGCTATTTCGCGCTATGGGCGCCCAACAAATTCCGCGAGCGCAAGAATCTGACACTGATCGATGTCTTCGTCGGCACCGACTACCAGTGCACTGGCGCGCAGTGGAACCGCTTCGCCTTGCAACACCGCGGCAGCGGCTTCGTGTTCAAGCCGCTGACCAAGGGGTCGAACGAGGTCCGCGCCGACATTTCGGTCGGGCCGGAGCGGGTCGCCTTGCAGACCTTTTTCAACCAAGCCGACAGCGGCGACGAGATCAGCCGGATCATCCGCTATTGGGTTCAGGATCGCTACCAGGCGCGCAAGTTCCCCCGCGCACCCGGACCGTCGAACGACACCAGCCTGATCCTGCCCTATCTCGGCGCGCCGCTGATCGGCTCATACCGGCTGTCGCTGCAGCCGAGCGACTGCCCCTTCGACGGCGCTGTGTTCACCCTCTATTTCATCTTCGCGAGCGCGCCATGAGAGCGATCATCGCCACAGCGGCGCTCGGCATGGCGCTTGGCGCGACGGGAGCGGCCGCGCGCGACCTCTTCGTCGACAATCTTGCCGGCTATAGGATCGAATCGCGTGTTCTCGACGCTCCAAACTGCGAGGGGCCGGCCATTCCGGACGGCACGCTGAAAACCTTCGAGCAAGGCCTCTGCGTCTTCCACCGCCCGGCCCGCAGTCCCGAAGACAGCCAACGCGCCGCCAATCTAATGCGGGAGGCGCAGACACGCGGACTGCCGCCCGTCCACCAGCAGCTTGCCGGGCTGATTTCAGGTCTGGCGACCTGCGCCGAGGCGACGCGTCACCTCGACGCCTACCGCGCTTCGGGGAACCAGAGCCGGATGGAGCAGACGCTGTTCTGCCGCGACCGGCGGCACAGCCAGGCTGACTTGAATGCAATCGAATGGAACCATGCGCTGTTCGAGTATGCCGACGGGCTCGCTTCGAACCGGACGCTCGATCAGAGACTGGCGGAGATGAGCGCCTGCCAGGCCGGGCCATTGAGCGCCGATTTCGACGCCCAGTGCGGCCTGATCTCCAATCTGTCTGACACCGAGATCAATGCCTTCGCCGACGGAGCGGCCGGCAAGGTGATCGAAAACTACTTCGCCAGCGTCGAGAGCCCGATTACGGCGATGTTTTCCCGCAAGCTGAAGCGTGCCGAGGGTCTGGTGCAGAGTTCGCGCGCCGGCATCGACGGTATCAAGGCGGGCGCCGACGCGGTGAACAAGGAATACGCTGCGCTAAACCAGGTTTACGAGGCGGCGCGCGACACCAAGATGGGGCCGATCTACAACGCCTACCGCGAAGCGATCCTGAGGGCGACCTCGATCCTCGACGAGTTCGACCGCTGGAAAGGCGGCCTGTTCATAACCTCGGAAAACATCAACCTGATGCCGAAGATCACCGAACGGTCGGGCGAGATCGCGGGCGAGAAAACTCGCGTCGAAGGCCTAGCATTCGCAGCCAAGGCGAGCGGCCTGATCACCGACATCAAGCGCATCATCAATGCCGACGCCGAGAACCGCGCCGCAGTCGCCGCGCTTTGCCGCATCTACTTCTGCGAACTGACCAACCGCCGGGCAATGGCCGACGTCATCCGCACCTGCCGTCGGCCGGCGCTCGCCAACAATCCGCTGTGCATCGGCCAGAACGGGCAGATGAGCAATGGAACTCTCAAGGTCGATTTCCAGGGGCCGCACTCGATCTCGGTCAAGGAGCTGTGCCAGTCGGCCGGCCTCGATCCGTTGATGACCGAAGTCAATATGGAGCCCACCCGTGCGGCAAGCTGCCTGAGCGAACTGAGATGAGACAGGCGGCCGCATTGCTCACCCTGTTTCTCGCCAGCACTTCGGTGGCCCCCGCCGAGCCGCAGCTTGACGCTTTCGTCACCGATCAGAACAAGGACGTCTATGTCGCGCTTTTCGACGGCAAGGCGGTGGAGCTTGCCGGCTGCGCCAGCGCCGGCCAGGCGAAGCGGCTGCTGCACCTGCCTGACACCGCTATCGTCTCGGAGGCAACGTTCGCCAAGCTTCAGACCGAAAACGGCTTCGGCGCGCAGCCGCGCTTGCCATGCCCCGGCACGGCCTTCGATATCGACTGGCCGGCGACGACCGCCATCTGGGCCGATGTCGAGGCATCGGGCAACTACTATCTCCCCGCCGTCTCGGGCAGCGGTTATTTCGCCGTCCCCGCCGCCTGCGCGGAGATCAAGGCAGCGCTCGCTATCCGCGAGCGGTTGCAACTCCCTGGCGTACTGCAGGGCTTCGTCGCGCCGCCCGATGTCGGGACACCCTTCGTGTTCGATTGCGGGCGCGCCGATCTTGGCGGCACATCGAATGTAGCGGTGGCGAGTGCGGCGCGCTGGAGTCTGCACCGGTTTGAAACCTTCCTCAGCGCCGAAAGCATTGGCGACACGATCTATGTCGTGCGCTACGCGCCGCCGGGCGAAGGTGCGCAGCCCTCCTACCTGCCGATTGTGCGCCTTGACGGCAAGGCGACGCGCGACATCATTGCCGATGCAGCCGGAGCGGAAGCGGCGGAGAAGAAGCTGCGATCATTCTTCGGCATCGCTGAGGCCGAGGCCGTAACCCTGCTCGGCGCCGACGCGGTGGCGGCGCTTCGTTCGGCGCCCTTCGTCGACCTGTGTCTGTCGAATTGCGATGGCTATCAGCGCGAGCACTCGACCTTCGCGCAGCCGGGTATCGACCTCGGCCTGACGCCGCTGTCAGCCGGCCTGTCCATCACCTCGCTTGACTCCCTCGGCAATGCGCGGCTGGATTGGATCTTCGCGGAGGGGCGAAGCCTGTCATTTACGGGTTGCCCGCGTCTGACGTTGGCGCTCGGCCTCTCCGCCCCCGGCATTGGCGACTGGATGGGCGAGACGGATCGCGCGCTGACAGCCGCTCCGGCGCCGGGTACCGGGTTCGACTGTCGGGGTTCGGCCGGCGATACGTGCCTTCGCCGCATCAATGATGGCGGCACGCTGACGCTGGCGCAATTCTCTGCCGAGGGCGATTGCGCCGGGCGGGCGAATCTCAGGCTCGAACTGCCCGCATCGGTCCAGATGCCGCAGACGCTAATCCTGAAGGGATTGCCGTTCAAGACCGTGCACATGGCGCCGGCCCCCGGCGTTGCCCGCACGCGGCTCGTCGGCACCGCCAACCGAGTGCCTGCCGGCACGTCGTCATGCATCCTGTCAGCCACAGGCGTGATCATCGTCGCCGATGGATTGCCGCGGCTCGAACTCGAGCGGATCGATCTGGCGCGGGCAGCCGCTCAAACGACCGACGAGGTCGTCGCCGTGATCGCGCAGAATGGCGCGGTCGCGCTCGACGATGTGACTATCGGCACCGTGGCGGACGGACTGTCGCCGATCGCGCGGGGCGCGTCGCTGTGCCTGGCGGACCTTTATGCGCGCGGGCTCAGGGTCGAAGCAGACATGCTGGCGATCCAAGGCGTTCGGGCACGGCTGCTGATCTCGGCCCAAGCGCCTGCCCGCTCCAGCATTGTGCGCGCACGCTTCGGCGCGGTGCTCACCTCCGACAGCCTGATGCGGATGGCCTTCACGGACATCGCCGCCGCCAATCCGCTAGTTCTGCGCGGCGCGGTCGTGGCGGGTCGCTCGGACGGGCTCGCGCCCATGGCCGCTGGCCTTACGGTCGGCTCCGCCATCCAGCTCGAGCGCGGTTCGTCGGCGAATTTCACCACCTCGACGGTGTCCGGCTTCCGCTGCGCGGTCAGTTTCGCCGACAGCGCCTCCAGCGCCAGTTTCCTGCTGCCGGGCAACGACATTGCACACGACAATACCAGCCGGGCCTGCGGGCCAGGCCGCTTCAGCCTGGTCGAATAGAGCGGAAAGGAGAAACCAGATGACCCGCATAGCCCGATCGCTGCTCCTGCTGGCGCTGCTTGCGGTGATCGGCGCCGGTCGGGCCCGAGCCGAGGAACCGAAGCTCGTTCTGTTGGAGGACCCGACGCTGAACGCCACTCGCTTGCACTATCCCCTGCTCATCTCCGAAGAACGCGGCTACCGCATTCGCTGTAGTGTTCAGGCGGACGAGGAAGCAGTGATCCGCGGACTGGGCTTAGTAACTTTCCCGTCGCAAATGCTGAGCGCCGTCGACAATGCGGTCATCGCGGCCGACCCAGCCGCCAATCCGCTGTTGTGCCCATCCGACGAGCACTACCCGATCAAGGTCTTTGCGCATGATAGCGGCAGCGGGCTCGTCTACTACCTGCAGTTCCCGACCGATTTCGGGTCAACGTCCTTTTCCGACCAACTCTACATTCCCGGCTGCGCGCCGTTGGTCGAAGGGTTAAAGCTCAACCTCAATCAGGCGATCGAGGCCGACCCCACCCCTTTCTTTGCCGGAAAGGTCCATACCATCGCATGCCTGGCGGGCCCGCCGCTTGTCGGACGGCCGACGACCTTTGCCAGTTGGTGCATCAAGAACGACCTTGATCCTGCCCAGCAGACGACGGTCGAGGAGCTGCTCGAGCTGACACCCGGCGGTGCCTCCGCGTTGGGCAATCCGGCGGCGTGCGCAAGCGCGCAGGACTTTCTCGCGTCGAGCACGACGCTCGACCTTGCCGGGCGACGGCTGACAAATCTCGAGCCGCTGGCGACACTTACCCATCTGACGCGCCTGACCTTGTCCGGCAATGAAATAGCCGACACGCGCGATCTGGAAAAGCTGACCAAGCTTACCTTTCTCGATCTGTCGCGAAACAGGATCAGCAACATCAACGTGACTGGCGTGATGAAGGATTTGGCCGACGCCGACCTCAGTTCCAACCAGATCGCCGACCTGCGGCCGCTCGCCTCGGCGCGGGCGCTGACGCGACTGGTTCTGGCCAGCAACAAGATCGACGACGTGTCGCCGTTGCGGTTTCTGCAAGAGCTCACGGCGCTCGACCTGTCGAAAAACCGCGTCACGGATGCGCGCGCCTTGATGGGCCTTACCGAACTCACCTCTCTTAACCTGCGCGCGAACCGTCTGGCCACGGTGCAGTCCGTCAGCGCCATCCTGCCATTCAAGCCTTCGCTGGACGGCAATCCGGTCTGCATCAGTCGACCGGAGCAATCGACCGCGGCCACCGGGAAAATTTTCGAAGCCTGCATCACGGCGATCAAGGAGGGAGACGTGGTGCTGGCAAACATGCAGACCGGCAAATGCCTGGCAGTTTCCGAGGGGCGCCTCGACAACAACGCGCCGGCCGTACAGTTCAACTGCGACGGCGACCAGTGGCGCCGCTGGAAGCTGGTCGAGACGAATGACGGTTTTCAGTTACAGAACGTGCGGACCGGAAAATGCCTGACGATTGCCGGCGGTGTCAGCACCGACAACAACATCCCGGCCCTTCAATTCGACTGCGACCGAGATCCGTCGCGGCGCTGGAAGCTGACCGCAACCGGCGACGGCTTCCAGGCTGAAAACATGCAGACGAGCAAATGCCTGACCATTGCCGGCGGGGTGAGCACCGATGACAACGTCCCTGCCCTCCAATTCAATTGCGACCGCGATCCGTCGCGGTTCTGGAGCATCCGGGCGGCCGACCCGGAAGTGTTGCTGGTGAACCGGCAAACCGAAAGGTGCCTTTCGGTCGCGGAAGGACGAACCGACAACAATGCACCGACGGTGCAATTCGACTGCGACGGCAGTCAATGGCAGCGCTGGAGGCTGGTCGAGACGGGCGATGGCTTCCAGGTGGCCAACGTCCGGACAAGCAAGTGCCTGACGATTGCCGGCGGACTCAGTACCGAAGACAACATCCCGGCCTTGCAGTTCAACTGTGACAGCGATCCTTCGCGTCGTTGGAACCTTGTCGAGACGCGCGACGGAGTTCAGGCGGAAAACGTCCAGACAGGCAAGTGCCTGATCATTGCCGGCGGGGTTAGCAACTTGAACAACATCCCGGCCCTTCAGTTCACTTGCGATCGCGAGCCGTCGAGCTTTTGGACCATCAAGACCGCGGACGAGATGTAGCGCTGCCATTGGTTCGGGCTGATTGAGCCGCATCGATCAGCCTGAGCCTCGAAAGGAGAAACCAGATGAACCGCATCGGCCAATCGCTGCTCCTTGTTCTGGTCATGCTCGTGGCCGCCGCCGCCGGCCCGGCCCGCGCGGACGAGCCGAAGGTTGTGCTGTTCGAGGATCCGGCGCTGGAGGCGAACCGGCTGCATTATCCGTTGCTTATCTCCGACGGGCGCGGCTACCGCATCCGCTGCAAGGACCAGGCGGACGAGGAAGCAGTGATCCGCGGACTTGGCTTCGCGACGGTTCCCTCGGAGGTGTTGACCGCCGTCGACAGCGCGATCGTCGCCGCGGATCCGGCCGCCAATCCGCTGCTGTGCCCCTCGGGCGAGACATACCCAATAAAGGTGTTCGCGTACGATAATGGCGGCGGCCTCATCTACTACTTGCAATTTCCCTCAGACTTCGGCGCGACGACATTTTCCGACCGGCTCTACATTCCATCCTGCGCACCGCTGGTCACCGAGTTGAAGCTCAATCTCGACCAGGCGCTGAACGCCGACCCCACGCCGTTCTTCGCCGGCAAGATCCACACCATCACGTGCCTCTCGGGCGCGCCGCTGGTCAACAAGCCGACCACCTTCGCGAAATGGTGCATCAAGGGCGACCGCACGCCGGCTGAAACGGCGACCGTGATGGCGGTGCTCGATTCAACGCCCGGCGGAGTCTCCGCGCTCGGCAACCCGGCCGCCTGCGCCACCGCACAGACCTTCCTGGAATCGATCACGACGCTGAACCTGAGCGGCAAGGGCGTGCAATCACTCGAGCCGATTGCGGTGCTGACGAACCTCACCAGCCTGTCGATCGCCGGCAACAACTCGATCGCCGAACTCGGGCCGCTGGCCAAGCTCAAGACACTGACCTTTCTTGATATTTCCGGCAATCACGTCAGCAACATCAACGCCCTGGCGCCACTGATCGCGCTGACGCGGGCCGACGTCTCCGACAACGACATCACCGACATCCGCGCGCTGTCGGCGCTGGCGTTGCTGACGAACCTCACACTCGACGACAACAAGATCGCCAGCCTTGAGCCGCTGCAATTCCTGCAGGCGCTCTCGATCCTGTCCATCGCCAACAATGGCCTCACGGGCGACATGCTCGATCCGCTCAGCGCGCTCGGCGGCCTGACCAGTCTCAACCTCGCCAACAACAAGATCGAAACCTTCGCCAATCTCGGCAGCTTCCCCTCGACGCTGGCCATCAATCTCAGCGGCAATCCAATCGTGGCGAATGGCGGGCAGAGCTTCGTTGACCTGTGCGTGCTGCACCGCGACGCGGCGACCCCGCTTGGGCAAACCATACGAGCCATGGTCGAACTGGAGGGTGGCGGGACGTGCTTGGTGGTCGGCAACAAGCTGCTGGCGACCACCGCACTCGATTTGTCGTCGAAGATCGTCAGCGATCTGCGTCCGCTCGCCACCTTACCGCAACTCACCTCGCTCAACCTGTCCAACAATGCCATCACGGACGTCTCGCCGCTTGCCGGCCTGACCAATCTCGGCACACTCAACCTGTCGAAGAATTCGATCGCCAATGTCAGACCGCTGGCAGCGCTGTCGGGCCTGATCAGTCTCGATCTTTCCGACAATCCCGTGCAGGCGAGCGACTTCCTGTCGGCATGCCTGATGCGGAACCAGACCGACTTTCTAACGCCCGCGCAAACCGCGGAAGTGAACGCGCTGCTATCGATCTCGGGCAAGACTGTTTGCGGCAGAGCCTATGACGATCTCAGTTCGCGCCAGTTCGCCGATGCGAAGAACCGCGGGTTGACCAGCGTCTCGCTCTTCCCGGTGATGGGAAATCTGACCTCCATCGACCTGTCCGACAACCAGTTGTCCGACGTCTCGGCGCTGTCGGCGGTACCGGGGCTGACGAAGCTTTGGATCCGCAACAACCAGATCCCCTCGATCCAGGGCATCCTCCAGCTGCGCCGCCTCGAACAACTGAACATCGACGGCAATCCCCTGTCGAACCTGATCGGCATCGGAATGCTCAACAAGCTGACAAAGCTCTATTTCTCGAACACACACGTACAATCCGTGACGCCGTTGGCAGACCTGCCGCTGCTCGAGGATGCCGGCATGCGCAATCTGCCACTGCAATACGCCAGCTTCGCTGAATACTGCATCGTCTACCGGTTCGATTCTATTGCGCTCGGCGACGCCCGCGGCTTCATGGCGGCGCTCGACAGCCGCATGCAGGCCGACCACGTCGACAGCGCAGATTGCAGTGCAGCGCAGAACTGGGCGCAGTCACTGACCAGCCTGACTCTGAACAAGAAATCGATCATCGCCGTCAACCCGGTGGTCCATTTCCGGGCGCTGGGCGAACTTAACCTCTTCGACAATGTGATCACCGACGCGTCGCCGATCGCTTCGCTGACAGGACTTCAGAAACTGAACCTCGCCACCAACCGGCTATCCGCGATCCCGCGCTTCGGATCGAGCGGGCTCAAATACATCTACCTGAACGACAACCAGATCACCAATGTCGGCAATCTATCGAACATGCCGGCACTGTCGGATATCGATCTGCGCAACAACCGGGTCTTCGATGCGCTGCCGCTTGGCTCGCTTCCGGCGCTGTCAGTCGTCGATCTGAGAGGCAATCGGATCGAGAACTTCGCTAGCGTCCATCCGGTGATCGGAAAGACCTATCTGGGCAACAATCCGGTCTGCTCCTTCCCGCAGCCGCTCCTCCCTCAAGTCGCCGAAGCCTGCAACCGCGAGCCGTGGCGCATCTTCGATGGAAACATTCACTTGCACGACGCGATCGCCGTCCAGCCCTCGGTCATCTGTCCGCGCCCGAACTGCTTACAGCTCATCATCGTGGGTCCGCAAATTCATCAGTAGTGCCTGCATCCGGAGAGGTAGTCCCATGTTCATAAAGACCCTTACCGCCCTCGCAGCCCTGGCCGCTGGCGCCGCAGTACTCGGCTCACCGGCCCGCGCCGAAGACAAATCTGCGACGTCGATTGTGCAGTTGCCCGCTGCGGGCGGCACTGTCACGCAGGAGGAAGGCAGCTTCACGCTGAACAACAATACGGGATCGGCGAACTTCACCGTGCCGCTACCCACCCTGCCGACGCGCGGCCAGTTCGGGCCGCAACTGAGCCTCACCTACAGCCAGTTCGCGGGCGATACCGGCAACGGGCTCGGTATCGGCTGGCAGTTCAATACCCAGGCGATCGCCGTCAATGACGATCTCGGCACGGCCGTGCCCGGCACCAAGCCAGGCGGCGATTTCTTCTCCCGCCTGTCGTATATGGGCGCGCGGCTCATCTTCCTCGGCAACCAGAACGGCGTCTGGGAGTACAAGCCCGAATATGCCGAGGATTTCGTCAAGATCCTCTACCACACTGGCGCGTTCGACGTCCTTTCGCTCGACCTGACGGGCGGCCTACACACCGACACCATCTCCTCCGGTTTCGAGGTGATCAACGCCAACGGAACACGGCTGATCTTCAGCGGCGATTCCTCCGTGGCAGAGGGCAATTTCGATGTAGCCGCGCCCTATGTCACGAAATGGCCCCTGGTGCTGCAGCTCAATGCCAACCGCGAAGCCATCCGCTACGAGTACCAGCGTTTCGGTGGACGCAGCTACCTGACAAAGGCCAGCTTCGCCGGCGGTCAGAGCAGCTATCAGTTCGAGCTGATCGAGACGCAATCGACGCTCGTAAGCCACACCAATGGCAGCAAACAGGAGAACGCCCGGCTCTACGGCAAGGTGACGGCCAAGTTCAAAGACACCGTCTACGCCCAATGGTGCATGGGATATGTCGGCCGTGATACCAGTGACACGTCGAAGTTCGTCGTCCGGGCGCATCCGGACTGCCTGGCGAAGGCTCAGGCCGACCTCACGCCGCTCATCGACGCGCAGTCGGTCAATGTGCTCGACCAGCTGCGCGTGCTCTACCGGTATGGTGACACCGGCGGCGAGGCGCTGGCGCAATCGACGCTGAAGTTCCCGGACATCCATTTCGGCTATTCGTCGTGGACAAGCGCCGAACTGGCGTCGCGCCCCGTCGTGTTCGAAGCGCCGAAAATGGCGTTCGCCGGCGACATCCCGCCGCAGAATTTCGAATTGGCCGACCTCAACATGGATGCACTGGTCGACATCGTGCAGACCAAGGATGACGGCGCGACGGTGCATCTCGGAAGCGGCGACCTGAACAGCGCCTTCGGCGACACCAGCCAACTCGTGCTGTCGCGTCCGACCGAGGCTGGACTAATGCGCCAGATCGCCCCCCGGCTCACCGACAATCGCTTCGCTTTTGCCGACATCCTGGGCGACAGCTTCGTCGATATCGTCGAAATCGAAGACGGGCTGATGCACGTCTATGACGGCAAAGCCGACGGGACCTTCCCTTATCTCGGCCGCTCGATCCCGCTGCCCGGCGTCTCGCCAACGACATTCGCGGGCGGCAACGGCCGCTTCGCCGACGTTAATATGGACAGCCTGTCCGACATCGTCACGACGCGCCTCAATGCTGATGGCCGCACGGAATGGCGGATATTTCTCAATCTCACCCGGCGGCAGGCCGATGGGGGTTACAACGTCAATTTCGGAGCGCTTACCAAAGCGTTCCCATTCAACAGTCAGGACGGCCAGATACTCGGCCGCAACAATGTGCGGATGGTCGACATCAATGGCGACCGGCTGCCCGATCTCGTCGTCATCCGCCCGGCTGACCAGGGCTTCTGCCTCTATGAGAACCAGGGCGACATGTTCTCGAAGGACCCGAATGCGCTGCTGTTTGGCGACGCCGCGATCAACGATCCGGTCTGCGGTCACGGCAGCTTCTCGAAGATTGGCGGCATGCAGCCCGGCGATAACCTCGCCACAATGTGGTACATCGACGCCAACGGCGACGGCATCATCGATTTCGCGTCGATGGGCGAGCGCACTGACCAGATGCGCGTCTGGCTCGGCTTCGGCGACGGGACCTACCTGAAGGATCCGCTCAGCATCGCGCTCAATCTGCGGGTTCAACTGGGCGCGTCGACGCAGACCTTCGCTTCGCGCGTCGCAGACATCGACGGCGACGGCCAGAGCGAAATCATCGTGTTCCAGAAGCCGTCCGGCGACGAGGTGAAGCCCGTCGTCGTGATTGACTTCAACCGCACCGACACGGTGCAGTTGGTCAAGGCCAACCTGCTCACGGTCGTCGACTTCGATTCCGGCCGCCGGCACGACATTCGCTATGCGACTTCGATCGACGAGATGCTGCGCGACCGCGCCAACGGCCAGCCGACGCGCAACCTGCATTTTCCCGTTGTCGTTGCCAAGCAACTCGTCACGTCGCAGGGCATACCCGGCCAGGTTCGCGCCCAAGTGCAGACGGACGAATATTTCTACCACAATCCATTTTACGATGTGATCAATCGCCGTTTTATCGGCTTCTCGGACGTCGAGAGGATCGCGTACGGCGACGAGAACGCGGCCGGCCAGCGGGTCACGCAGCGCTCAAGCCTCGATCGCGAACAGTATTACACCTTCGCGGAAACGGCGGCTGACCTGAACCTCGCCGGCAAACTGAAGATCCGCAAGACCTATGAAGTGAAGCCCGAGGCGACGCTCGTCGCGAGCGCGGAGACGACCGAGACGCTCGATCCGTCGGCGGCGGCGCTGCACTCGCTGTCGACCGCCACGCGCACCCAGAAGCTGCCGACGACCGGGATGATGTTGAAGTGTGAGTCGTCGGTGTGGGAGACGTTTTCGCGTGGCGACGGCTCGTCCTATCTCAGAAAGGTCAAGGAGACGCTGACCGGTTCCGCCGGCGACGCCGAACAGCAGGACCCGGCCGATCCCGAATGTAAGGACCCGGTGAAGGTCCAGACGTATGCCGATTTCGACGAATTCAATATGCCCGCCTCGGAAACTGTGCAGGTTCGCGATATCCCGGGACCCGCGGATTTGACCATTCAGGGCTTTAGCCGCACCACCCAGACCGGGTATGCGCAGTCGCGTGCCGATCTCGCCGCGCTCAGCATTGTCAACGCCGCATCCGAGCGCCGTATCCTAACCGGAACGCGACTGCTCAGCCGTGAAAGCTTCACCTATCTAGCCGACGCGGGCGGTCGCATGGGCACCCGGACACTCGAAGTCTTTTCCGGCCTCAGCAACTTGCCGGCGTCGCTCGAGCAGTTCCGCAACGCCACCCGCACCCTCACCAAGAGAATGGGCTATGACGTCTTTGGCAACACCACCGCGCTGTCGGACGACCTTGGGCAGACAGAGGCCGTTCTCTACGAACAGACCGGCACCTCGCCGATGAGCCACACCAAGATGGCGGGTGGTGCGCCTGAGCTCAACCAGATCACGTCAATGACCTACGACGGGCCACGGGCCGGAGCTGTGCGAACGATGACGACTCCCCTCGGCATGGTCGTCACCAACGACTATGACGCGCTCGGCCGTAGGATCCATGAGGTGGCAGCCGACGGTGCGGAGAAATTCTACAGCTACAAGATCGGCGAGAGCGGCCTGCCCTCACTGATCTTGACATCGAAGCGCCGTTACGCAAGCGCTGCCCAAACTCCGGAAAGCGAAAGCGAATTCATTGCCGAGCTCGCCGCCTACAACGCCCGCGGCAACCAGATCGCCGACCTGGAAAGCGTTGCCGAGGGGGGCGTGCGGGTCCGCAACTTCGCGCTCTACAATCGCAACGAGAAACTGGTCTTCCGCTGGACCCCATTCGTCGTCAGGAGCTTCGGCGGTATCGACGATCTGAACCTGCAGAAGGTCTTCGAGCTGGGCGACGTTCCGCGTCCGGATCACGAAATCGGCAACACATATACCTACGACGCAACGGGCCGCATGGTGCGTGAGTCTTACCCGTCGGGCAAGGTTTCCGAGATGACCTTCGGGCCTTGGGGCACGCACACAATAACGACCTATGCCGATCAGTTCGATGGTACGGTGCGGAGCGAGGAATATTCGCTCAGCAACGAGAACGGGGTGACCGGCTTCATCGCCGCCAATGGCGACGGCGTGATGCAAATTTCCCGCTTCGTGCGCGATTCCTTCGGCTATTTGAGCGAGATTTGGCTGCCGGGCGAAACTGCGCCTCGACGGTTGATCTACAATTCGGTCGGCGACATCGAATTCCAGTCGATCCCCGGAATGGGCGACCGGTACGCCTTCTACGACGCGCGCGGGCGGCAATCAGCGATCGCGCGCGTCGGCGTGAACGGCGAAGCTTCCGTGCAGACGTCCACCTACGACTTCCTTAACCGCAAGCTCACAGAGGTTGACGACGGTGTCCTCCATCTCGAATACCGCTACGACCGGGGCGTCGAGATAGCCTCTGCGGCCGGGTTCGAAGTGCCGATCGCGTTGCCGCTCGATAAAATAACCGAGGTCATCATCCACGATCCCAACGGCCTGTTCGATGCGGCCGAACGCTACGCCTACAACGCGAACGGCCGCATGACCGCCAACGAGGTGGAGATCAACCACGCAAAGTATGCCGATCGCTTCCATCACACGCTTGATGGCCGGATCGATTCATCGATCGGCCCACGCGGCCTGACGTCGAAATTCGCGCTCGGACCGGACAAGAATCTCCGCTCCGTGACGGTATCCCATCCGGACTTCGCCGGCCCGCAGAAAGTGATCGAGAACATCACGTACAATCCGGAAGGACGGGTCGAGCGCGTCAACTACCGGCTCGGCGCCTTCACGCAGATGACCTACGATCCGACGACGCTGTTCCTGACGCATATCGTCTCGCAAGCGGGAGGCGTTCCGCTGCAGGACTTGACCATGGCTTTCAACTCGAACGGCTCCATCACACAGATCGTCGATGCGCTGGGCAGTGGCGCCGGCGACGCGACCCATGTCGACCGTTCCGGCACCTTTCACTATGACTTCAAGAACGAGCTCGTGAGTATCGATCGCTATGGCAAACATGCCGAATTCGGCTATTCGCCTGCCGGCACCTTCGCCCGCAATGACGAGCTCGATCCCGGAGCACGGATTGTCCCGGCGGCAGCCAGCGCGACCGGCCTCATTCCGGCCGGCAGCGCGTCCAAGCCATATGGTTTCGATGGCTTCGGCCAGCTGGCGACGTCGCCGAACCTTACCGGCACTGTCTTTGACATCAACGGCCGGCTCATCCGAGCGCAAACCGTGACCAACGACGTCTTCTACGGCTACGACCAGACCGGTCGACGCCTATACAAGAAGATCGTTACTCCGGACGGATCGAAGCCAGACCAGCTTTATCTCTATCCAGTGGAGACATTCGAGGTCGGCCCAAAGGGCGAAGAGAGCTATGTCAACATTGCCTCGACCAAGTTGGTGCGGCTCGAGCACGGCACCGGTAAATGGTTCTATTACCTCAAGGATCATATCGAGAGCAGCGACTATGTGATCGCCTCGGGCGGCGCCCCGGTCGAGCAAATGCTCTATCGCGCATACGGAACCGAGCACAAGCCGGAAGTACTGGCTCCTGCCTGGGCCGATCACTTGACGGATATTTCGGGCGAGTTGCCGCGCGAAAAAACCCACCATCGGTTCACCGGCAAATATCTCGACGACGATACCGGGCTCTACTACTTCGGTGCCCGCTACTACGATCCGGCCCTTGGCCGCTTCGTCTCACCCGACCCGCTGTATGTCGGCGATCCTGAGCGCTGCACCGGCAACCCCACATCATGCAATCTCTTCGCATATGCCAACAATAATCCGATGGCCTATATCGACCCGACAGGTCTCAAGGAGATCGTGGCCGGCGATGCCGCCTATCGGCGGCAAGTTGAGGAGGATATCCAACGCACAGACCCGACTGCCCGAGTCGACAGCAAGACCGGCGAGGTTTCGCAAAGCTGGCTCCACGGCGCCTGGCTCGACGTCAAGGACTTCTTCGTACCCGGTACCGGGATGGATACAGGGCGCGAACTCACCAAGAGGATTGTCGACAGCCCAGAAACGGTGACGATCCAGAACGTGGCCGGCCGCACCGGAACCGATCTCGCCGATCACACGAAGGATCCGACGACGACACCGGGAGGAGCGGTCATCTCTTACGATCCGGCGGCAGCCCGTATCCGCACGTCGAGCGAGTTCGACAAATCGACCGGCACGGTCGCGACAAACCCGGCCGATCCCGGCATCGTGCTCGCCCATGAGCAAATCCACGCCTCCCACATCCAGGCGGGACAGATTTCCGGCATGGGTCCAGCCACCTACAACGGGCTTGATGGAAAGCCACATACCTCCATGGACGAGGAAGCGCGGACCGTCGGTGTCGGCGGAACGCCGCGGCCTGACGACATAACGGAGAACCAATTGCGCGACATGCTCGGTATCAAGCCGCGCAACCACTACAACTGATTCGCGGCAACGCAGAAGGACGGAGGCATGACATGCGTAACTTCCCTCTCTCTACGGCAGCGCTGGCCGGGCTGGCGATGCTCATCACTGCGGCGGCCCTCGCTCAATCCATGAACCCGCAGATGAAGGAGCCGCAAGCGATGCCACTCGATTTCCTGACCTGGATCGATCGTGACGCAGACTGGCTGCAGAAGCAAATTGCCGCACTTGGCGGGTCGGGAAAGCTCACCATCGATGGCGGCATTCTGGAGACGACCGACCTTGATACGTTGAAGGCAGCCAATCGCATTCGTGCCTTTGCCTACCTCGCGACCAAGGGGCTGAGGCCTCCCTATTTCGATCTGACGATCGCTGCGGGTGACGCGACGAAGCGGTGCGTCACGCAATTCCCCCGCAGCATTGCTCCAGGCATCGGTCCCATGGATTTTGCAAGGAAGAGTTTCCCGGCGGACGCTGCCGACCAAACCGAACTGAAATCCTGCACGGTCGCAGGTCAGGGTAAAGACTATGCCGGGCTTGACCGGGCGACCTTTCGAGATCGCTACTTCGATGCATCAGGCACATTGAAGCCGGAATTTCGCAACCTCGGCGACGATCCCGCTTTCAGAGCCAAGGCGATCGACGAGGGCTTCTTCCTGGCGACGGAGGATTATAGCGGCCTGTTGCAGCTGGACCTGCGGTAGGCTAGCCGCGAGGTAGCAAGCAACATCTGGCGCCGACGAAGGGCTAGAGCCTTTCACGTTTTGATGGAAGCGTAGCCGGCGTTTGCGAAGTAGTTGTTGCATTCGGTTGCCTCGATCGTTTCAACGAGGTGGCCGATGTGGC